>JBAVGI010000564.1:0-4837 GCA_049684755.1 Candidatus Sulfotelmatobacter sp.
GCTTTTTGCAGACGCTCGTAGATGGCGTCGTCATTGGCGAAGGCGCCAACGTTGGCATATCCGAGAGCGACCACGACAGCACCGGTGAGCGTTGCCGCATCGAGCAGATGCGTGCAGCCCAGTTGACGCGCGTAGTATAGGCCGTCGGCTAAAACCAGCCGGCCTTCGGCATCCGTGTTGATGATCTCAATCGATTTGCCGGACATGGCGATCTGAACGTCGCCCGGCTTCTGCGCTTTGCCGGATGGCATATTTTCTGTGGCGCAGACGATGCCGATCACTTTCACTTTCGGCTTCAGCATGGCGATGGCGCGCATGGCGCCGATCATGGTTGCTCCGCCTGCCATGTCGTATTTCATCTTCTCCATGCCGTCGGCCGGTTTAATGGAAATGCCGCCGCTGTCGAAGGTGATGCCTTTGCCAACCAAACCTACTACCGGTTTTGCCGGAGCGCCAGCGGGCTCATAAGTCATCACGATAAGCGCGGGGGGTTCGTCGGAACCCTGGGCGACGCTCCAGAACGCGCCCATTTTTAATTCTTTGATTTTGTCGGCGCCGTAAACTTCACACTTCAATCCGACTTCCTGAGACATTTTCTTGGCGCGCTCGGCGAGGATGGTTGGGGTCATGCGATTGGAGGGCTCGTTCACCAGGTCGCGAGTAAAGTTTTGCGACTCGCCGATGATCTGCGCTTCCTGGGCGGCTTTTTCGAGCGCGGCGTGATTCGACTTATCCCCGGCAATGATGGTGAGCGCGTCAATCTTCTGGTCTTTGCGGTCGCTGCGGTAGTAATCGGGATCGAAGTTTCCAACCAACGCGCCTTCGACAATCGCGCGCACGGCTTCTTCTGCGGGAATACTGGGCGGAGCAATGAATGCGAAGCTGCGGAGCCCGCGCGATTTCAACGTGCGCACGGCCGCACCGGCGATTCGGCGAAGTTCGTAGGCAGTGAACTTTTTTGCCGGGCCGCCGCTGATCAGGAGAAGGCGTTTGGCTTTGAGTCCGGAAGGTTTGTGCAGCAAATTTGATTCGAATGGCTTGCCCGTAAGTTCGCCGCTCGCGAGCAGATCGGCCGCGACGGATTGCGCCGCTCCGTCGCTGGTGGCGAGTTTGAGTTGCGGTTTTTCTTTTTTCGCGGACTGATTCCCCTGCGCCGAGTCCTTTTCAGCGTGATCAAGCGCAATGGCAACCAGCGATTCGGTTTCGAGTTCAGCAGGCGTGGCAAATGAGAGTGTAATTTTCATAGAGATTATAAAGTTGTTCCAGGGAACCTTCCAGTATCGTCGGGAGAAGGCTTCAAGCGCAAGCGGACCACCAGCCTCACTTCTCGGGAAACGAGGCGATCGTCCATGCGTTGGCGCTGGTAATGACGGGGCCGAATGCCAACGAGTGACCATCGGGCGAAGCCGTGAGCGCGAAAATATCCCAGCTGGATTTGAATAGCGGCTTGGATGCGCCGGTGAGTTCGGTGTGCACGATCGAAGTTCCGCGGGAAGAGTAGCTGGCGAGAAATAAACTTTTGCCATCCGCAGCCCAGGCCACCGCAACTGATTCAGTCCACGGCATCACGGAGAATTTTTGCGGCGCGCTGCCATTCAGTGGCACGATTTGAACGTCAGCGACTTTATAGTCGAACACGGAAAGGGCGACGCGGCTGCCGTCGGGCGAAAGATCCCAGCGGGTTAACTCCTTGTTTGCCGGAATCTTGACTAGCTCCGCTTTTCGCCCCTGCACGGAATCGAAAGCGGAGAACGTAATCTGTGTATCGTCAGCTTCGGCGAGAACGCACGTGCCCGGCGCATGCGAGGTGCAGCGAAAACTGGGATAGCCTCCAGACGTATTGGTGGGATCATCGCCGTAGGAAACGAATGAATCCCCTTTTACGTCCATCACGGTTTCTGCCGGACCGCCGCCGATGGGAATGCGCATGAGTTTTCCGGAGTTGGCCCGCGCGGTTTCCGTCGTCATCGGCCACTGCAGGTAGAGCAGCCATTTGCCATCGGGTGAGATTTGCGGCGCGCACTTTTCTTCCGCGCCGGTCACGATGGGTTCGGGATTGCGATCAGACACTCCCTGCTTGTAAATACCAAAACTTCCAGCGAGATCGGAGTAGAAAAACATCGTCTTGCTGTCGAGCGACCAGCCTCCGGGCCAATCCACGCGGTCGTCGAGAGTGAGCCGCTGCGGAGTCTTTAACGCGTTTCCGCCGCTCTCCAACTCAGCAATATAGACATCGCTTTGCGACTTGTGATTGAGGAATACGAGACGCTTTCCGTCTGTAGTCAACTCTGGGTTGTTGAAGAAGAAGCCGGTCCAATCGGTAAGCCGCCGAGGATTTCCTTTCGCCTTGCCGGTTGCGGGATCGAAGCGCAACTCCCAAAGATTGGAATCGTATTGGTTGGGTGGCGGCTCACGCAGGGAATAAATGAGACGTCCATTCTGGCCCCAACTTTGATCGGCGAGCCGGGGATTGGAAAGCACAATGACGGGATCGGTGCCTTGCGTATTGCGGCTTTCCAGCACCACTTTCGCTTCGCCGTTCGAGTTCCAAAGCCTCGCATAGGCGATGCGCTTGTCATTAGCAAGCCAGGTCGGAAAGAAAATATGCATGCCGGCCTCGTGCTTCATCCATTCTTTGGCGTTGCCGCCGTCAGCATCCATTATCCAGACACCATGCTTCACGGCGTCGCGAAAGACAATTTTCGACCCATCATGTGAGAGCGACGCGTCATGCGCATCGTCGCGCAATTTTTTCAGCGTGGCGCCAATCACGGAGATCACCCAGATGCCTTGCTTCTCCTGGGCCACCGGACCGCTGACCAGCAATTTGGTCCCATCCTGGGACCATTGGATGCGGGCTCAACGAAAGCAGAAAGCTTCGGGGATGGGAAGCGATTGCGTCTCGCCGGTGCCGAGAAGTCTCAGATGTAATCCTTCGAGGTCGGCATAGAGAAGATATTTTCCATCCGGAGAAACGGAGGTGACCGCGACTGGATCCTCCGAGGAATTGGCGGTGAGTTGCTGCGGTTTTAATTCGGCTTGGCTGTAAGGCTGTTGCTTGGTGAACCATCCGGCAAAATAGCCGCCAGCCAGAACCGCGATGATCGCGCAGGCAAAGACCATCGCCGCGATCACCGGCCATTTTTGAGATTTTGATCGCTGCGGCGCGGCCGCGGCAACCGAACCGGAAACTGCCGCGATTTTCGAGGATTGCGTATCCCGCTTCAGGCGGTGCAGGTCGGCGCGGAGGTCTGCGGCGGTTTGATAACGCAGCGTGCGATCTTTCTCCAGGCATTTATTGATTACGGATTCAAGCTGAGCCGGAAGATCGGGATTGAAGCGCACCGGCGCGGTGGGAGGCTTGTTCAGAATCGCATCGAAAATTATTGCGGAAGTGTTTCCGGTAAATGGCTGGCGCCCAGTGGCCATTTCGTACATCACCGCGCCGAAGGAAAATAAATCGGTGCGCGCGTCCAGGTCTTCTCCGCGGGCCTGTTCGGGAGACATATAGGCCACGGTGCCCACGGTGCTGCCGGGACTGGTGAGATTGGCGTCAATGGCCATGGTGGGCAACGATCCACCCGCCGGCTCGAATTGAGGCATGGGCCCGCTGGAGACTTTGGCCAATCCGAAATCGAGAATCTTGGCCTGCCCGCGTTTGGTCAGAAACAAGTTTGCTGGTTTTAAATCGCGATGGACGATGCCCGCGGAGTGCGCCACATCGAGCGCATCGGCCACTTGCGCGGCAAAGTCTACAACTTGCTCCACCGGTATTGGCTTGCCTTCGATGCGGTACTTCAGCGTAGTGCCTTCCAGGCACTCCATGACGATGTAGAGCCGGTTCTCGTACTCGCCGATGTCGTAAATGGTGCAAATGTTGGGATGGTTCAGCGCCGATGCGGCGCGAGCTTCACGCTGAAAGCGTTCGCGCGCTTGCGGATTCTGCGCCAGATCTTCAGGAAGGAATTTCAGCGCCACGCGGCGGCCCAGCCGCTCATCCTGGGCTTCGTAGACCACGCCCATTCCGCCACCGCCGAGCTTTGACACGATGCGGTAATGGGAGATCGTCTGTCCTAGCATGTGGCCGCAATGTTAACAGACGCGGGTGCGGGATCGAAAGTCTAACCTTCACAACTGGTTTCGGGAACTAATTGACGGGCTCGTGCGTAAGTCTCCACGGGTGACGCTGTTCGACTGCCTGCGGTATGATTCCATCCCGTAGCCAAAACAGGGGTTTGTTCATGAAGATCCGGTGGGTGATCGTGTTGTTTCCGGTCGTATCTGTGATTGTGCTGTCTCTGCTGGTTAAGGAACACGCGGCGCATGCCGCGGCACCGCGGAAAACAGGAACTGCAGTATCGGCGCCGGTTGGAAATGCGGCTTCGAACGGCGCGCTCGCAATTCCTGACACTACGCTGGCCATCAATTCGGACAAACCGATGTCGCAACGCGTGGTCCATTATGAAATCGACGCGAAGTACGATGCTGCGAGCCATACTGTGAACGCGAGCGAGGTGCTTACCTATCACAATCTGACCGGACAGTCGCTTGATCATTTTCCATTCCATCTTTACCAGAATGCGTTTCAGCCGAACTCGACTTTTGTGCGCGAGGCCAAAGTCGCAGGCAACCGGGACACCGGCTACGACAAGTGGGAGGCCAAGGAATACGGATCCGAAGACATCAATAGCATTGAGGTGGTGCGGCAGGGAGATCTCACATCGCAGTTAAGGTTTATCCAACCGGACGATGGCAATAAGGACGATAAGACGGTGGTTGACTTGCCGCTGGCAAAGCCGGTCCCGGCGGGCGGATATGTTCAGTTCAAGATTTCTTT
>JBAVGI010000565.1:0-8711 GCA_049684755.1 Candidatus Sulfotelmatobacter sp.
CTGCCGGAAATTGATCCCGCCTGGCGTTTGACCCAGATGGACGTGGATACGGGAGCTTCAAAATATGACCTTTCCCTGGAACTAGATGAGCGCAGCGAAGAGGTGCTGGCTCGCTTCCATTACAAAACCGACCTGTTCGACGCTGCCACGATAGTTCGTATGGCGGCCCAGTGGCAAAGACTGCTCGAGGGCACTGTCGCGGATCCGGACCAGAGGATCGGAGAGTTGCCGCTATTGTCGGCCGATGAGCAACGCCAGATTGTGGTCGATTGGAATAACACCGAAGTTGACTTGCCGGGCGAACAGATAATTCACAAGTCCCTCGAGGAGCAGGTGAAGAGGTCGCCCGAGGCCACAGCCGTGGTGTTTGAGGGCAAGTCCCTGACTTACGCCGAACTTGACTCTCAGGCCAACCAGGTTGCGGGCCGATTAAGAGAGCTGGGAGTCGGACCGGAGGTGGTGGTCGCGCTCTATTTTGAGCGGTCCATCGAAATGCTGGTTGGAATACTCGGTGTACTGAAGGCTGGTGGGGCGTGCCTGCCGCTCGATCCAGCCCATCCGGCCGCTCGGCTGGGCTTCATGCTGGCAGAAACGCAGGCGCCGGTTTTGCTTACGCACTCGCGGTTGGAGGGCCAAGTACCTGAAGGCAAGGCTCAGATAATCTGTATCGATACCGATACCTTCACTTGGAGTAAGTTCTTCTCGTCGCCACCATGCGAGGTAAACGCAGACAATACCGCGTACGTTATCTACACCTCGGGCTCGACGGGTGAACCCAAGGGCATTCGGGTTCTGCACCGGGGATTAGTGAATTCAACATTCGCGCGATTGGCGTTTTATCCCGAGGCGGTGAAGAGTTTTTTGCTTCTGTCATCGTTCACCTTTGACAGCTCTCTGGCGGGAATTTTCTGGACTCTGAGCGTCGGTGGCACCCTGGTTCTTCCTCCCGACCAGTCTCGATGGGAGTTGGACTCCCTCAGTCGCATGGTTGAGAAGCACCAGGTCTCTCACCTTTTATGTGTGCCCTCACTGTACAAAACCCTGATTGCGAGCAGCCCAAGCGAACGCCTGGCTTCGCTGCAGGTTGCAATCGTCGCCGGAGAGTCTTGTCCCGCGACTCTCGTGAAAGATCATTTCAGTCGACTACCGCATGCGGCTCTTTACAACGAGTACGGTCCCACCGAGGCGACGGTGTGGTGCTCTGTTTACCGGTGTGAACCGAGTGACGAATCGAATCGGGTTCCGATCGGACGACCGATCGCGAACACGCAATTGTATGTTCTCGATTCCCACATGCAGGTCGTGCCCATGGGAGTGCCGGGGGAATTACACGTTGGAGGCGCGGGCGTAACTGGCGGCTATTTGAACCGCCTGAACCTCACCGCCGAGCGGTTCATTTCGAATCCCTTCGATGCGACTCCGGGTGCACGCCTGTATAAGACGGGCGACCTGGCCCGCTTTTTGCCAGATGGAAATATCGAGTATTTAGGACGCATTGACCACCAAGTGAAGGTGCGGGGCTTCCGGATCGAGCTGGGAGAAATCGAAGCCGCACTCCTGAGCCATCCCGCTGTACGAGAAGCGGTGGTGATCGCACGGGAAGACACTGCCGGCGACAAACGGCTGGTGGCGTATTACATGTCAGCGGAAACAAGCGCACCAGATGCAGCAGCGTTGGATGCGGAACAATTGCGGGCGCTTCTGCTGGCGCGTCTTCCGGAGTACATGGTACCGGCAGCGTACGTGCGCCTGATGGCGATGCCGCTCACTCCGAACGGAAAGCTGGACCGCAAGGCGCTGCCGGCGCCTGAAGCGGATGCTTACACGGTGCACAGCTACGAAGCACCTCGGGGCGAGATTGAGATCGCACTGGCCGCCATCTGGGGCGAGGTTCTCAAACTGGACCGCGTCGGGCGGCATGACAACTTCTTCGAACTCGGCGGGCATTCCCTGCTGGCCGTGATCCTGATCGAGCGCATGCGCCGCAGAGGCCTGCAGGTGGATGTGCGTGCTCTGTTTGCTGCTTCGACGTTGGCTGAGTTAGCGGCTACCGTTGAGGCCAAGGCAAACCCCGCAGCGATACCACCGAATCAAATTCCGGCAGGGTGTACGGCTCTTACTCCGGAGATGCTGCCACTCGCAACGCTTACCCAGGACGAGATCGATCAAGTGGTTGAAAGTGTGCCGGGGGGAGTGGCGAACGTGCAGGATATCTATTCCCTGGCGCCGCTGCAGGAGGGGATTCTGTTTCATCATCTGATGAGCGGCGAGGGCGACCCTTACCTGTTGGCCACTCTTCTCAGCTTCGACACGCGGGAACGATTGGACGGTTATCTCAAGGCGTTGCAGTCAGTGATCAACCGCAACGATATCCTGCGCACGGCCGTGATGTGGGAAGGTCTTTCCCAACCAGTGCAGGTTGTCCAGCACAAGGCGGCGTTACAGATTCAAGAGATTGAATTCGACCCGGCCGACGGCGATGTAAGCGAGCAATTGTATGCACGATTCGATCCGCGGCGATGCCGCATCGACCTGCGCCAGGCGCCGTTGCTGCGGGGCTATGTTGCATTCGATAAAGGCCAGAAGCGCTGGCTGATGATGCAACTGCTGCATCACATCCTTGCCGATCACACCACGCTGGAAGTGATGCAGGAGGAAATCCAGGCGCATCTAGTTGGACGGGCGGAGCACTTGCCGGCCCCTTTGCCGTTTCGCAATCTGGTGGCGCGAACCCGGCTGGGGGTAAGCAAAGAGGAACATGAGATATTTTTCCGGAAGATGCTGGCAGATGTGGATGAGCCCACGACTCCATTCGGATTGTTCGACGTACAGGGCGATGGCACCGGGATTGAGGAAGCGCACATGGCACTCGAAGCGGCGCTTGCCCGGCGAGTTCGGGAGCGCGCGCGCAAACTTGGAGTCAGCGCAGCGAGCCTGTGTCACCTGGCCTGGGCACGCGTACTCGCCAAAGTTTCGGGACGTGAAGATGTGGTCTTCGGCACGGTTTTGTTTGGCCGCATGCAGGGCGGTGCCGGCTCAGACCGGGTGATGGGACTGTTTACGAACACGCTGCCTGTGCGGATTCGGATTGGCGAAGAAGGCGTGGAGAGTTGTGTGCGAAAAACCCACGCGTTGCTGGCTGGCCTGATGCGCCACGAACACGCCTTGCTGGCGATGGCTCAGCGTTGTAGTGCGGTGCCAGCGCCCGCGCCACTGTTCTCTGCACTCTTAAATTACCGTCATAGCCCGGGAACTGGGCGCACGGCGCGTGCTTGGGAAGGTATTCGCACGATTCGTGTTGAGGAACGGACCAACTATCCATTCACGATGTCGGTAGATGATGTAGACGGCGAGGGTTTTTGGCTAACGCCCCAGACGCCGGCCTCGATCGATCCGAGGCGAATCGGCGAATACATGCAGACCGCGCTTGAATCTCTGGTTGCCGCCCTGGAGACAACGCCCTGCACGCCCGTGCGCGAACTTGAAACGCTCCCTGCGTCAGAACGGCATCAGCTGTTGCACGAATGGAACGACAGCAGGGCTGAGTTTTCCAGCCAGCAGTGCATTCACCAGTTATTCGAGGAGCAGGTACGCACCAGCCCGGATGCCACGGCGGTGGTATACGAGGAATCCTCCCTCACCTATGCCGAACTGAATCGGCGAGCCAACCGGCTTGCACATTATCTGCGCGGGTTGGGTGTTAAGCCGGACGCCCGAGTGGCGATTTGCGTGGAGCGTGGGCTGGAGACGGTGGTCGCTATTCTAGCCGTGTTGAAGGCGGGGGGCGCGTATGTGCCCCTGGATCCTGCGTATCCTGTCGAGCGTCTCCGCTTTATGCTCGAAGACTGCGCTCCGGTGGCTCTGCTCACCCAAGGGCATCTGCAAGGACTCTTTACCGGACTCCGCGATGCTGTGGCGCTGGTCGATCTCAACACCGACGCAACTGCGTGGAGCCATCAGCCGGACGGCAACCCCGACTGTGTTGGCCTCACCCCTAAGAATCTGGCCTACGTCATCTACACTTCCGGTTCCACCGGAGCTCCCAAAGGAGTAATGGTTGAACATAGGAATGTGACGCGGCTGTTCGCCGCTACTGATGCCTGGTTCCATTTCGGCGAAAGCGATGTTTGGACTCTATTTCACTCCTACGCGTTCGATTTTTCCGTCTGGGAGATTTGGGGAGCATTGCTATATGGCGGGCGTCTGATTGTAGTTCCCAAGAGCATCGTGCATTCACCGGAAGATTTTTACGAGTTGGTGTGTCAGGCGGGAGTAACGGTTCTGAACCAGACTCCCAGCGCCTTTCGGCAAATGATTGCTGTACAGGAGGCGAGCAAGCGAGTACATCAGTTGCGGTATGTGATCTTTGGTGGAGAGGCACTCGAGGTAGCTACGCTAAAACCCTGGTACGCACACAATGAGGCGCAACGTACTGATCTTATCAATATGTATGGCATTACCGAAACCACAGTGCATGTGACTTATCGGCCATTAGAGAGAGCCGATAGCGAGGGGCGCCAGGGAAGTCCGATTGGCTGCCGCATTGTCGATCTAAGGATTTACATATTGGACGAACACCGCGAACCGGCGCCCGTGGGAGTTGCCGGAGAGATGTATGTCGCTGGAGCGGGCGTAGCGCGCGGCTATCTGAACCGGCCGGAACTGACGGCTGAGCGGTTCTTGGCGGATCCGTTTGCCGCAGAAACGGGTGCACGGATGTACAAAACCGGGGATTTGGCGCGGTGGCACGCCGACGGGACGATCGAGTTTTTAGGGCGCAACGATTTCCAGGTGAAGATTCGCGGCTTCCGCATTGAGTTGGGAGAGATCGAAGCAGCGCTGGTAGAGCATCCCGGGGTGCGGGAAGCGGCGGTAACCGCGCGAGCGGATGTGCCTGGGGAAAAGCGGCTGGTGGCCTACTACACGGCTGCTGATGCGAACAAACAGTCAGGCGGAGCGGCGGAGTTTCGAGCATTTCTATCCAGCAAGTTGCCAGATTACATGCTGCCGGCGGCGTATGTCCGGATGGAACGAATGCCGCTGACGGCGAACGGCAAGCTGGACCGCAAGGCGTTGCCGATGCCGGAAGGAAATGTATATGCCGTCCGGGCATATGAAGCGCCTCACGGTGAGGTCGAAACCGGACTGGTGGGAATCTGGGCGGATTTGCTGAATGTGGGGCGAATAGGGCGACAGGATAACTTTTTCGAACTTGGAGGGCATTCGCTGCTGGCGATGCAGGTCACGGCACGGATCCGGCGGATCTTTGAAGTGGAGTTGGCGGTGCGCAGTGTGTTTGAAGCGCCCACGATTGCCAGCCTGGCGCTGGAAGTGCAGAAAGCGGAGGCGATGGGCCTGAAAGCCCGCTCTCCGATTCCGCAAGGCCTCCGTCACGCCGCAGCGGCGGACGCCAGTCAAGAGGCGCTGCTAATTCAATTGGAAAAGCTCTCGGCCCAGGACGCACGCAATCTGCTGAAGGACCTGCTCGATGGAAAACGGGATTATCAATTTAAGTCTTAGTCGGATCGTCGAATCAAAGACGCGAACACCGGACTCGGACTTGAGCTCTGCCCTGGGTTAATCTGCCTTCGCGACCAGCGATGGACGCCGTGCTACCCTACCTGTTCCGTCATCACATCAAAATTTGGACATAAATTAAGATGATCGTTAATAAGATGATCGTTAATGATATGACCCTTGCAAAACGAATCGTGCTGTTCTCGCTCATCGCCCTCTCTGCTGACCTGTTCGGCCAAGCTCCTCCAGTGCAATCGAAGTACAAGCCGGAATACTTCACGTTTCAGGAAGTGATGATTCCGATGCGGGATGGCGTGCGTCTGCAAACTGTTATCCGCGCGCCAAAGAATGCGATCACTCCCTTGCCCATCTTGTTCGTGCGATCTCCATACGGCGTGCCGAAGGATACGAGTTCACTCTCCGACTCCGGATTATTCGACGATCTGATCGCAGATGGCTATATTTTTGTGTCGCAGAACATCCGCGGACGTTTTAAATCTGAAGGCACGTTCGTCATGCAGCGGCCGCCACGCGACAAGAACAATCCGAAATCGATCGACGAGTCTACCGATGCTTATGACACGATCGACTGGCTGGTTAAGAATGTTCCGAACAATAATGGCCGAGTCGGCATGTGGGGGATTTCGTATCCCGGGTGGCTGGTGACCCAGGCGCTGCTTGATCCTCATCCCGCGCTGAAAGCCGCAAGCGAACAAGCGTCACCCGACGACATGTTCGTCAACGACGACTTTCATCACAACGGCGCTTTCCGCCTCAGCTATGGATTCGAATATTCCGCTCTGCTGGAAACTTCTAAGGAGCAGAACACCAATTTCGAGTTCGACCAATACGATACTTATGCCTGGTACCTGGCGCTGGGCGCGCTTTCCAATGCAAACCCGCGTTATTTTCATGGCAAGCTGCCGACGTGGAATGACTTTGTCGAGCATCCAAATCACGATTTCTGGAAGCAGCAGGCTGTGACCACTTATCTGAAACACACTACCGTGCCCAACCTTAACGTTGCCGGCTGGTACGACCAGGAAGACTTCGTTGGCCCGACGCGGATTTATGCGACGCTTGAGCAAACCGACACAGAGCACCTCAACTACTTCGTTGCTGGACCGTGGAATCATGGCGGATGGATGGATCAATCGGGACGCAAACTCGGCGACATCGATTGGGGCAGCGACATTTCGCGGTACTATCGAGCGCACATCCTCGCTCCCTGGTTCGCACACTGGCTGCACGACAGCCCGCTCACGCAGCCGGAAGCGCTGACGTTCGAAACCGGCACGAACGTCTGGAGGAGTTACGACGAGTGGCCACCCAAAAAAGGCATCACCGAGAAAAAACTGTATCTTCACTCCGGTGGCAAGCTGGCATTCGAGCGACCCTCGGACCACGACGGCTTCGATTCATACATTTCGGATCCAGCGAATCCAGTGCCTTATCGCAACCGGCCGATCACGGCGACTTATCCCGCGCCGGCCTGGACCACCTGGCTGGTGCAGGATCAACGCTTTGTGGAACATCGTCCTGACGTGCTGACGTGGCAAACGGAACCGCTGGCCGACGATGTTGCGGTGACCGGCGATATTGTCGCCGACTTGTTCGCCTCAACCACCGGCAGTGACAGCGACTGGGTGGTAAAGCTGATCGACGTGTATCCCGAGGACTACCAAAGGATCACCGAAGAAGATGCTGAGAAGGGCGCTGGGCCGGTGCTGAATGGCTACGAACTGATGATTGCCGATGACATTTTACGCGGGCGTTATCGCAATAGTTTGGAAAAGCCGGAAGCAGTTCCGCCAAATGAAGTGGTTGAATACAAGATCGATCTGCACCCCAACGATCACATATTCCTGAAGGGCCATCGGATCATGGTGCAGGTGCAGAGCACGTGGTTCCCTTTGTATGACCGCAACCCGCAAAAATTCGTGGACAACATCTACAAAGCGACCGACGCCGATTACGTGAAGGCAACGCAAAAAGTCTATCGTTCGAATGAAGCTGCCTCAAGCGTGGTTCTACCAGTGGCCGGAAAATAAAGCGCCCAAAAACAAGTTCCGGCAGCCGGACACAATTCACACGAGAAGTCTAAAGCTCCGTTAATTTTGCCTTAAACGCGGCGCAACGCAATTATTCCCGACCGCGTTGAGAAATTCTGCATCCAACCTTTCCGGCAAACTATGGACACGACAAATAAAGCATTCTCCCTCCTGCTTGCGGCAACGGCATCCGTCGCACTGACATTCGGCTTGACATCCTGCAACAACAACCAAAACCCGGCGCCCGACAACAGTGCTCAAAGTCAAGCGGCGCAGCCTGATCAGACGCAGGCGCAGGATCCCGCGGCTGCGGCTAATCTGGCGCCCGCAAGCGAGACGCAGACCTCTGGAGCCAGCGACCAGCAGTACCAGAACAACTCCGGGAACGATTCGGACAACAATTACGACGCCGACGATCAGGACTCAAACTATGGACAGCCGGCACTTGTGGCGCCAGACCCTCCGCCCGCGCTTCCGGAATATTCGCAGCCTGAATGCCCCGGCGAGGGGTACCTCTGGACGCCGGGCTATTGGAGCTATTCATCGCAGGGGTACTACTGGGTACCGGGTGCATGGGCGCGGCCGCCGGAGGCAGGTTACCTGTGGACGCCTGGGTATTGGGGATATACCGGCGGCCGATACCGCTACCATAACGGCTATTGGGGACGCCACATTGGCTACTACGGCGGCGTCAACTATGGCTTCGGTTACGTCGGAGCCGGTTATCAGGGGGGATATTGGAACGGAGATCGTTTCGACTACAACCGTTCTGTCAACAACGTGAACACCAGCAACGTTCAGGTTTACAACCGCACCGTAACCAATACGGTCATCATTAACAACACAACCGTCAACGTCACCAACAGCCGCGCCAGCTATAACGGGCCGGGAGGCGTCACGCGCAAGCCTTTGCCGGCGGAAATGGCGGCCACGCGCGAACAGCGCATCCCGCCGATGAACACCCAGATGCAACAGCGGCAGGAAGCAGCGCAGAACCGCCAGCAGTTCGCGTCTGTCAATAAAGGACGTCCGACCCTTGTGGCAGCGGCCAAGCCGATTCCCGCAGGGAAACCAATCGCTCCGGTGATTCCGGCGCGCGCGGCGGCTGCCCCGCGCCCCGCCGCAGAGAAGGCGCAACCAAAG
>JBAVGI010000566.1:0-9153 GCA_049684755.1 Candidatus Sulfotelmatobacter sp.
GCCCTGTACGCGCAGTTGCAACGGCGGTGCTGACCAACTCCGGCATCCGAGACCCGAACCGCCAGCGCGGTTTCCTGAACACTGTTGTTAGTCGACTGAGCATCAGCGCTTATTCAGAGTGTCCCTAACCTATCTTTGGTTTTCCACTGGGATTCAGGACAGGCAAATTCATCACTTTTTGTCTGTCTAAATAACTCGGTTGCATAGTCTGCGAATGGTCTGTCTAATCCGAAAAAGAAATGAGCCTTACTACCTACAGGAGCGTGATCGCATACATTTTTAATGCAATTCTGGAAAGGCACAAAGTACGGCTTGCTCGGGCATCCGCTTGTCACCATCTTTCTTTTTTTGACGATTGCCCCTGTCATAAATTTCCGCTGGGCTAGAGAAAATGAATTGAAAGCTTCGACATCGATACTGAAACAGACAGGATGTATCTTTTTTAGCCCGGAAATTAATACGGCAAGTTCGAGGATTAGGAACGCGTGCTTCTCCATCTTCACGAAATCTTTGGCGTGAAAATCTTCTAGTTTTACATGGTGTTTATTAAGAATCGGTTCCCACATTTTCTCTAGCGCTTTCCATCCACTACTGCCTCCGAAGAATCCCGCGATTACGCATGTCGCTGCGCCAGTATGAATCCCACTTTCATCTAGGTAAGCATCAAGCATCGCAAAAACCTTTCGATGTCCGTTACGCGGATGCACTAGTCTAGCGAGTTCATCCATGCGCGACATTTGTTTCATCGCGCACCCCCGCAAGGGCTATCATCTTCCTGACTTTTGGGCGAGTCAAGTAAATAATTACCTTAATAAGCAGGTCAACTCCAATCCCGCTCAGCCTCATGTACGACAAAAGCTGCGCTTGATGGACTGGATGGATTGTATCGACGCTTTTCACCTCAACGATCACCGAATTCTCGACGACCAGGTCGATGCGGTAACCAAGCTCGATCTTTTCTCCGTCAAAAACTACTGGCAGACCGACTTGGCAGGCGACTGCGAGTCCGCGCTTTCTGAGTTCATGGGCGAGGCAAGCTTGGTAGGCGCTCTCGAGTAGTCCCGGGCCGAGCACGGAATGAACATGCATGGCGGACGAAACGATCGAACCAGTCACTTGATTGACTCGAAGACTGCGGAAGGGAGTGGGAACTGCCATTCCCACTGCCTAACACAGTCAGGTCGGTTTACCCTGTGATCCCTGTGCCCACTGTGTTAAAGATTTTGGGTTAATTCCCAATCTGACCTAGACTTTCTTCCAGAGTTCTTCCCGTGGATCTTCGGAGTTCAGCTTAGCCAGCTCTTTCAGCAATTCCTTGGTGCGCTCGTCCCGTGGAACTGGGATTTTCACGGTGATCTCGACGATCTCGTCTCCGCGCACGCCTTCTTTGGCCGCCGAAGGTACGCCCTTCTCGCGCAGACGCAGCTTCTGTCCCGGTTGTGTGCCCGGGGGAATCTTTAGCAGGGCGCGGCCATCGATGGTAGGGACTTCAATCTTGGCTCCGAGCGCGGCCTCGGCAACGCTGACCGGAACCGTGAGATAAATATCGTCGCCGTCGCGCCGGTAAACGGGATGCTCATCGATGCGGATGATGACGTAGAGATCGCCAGCCGGGCCTCCGTGAGCGCCGGCGTTGCCCTTGCCGGCCAGGCGAATGCGTTGGCCATCGCGCGTACCGGCCTTGATGCGAACTTCCATGGGCTCGGTACGGCTCACCGTGCCTTCGCCATGGCAGACGGGACAGGTTGAAATGTTCTTTCCCGTTCCATGGCAGCGCGGGCAGGTCACATTGAATTTCATCCGTCCGCCGGTTTGCGTGACCTGGCCGGTGCCGTTGCATTCGGGACATTTTCCGGGCGCTTCGATGTAACCCTGGCCGTGGCAATTCGTGCAAACATCCTGGCGCGTGATGTTGAGACGCATGACGCCGCCGCGGATCGCGGTCCAGAAGGGAACGTTGACTTGGTATTCGAGGTCAGAGCCCGCTTCGGGCCCAACCTCGGTCGCCGCGCCTCCGCGGCCCCCGCCGAAAATTCCGGAGAAGATGTCCTTGAATCCGCCGCTACCGGCGCCGGTTCGCCGTCCCCGGCCGGCATTATCGACCAGATCGGAGAAGTCGAATCCGCCGAAGTCAAACGGAACGCCCTGTCCGCCCTGACCAGCGGTTGTTCCTCCTGGGCCGTCTCCGGCAAATCCGCCGCTTCCACCACCACGCGCATAGGCCTCGGCTGTCGCGGGATCGATGTTATCCGAATAAAACCCAACCTGATCGTAGATCTTGCGTTTTTTGGGATCGCTGAGAACGTCGTTGGCCTCAGAGAGCTCCTTAAACTTCTCTTCGGCAGACTTGTCCCCGGGATTGACGTCAGGATGGTACTTGCGCGCCAGTTTACGAAACGCCTTGCGGATCTCCTCGGCGGACGCAGACTTCTTTACGCCGAGAATTTCGTAATAGTCTTTTTTAGTTGTCGTGGCCATTCAGCTTAGATGTCTTCGAGGTTGCGGCCCACAAACTCCAAGGACTCACCCCAAGCGGACTTTATCGTCCTTCTGCTCGGGTCGTTGGGATCAGGCTCTTGATACCAGCTCGGCCCCCATCCTTTCTCATTCTGGCGGTTCCATTCCCAGCTCACGCTTTCGCCTGACGAGTAAGTCTTGGTGGTGGGGAAGATATGCCGCCCCGTCGGTCTACCGTCGGGAGAGAACGTCTCCAACATGACCCCACGAACGTCTTCTCGCGCCGGAGGGGCGCAAGCAGGGTTAGCGTACACAGGAATATCAGCCCTGACCACGACGTAGGAATAACGAGGGATCGATTTAACCATCTTCAGAATGCGGAGCCCATAATCCAATGCCCTCAACGCCAGGTGCTCGGAGACTTGGCTGTGCACGATGTGATTTCGAAGAGACCAAAACTGCGTGAGAGTGTCCTTAAGTTCGCGAGGCATCTCTATTCCGTTGGCTCGTTCCAGTAGTCCGATGGCCTCAGGCAGCTCGCCTTGGTATTGGGAGAGGTTGCCGGTGGCAGCAAGCAGTTTGCGCAGCTCCCGATCGATCTCTATCGTTAGTCGCATAATAGCGACAACGGGCGAGGCGGCTGCTTCTTCCAGTATTTGCTGCTCGAAAGTTGCGGTTACCATAGCATTTTCTCAAGTCAATTGCCGGCTGTGGGGATATCTGGTTGCTTAACCTTCAGTCGTTTAGCTTCCATTTCAGCTTTCGGAATTTCTTTATCGAGCTTGGCCATCGTAGCCTTTACCCCAAGTCCCTTTTGATCATGCTTCGAATCATGATACTCCGCGGCTCAAATCCCGGACTCAAACGCCAGCGTTCGAAGCGTCCCTCTGCTCTAGTTCGGGATCCTTTGCTTCTCCTCTTCTAACACGAGCAAACGCTCGGATTCCCCTCCATCTTCGTAAACCGGAATCCGCCATGCACCCGTGGGCCCCGAAACGAACACTCGCCACTGTCTCTCATTCTCGGCAAGACTTAGAAAATAAGTCTCGTCATTCACCTGAAAATCCATTTTATTCTCCCCGGAAAAGTTTAAAAGTTTAACCTTCAAACGTAAGGCGCGGGCATGAGTGCCCGCGCCACACGTTCCAAGCCAGAAGCCAGAAGGCAAGAGCTAGCAGCTCTTACTTCTTGTCTTCCACATCTACGTACTCGGCGTCGATCACACCTTCGTCTTTCTTCTGACCGCTGCCATTGCCCGAAGCCGCGCCTGCTCCGTCGGTCGGAGCTCCGGTTGCACCCGCACCCGGGGTCGCCTGCGCCGCCTTGTACATTTCTTCAGCCAGCTTGTGCGATGCCTTGGTCAGGTTCTCGCGAGCCTTGTCCATCTGCGCCTTGTCGTTGGACTCGAGCGCTTTCTTGGCATCGGCTACGGCATTCTCTACGTCGCCACGGTCGGAGCCGGAGATCTTATCTCCCGACTCACGCAGCATCTTCTCGACGTTGTAGACCATGCTGTCGAGCTGGTTTTTGGCTTCGATCGCATCGCGCTGCGCCTTGTCTTCGGCCGCATGCGCGTCCGCTTCCTTGGCCATGCGCTCGACCTCTTCCTTCGACAATCCCGAAGATGACGTAATTGTGATCTTCTGGTCCTTGCCCGTGGCCGTATCTTTCGCGGTCACGTTCAGGATGCCGTTGGCATCGATATCGAACGTTACCTCGATTTGCGGCACGCCGCGTGGAGCGGTCGGAATTCCGGTCAAGTGGAACTTGCCCAGAGTCCGGTTCTGCGCCGCCATCGGGCGCTCGCCCTGCAGCACGTGCACTTCAACCGAGGTCTGATTGTCGGCCGCGGTCGAAAACGTTTCCGTCTTTTTTGTCGGAATCGTTGTATTGCGCGGAATCATCGGAGTCGCCACGCCACCCAGGGTTTCAATCGAGAGCGACAGCGGAGTGACGTCCAGCAGCAGCAGGTCTTTCACTTCGCCGCCGAGCACGCCGCCCTGAATCGCCGCGCCGATTGCCACCACTTCATCGGGGTTCACGCCCTTGTGGCCTTCCTTGCCGAACAACTCTTTTACCAGCGCCTGAATGCGCGGCATACGAGTCTGTCCGCCGACCAGCACGACTTCATTGATCTTGCTGGCATCGACGCCCGCATCTTTCATGCACTGTTTGCACGGACCAACCGAGCGCTGAATGATGTCTTCCACCATGCCTTCGAGCTTCGCCCGGGTCAGCTTCTTCACCAGATGCTTCGGGCCGCCCGCATCCGCCGTAATGAACGGCAAATTGATTTCAGTCTCCATTGTGGTGGAGAGTTCGATCTTCGCGCGCTCGGCTGCGTCTCGCAGACGCTGCAGGGCCATTTCGTTGCCTTTACCGCGGAGGTCGAGGCCTTCATCCTTCTTGAATTCGTCGATGAGCCAGTCGACGATGCGCTGATCCAGATTGTCGCCGCCGAGGTGCGTGTCGCCGTTCGTGGCCTTGACTTCGATCACGCCTTCGCCAACTTCCAGCACGGAAATGTCAAAGGTTCCGCCGCCGAAGTCATAGACGGCGATCATTTCGTCTTTCGTTTTGTCGAGACCGTAGGCCAGCGCGGCTGCCGTGGGTTCGTTGATAATGCGCTTTACATCGAGGCCGGCAATCTGACCGGCATCTTTCGTGGCCTGGCGCTGTGCGTCATTAAAATATGCGGGCACCGTGATGACCGCTTCGGTCACTTTTTCGCCGAGATAATCTTCGGCCGCCTTCTTCAGCTTCTGCAGAATCAGCGCGGAAATCTGCGGAGGCGTGTACTCCTTGCCCTGCGCCAGAACAGCGACGTGGTCGCCCTGCCGCACAACCTTATATGGGACCATCTTGATTTCTTCCGTTACTTCGTCATAGCGCCGTCCCATGAAGCGCTTGATCGAATAAACCGTGTTCTCAGGATTGGTGATGGCCTGGCGCTTCGCCACCTGCCCTACCAATCGTTCACCAGTCTTGGTAAAACCAACCACGGAAGGCGTAGTGCGCCCTCCTTCTTCATTCGGGATAACTTTGGGTTCCCCGCCCTCCATCACCGCCACGCAAGAATTGGTTGTTCCAAGGTCAATTCCAATAATCTTGGCCATAATCGTCTCCTGTTATCGTTCCTGTATCAAATAAGTGCTTTGTAATCAATGCGCTTATGATTGCCAATAGGTCCATGCTAAGACCTGAGTGAATTGCTGTCAAGGTTTAGATGCAGGGGCGGGAGAGGAAGTTGCGGAGTTCGGGTGGAAAATGCGAACGTTGAAAGAAGCACCGATTATGGGAGTTCCCGAAGAAATCGATGGTGATACCTTGCGTCCACCGCACGATTGAAAGAGCACAGGGCTGTGATCGAAACGCAAATCCTCCGGCAAGAGTGAACCGGCGCTTCCTTCAAACCGAACACGCCAACGGAGAATTCTCGGCGAAAATCGCTTAACTCGGGCACACCTCGTTAGAAACGAGCATGACAAGCCTGAGCTAGGCGCTGCCGCAGTATGATGGAAAACGTACGCCCATGCTCTCCTTCAAGCTTGTCTACAGTGACGGCTACTATCTCCCCATCGGCCAACACGTATTCCCTGCCGAAAAATATCGCCGCACCCGCGATCGTCTGATGGCAAGCAGTGTCGCCGCTGCAACCGACTTTCTCGAGCCCCAACCCGCAACCGACGACGACATCCTGCTGGTCCACACGCCTGACTACGTGGATAAGCTAACAACCGGGACCCTTAGCGCCCGCGAGGAATTAGCCCTCGAAGTCCCTTACTCGCGCGATCTGGTGGAAGCGTTCTGGCTAGCGGCCGGCGGATCGATACTTGCGGCTCAACAGGCCTTGGCCGACCGCGTCTCCCTCAACATTGGCGGCGGATTCCATCATGCCTTTCCCGACCACGGCGAAGGCTTCTGCATGATCCACGATGTAGCCGTCGCCATTCGGCGCCTGCAGCGCGACGGCCAGATCCGCACCGCCATGACGGTAGATTGCGACGTCCACCAGGGCAATGGCACCGCCGTCATCTTCGCGGCTAAAAGCGTCCCCGGCGACCCACTTCCTTCCGCTTCGGGCTCGCCTTCAGCCACGCACGGAATCCGCCGTAAGAATCCAAACGCAGCCGACGTTTTCACCATCTCGCTCCATCAGCACAACAATTATCCGCAGTGGAAGCCGCCCTCCTCCATCGACGTAGACCTCCCCGATGGCATCGGCGACGACGAATACCTGTCCTGGCTCGACAACGCCCTGAGTTCCGGCCTGCGGCAATCCCAGCCCGACCTGCTCTGCTACATCGCCGGCGCCGACCCCTATAAAGAAGATCAACTCGGTGGCCTATCTCTGACAATCGAGGGATTAAAAAAACGTGACGAACTCGTCTTCCGCGTCGCCCGCGCCCGCGACATCCCCGTCATGGTCACGTTCGCCGGCGGCTACGCCCAGAATTTGGAAGACACGGTGACCATCCACAGCAACACGGTAATTGCGGCCAAGGAAGTCTTCACCGTAACCAAGTGAGCGGGTGAAAAGTTATACTCGATGAAATGATCGTCAGCCCCGCAGAAATTTCCCATAGCGAACTCTACGGCATCATGATCAACTCCGTGGTGCCGCGACCCATTGCTTGGGTCTCGACCATCAGCGCCGCAGGAGCGCTCAATCTCGCGCCTTTCTCCTTCTTCAATGCGGTTTGTACCGACCCTCCACTGCTTGCGTTCGCGCCCGGGCTGCGCGCATCAAAGCAGCCATCCAGCCACGGCGTTGCTAAAGACACGCTGCGGAACGTTCGCGAAACACGCGAATTCGTCATCAATACCGTTGCCTATGATCTGCGCGACGCCATGAACCTCACCAGCGGCGATTACGATCCATCTGTAAATGAATTCGATCTGGCGAAGATTACGAAGGAACCCTCGAAAATCGTGCGCCCGCCACGAGTCGCCGAATCTCCAGTCAGCTTTGAATGCAAGCTCCATCAGATTCTGGATTTCTCCCCCGCACCCACCAGCGGCAGTTTAGTCATCGGACAGATCGTCGCAATTCACATCAACGACTCGCATTTGAAAAACGGCCGCCTTGATCGCAATTCTCTGGACCTGATCGGCCGCATGGGCGGCATGCAGTACACGAGGACGACGCAGAGATTCGAGATGGTCCGGCCGAAGGTTGTCTAGCAGGCTAGACATCCCTCGCTGCTAAAATAGGTCAGCCAACTATGTTCGAGAATCTTCAGGAAGAACTGCAACGCGCCTTCAAGTCCCTGCGCGGCCAGGCCCGCCTAAGCGAAGAAAACATCGCCGAGGCGCTCCGCGAAATCCGCCTCGCCCTGCTTGAAGCCGACGTCAACTTCAAAGTGGTCAAAGAATTAATTGACCGCATCCAGGCCAAAGCCGTCGGCCAGGAGGTGCTGACCGCGCTTTCTCCCGGCGAGCAGGTTATCAAAATCGTGCGCGACGAACTGGTCGAGACTCTCGGCAAAGACACCGCGCGCATGAAGTTCGCCTCGCAGCCGCCCACAGTCGTGCTCATGGCCGGGCTGCAAGGTTCCGGCAAAACCACAACGTCGGGTAAGCTCGCAAACTGGTTTAAAATCGGCGGCCATCGACCCCTACTGGTTTCAGTCGATGTCTACCGTCCCGCTGCCCGCGAGCAGTTGAAAATTGTCGCGCAAGCCGTCAAGGCGCAAATCTACGAAGGCGAAGTGGGCGATGCGACCACGCCTGAGCAACTTACTCAGGCAGTCGAGCGGCTGGTAAAAGAAGCCCGCCGCGAAGCCATCGTTTCCGGCTGCGACGTGCTCATCGTCGACACCGCCGGCCGCCTGCACATCGACGACGAACTGATGAACGAGATGCAGTCGCTAAAAAAGCTGCTGAATCCGTCTGAGATCCTATTCGTCGCCGACGCCATGACCGGACAGGACGCCGTTCGCTCCGCCGACGAATTCCATAAAAAACTCTCTCTCACCGGCGTCGTCCTCACCAAAATGGACGGCGACGCTCGCGGCGGCGCGGCTCTCTCCATCCGCCAGGTCACCGGCCAGCCCATCAAATTCATTGGCACAGGCGAAAAGTACGATGCCCTCGAACCCTTCCATCCCGACCGCATCGTCTCCCGCATCCTCGGCATGGGCGATATCTTGTCCCTGATCGAGCGCGCCGAATCGCAACTCGACAAGAAAAAAGCGCAGGAGATGGCCACCAAAGCCCTCACCGGCGACGGCTTCTCGCTCGAAGATTTTCGCGATCAGCTGCGGCAAGTAAAAAAGATGGGCTCGATCAAGAATCTGATGGGCATGCTCCCCAGCATCGGCCCATTTTCCGGCCTGCAAAAAGCCGCCGACCATGTGGACGAAAAACAAATCAACCGCGTCGAAGCCATCATCAATTCGATGACCATCCATGAGCGCAATCATCACGAAGTAATCAACGGCAGCCGGCGCAAGCGCATCTCCCGCGGCTCCGGCACCACCGTGCAGGAAGTAAATAACCTGCTTCGCCAATACGCGCAGATGAAAAAAATGTTTAAGCAGATGGGCAAGCCCAGCTTCGCGCGCAGGATGGCCGGGATGAAGCTGCCAGGAATGTAGACAAAGAATTTCCGGTGTCAGCTGTGAACACCTTGACATGGCACTCTCGTCATACTGTCATCCTGAGCGAAGTTGCCGCGAGCGAAGGCGAGCGGCA
>JBAVGI010000567.1:0-1724 GCA_049684755.1 Candidatus Sulfotelmatobacter sp.
ATGTACAGGTCGAAAGCCCCTTCGATGCATTGTTCGGCGAGCGCGCTGACGGTTGGCATCGCCGCAGGTTCGATGACATCGTCCATGGGCGCGCCGTAAACCCTGGCCCATGACCAAATTGTCATTGCGGTGATATTACGTCCACCGGCAGTGTTGAGATCGTCGGTCATTAGCGCGCCGAGATCTGTCGCGGGCGCCGCGGCGGCGACGCCGACCAGCTGAAGCTCCGGCGCATACGACTTGGCGATCATTCCGGTGAAGAGCGCTGCCTGACCGCCCTGCGAGTGACCCCACACAGCATAACGGGTGGAATTCTCCAATCCTGGAAACGAACGAATGGCCCGCACGGAATCTATGACCGCGCGCGCTTCGCTTTCTCCAACGAGATAGGGGTGTGGCCCGGGCGTGCCGAGTCCTGGATAATCGGTCGCCGCGATCGCGTAACCGCGCTCCAACAGGTGCCGACTTCCCGCTATTTGCTGAAAGACGGTGAGTGCGCGAGAAGGGGCGCAGCGAGATACAATTCCGGTAGTTGGATGAGCCCAGGCGACGATCGGCCATCCGCCCGCCGGAGCTTGTCCCGCGGGAATGATGACGATACCCGAGACGGCGATCGGAGTGCCGTCGGGTTTGGTCGAGCGGTAAAGGATTTTGTATGCAGTTGCTCCGGCAGGCGCTCCGAGACGCGGCTCCTTGCGAATGACGCTGCCCGCCGGTCCGGCGATTTCGCTCTCGGCTGCCTGATAGAAAGCGTCCTGAGCTGCCGCAGGTTGTGTGTGCAACAAGGCAGGGGAGACGCCTATGAGAGCAAGGATGCAAGCTCGAAGCACTGCCATCATCGTGCGCACGAAGCCTCCCGTTTGGTTCATCCGGCCTCTCTAGAGTACATCATTTCGCATCAGAAAGGTGTTGCAGCCGGATTGGTCACCGGCAGCAGGAGCGCAATGTTGGCGAGGCCGAGAAGACGTGGATGCGCGGCACAAAAGGCTGCACAAGCCCGGCCATGACGATTGCAGCCGCGTAGGGCGGGGCCGCCGCAGGCGTAACTCGCCATATCGGTTGATCGGGAATTACCGTGACGGTGTACTCAACTCGGACCTGGACCGCGACGGAACTGATCTGTCGCGTTCGGCGTTACAGGTACCATGAACAATGGTGCTGATCACGCGGCTCCGCCCTCTGGCCGCCCCGAACATCCTGGCGTGTTGCTGCGCGACCATGTGCTGCCGAGCTTGGGCTTGTCTGTCAGCCAGGCTGCGAGAGATCTTACTATCACACGTCAAACGCTCCACCGAATTTTGGCTGGCGATGCCGCGATTACTTTTGCCATGGCGGCTCGTCTCGAAAGATTGTGCGGTGTTACCTCCGATTTCTGGCTCGAGTGTCAGCATCGGCATGAGCTGCAACGTGTAAAGGACGAGCTCGCTCCTGTATTGAACGGCATTCCATCGCGACTTCTCCCGGAAGCAATTGTTAAAAAGATCGGAGCACCCCATGGACGTTGAGAAAAGCCGATCAGACAAAGCCCGGCTCGGCGTCCCTGGACGTGACGATGTTTTTGAGGGTGGCCTGACTGTCGGACACCTATTTCTGCTCGAAGGAAATCCCGGGACCGGCAAGACGACAATCGCGCTTCGCTTCCTCCTGGAGGGCGCGGCGGCGGGCGAGCAGTTCCTTTACATCACCTTGTCCGAGACCGAGAAGGAGCTGCGAAACTGCGCCCC
>JBAVGI010000568.1:0-1514 GCA_049684755.1 Candidatus Sulfotelmatobacter sp.
ATCCCGCTGCACGCTGGCACCAATGGGATCCGGTATCGCGCGATAACGTCTGGAACGGAGCGAAGCTCGCTTATGGAGCAGCTGTCGAGAGCGTGCCGAACCTGAGAAATGCGGACGTGGTCTTGGCAATCGACAGCGATCTTTTGAGTTCCGCGCCTGGCCATTTGCGCTTTGCCCGCGACTTCGCCTCGCGCCGCAATCCGACCCGAACGCAAAAGATGAGCCGCCTTTACGCGGTCGAGCCGACACCGACACTCATTGGTTCTGTGGCGGACCACCGATTCATTGCTGGACCGCCGGAATTGCATCGGATCGTCATGGCTCTGGCGGCCGCAATCCTGCAGGGCGCGCCGCAATCGGATGCACCTGACTGGGTCCGCAAGGTCGCGAAGGATCTCACGGCAAATCGTGGTCGTGCGCTGGTGCATGTCGGGCCCGACCAACCGGCGGAAATGCACGCGCTTGTGCATGCGATCAACGACAAGCTTGGCGCGCCCGGAGCAACACTCGATCTCATCGAGCCGGTCGCACACAAGCCCGTCGAACAGGGCGCCTCTCTGAGCGAACTCGTCGCCGATATGCAGGCTGGCAAGGTGGCCAGTCTGCTGATCATCGACAGCAATCCGATCTACGCCGCACCTGCGGTGTTGGGCTTTGGCGAAGCACTTGCGAACGTGAGTTTCAGCCTGACACTGACGCCGACGCCGAACGAGACCAGTCAGGCGACGGTCTGGTCGGTGCCGATGGCACATGCTTGGGAGACTTGGAGCGACGCCCGCGCCTATGACGGGACCGCGACGATCCTCCAACCGCAAGCGCTGCCGCTCTATGACGGCCTTAGTGTTCACGCGATGGTCGCCTTGTTCACGGACCCGACTCCGGCTGCCACCCTCGATATCGTGCAGGCGACCTGGAAGGACCAGAAGAACGGCGACTTCGCGCAGTCGTGGCATGACGCGCTGGCGAACGGCGTCGTTCCCAATTCCACCAGTCCAAAAGCAACCGTGGCATTGCGCGCGGACGCGGGAAGCCTGACACCTCCGGTCCCGCCCGATCACCCGCTGACGATCCTGTTCCGGCCGGATCCATCACTGTGGGACGGACGCTTCGCCAATAATCCGTGGCTGCAGGAGTTGCCACGGCCGCTGACCAAATTGACTTGGGACAATCCGCTTCTGATTTCACCGCAGCATGCCCGGCAATTGAAGGTGCGCAACGGCGATAAAGTCCGCTTGTCCGTGGGCAGAGCGGCCATGACCGTTCCCGTCTGGATCGTGCCCGGCCAGGCACCGGACTGCGTCGTTGCACTTCTGGGATTTGGCCGACGGCAGGTCGGCGCAGTCGGCGCAAATGCGGGATTCGACTTTTACCCGCTGACTGGCCGCACCGATGCGCCCTCGCTTCAAAAAGCCGACGGCGCCGTGAAGTTGGCCAGTACCGATCATCACAACCTCATCTTCGACGTCGCCGGTGACATCGTCAGACATGGCACGTTGGCCCGGTACGGTCAGGAT
>JBAVGI010000569.1:0-1829 GCA_049684755.1 Candidatus Sulfotelmatobacter sp.
GGTAGATTTATGATTCTCTGTTGAGATGACGACGGTTTCCCAACGACTCGCTGCCACCCATGCTACTGCTATTGACGGCTCCGCAGGACTGCGTTCGAGGTCTACAGGCGGTGAGCTATGCCAAAATCGTCCGGTCTCAATAGTGTGCACTGCTTCGATGTAATCACCGTTTGCTGTGTAACAGCCTACAAGATCACCAAGAATCCGCTCTACGCTGCCCGCAAGATCTCGCAAATCTGATGGTTTGCCTGCCAGACGCTCCCGTTCTTCCTCGAAGGCCGCGCTAGCGATATGCAGTTCACGTAGCGCGGAGCTGATGTCTCCGTTGAGGCGTGCGAGATGTGCTCGCGTCCGCGCCTGCATCAGCCGATCTGTGGGCGTGTTTCCGCGGCTGTCTGCAGTCAGATCCAGCGCTTCGCGAAGTAGCGACTCGTCCCCAGTTGCCTCGAACAGAGTTGCAAGACCGATGGCATGATTGTGTACTCTGCCCGACCAATCAAATCGATCTCGCGTGGTTGAATGAAGGGCCATACGACTGAGATCGACTGCTTCGTTCAGCGCATTCTGATCTCCAGTTGTTTGATGAAGGCGGCCGAGCAGGTCGCTCAGGCCTCCTAGGTGGAGGGGTTTATCGATGTCTCCGTCCGGAACTATCTGCAGTGTTTGCCGTCTAATTTCGATCGCTTCCAGAAGTACACTGAGGTCGCCAAAAGCTCGATACAGCACAAGGAGGCGGTTCGCCAAGTTTCCACTTCTACTCGCCCAAGCTCGACTACCCCATGCTGCGGCACCAACAGCTTGGCGCTGAAGGTCGATAGCCTCCAACAGAAGAAGCCGGTTTCCAGTTACTCCATAGAGGTCGTCAAGCCGACACGACAATACGTCTAGCGCTTGACCGCTGGGAGGATGGTGGGCCGCTACGGATTGACGAGCGGCCGATACAGACTCGTCCAAGAAGCCTCGGTTTCCTGAGGCCTCATAAAGGTTACTGAGCCAAAGAGCTAGGTTGGCGAGGTACACCGTCCGGCTCTCACCGCTCTGCGGTCGTGTAAGAGCAACTGCGGATCTCTCCAGCAGCACAGCCTCCTCGAGCAATGCTGAGTCTTGGGTGACCCCGTAAAGAAGAGCTAGTTTACTCGCCAGATTATTTAGGCCGACGGGCCGATTATGACTTGTCGCGGGCGTCCGTTCAACTGCACGACGCTGCAGTATCACTGCTTTGTCGAGAAAGTCGCGATTGCCCGTGCATTCGTAGGCGTCGCTGAGATAGCCGGAAAGAGAGTCGAGCCTAGCGGCTAGGCGATGATGCGTAATTGGAGTCAATTGAATCGATTTAGATTCAAGGTTGATGGCATGTTGCAAGGCTGCCAAGTTAAATGAATCTTCATACTCCTGGGCATACGATGCGGCGCGAGCATGAATAAGGCGGCTCTCTAGTTCCAGTAGTTGGTGACCTAGCAGTCGACCCGTCCAGTACGCCAGCGCGAGAGCCGCGACTGATTGACCATATGATCGTCCGGTAAAGCGCTTTGCCGCACCGGTTCGACCTGGCTTTTTAGCAGCCTTGACTTGAGCGGACTTTATACGCAGCGGACCCCCCATGGGCAGCAGTATTCTCCGACGAGCTGAGCGATGCAAGAGGTTAGGTGTATACGCTCAGCCGTCAACGTTGGTGTCGTGCGAGAACTCCAAGGGAGTCTCGAGCCGGGTCAATGCAGATCAGGGCGAGGTGTCCGGAACGTCTTGCCTTCGTATGGCAGGGGGCCCTGTGGTCGAGTTGCCTAACCAACGGGACGGAGGATGGTCCCATCTGGGGCCGCGATGGGTAG
>JBAVGI010000570.1:0-2913 GCA_049684755.1 Candidatus Sulfotelmatobacter sp.
TCATCGCCCGCTCCATCGCGGCCCTCGGATAAGCTTCCATGCTCCGCATGGTCTCTTATCCTCACCGCCCGCAAAGCGGACATATCACTTGCTATCTCAACCGGACATATCATGTGCTACCGACAAACTAAGGTCGAACCCTCGCCAATGCATGCGCCAGCCGGTAGAATGCTTCATTTAACCAGCGAAACCGGGAAAGCGCTTAAAGCTCTCAGGGAATAGATAATTCTGCTCTGGCTTGAAAGTTTCCGGCGAAGCGAAGCGTCTAGATCTTGTGTAGAAAAGGAGCGCGTCATGATTCTCGGTATGTCGACTGCAACATACACCTTCCTGCATGTATTGATCAGCCTGGTGGGAATCGGTTCGGGACTGATTGTCATGTTTGGGTTCCTCATTGGCAGACAACTTAGCGGCATGACGGCGATTTTTCTTATAACTACAGTATTGACGAACGTAACCGGTTTCGGCTTTCCGTTCGATCACCTCTTGCCCTCTCACATTGTCGGGATCATCTCGCTTGTGGTATTGGCAGTCGCGATTCCGGCGCGCTACCTCTTTCATCTTGCCGGCCCATGGCGTTGGATTTATGTGGTCACGGCCGCCGTTGCGCTGTACCTAAACGTCTTCGTTCTGATCGTGCAGCTTTTCGAGAAAGTACCTGCTCTTAATGCCTTGGCTCCTACTCAGAAAGAGCCGCCATTCCTGGTGGTGCAGCTTGTCGTGATGGCGATTTTTGTCGCACTCACCATTGTTGCGGCAAAGAGGTTTCGCATCCAGCCGGTGCGGACGGTTTGATCAGGACATTTGCAGTCTTGTGCAATGACTCGGCCTTCGCAGACGAAGCGGCAAGTGGCGGATTGATTTGCCAACCACGCATTTTCCCCCTCTCTTAACCGCAACGCCACCTCTCGGCCGTTAAAAGCTTAGGAAAGGCTAAGAAGATGAACCGCTGATCTAGAGAAAGTCTCGCAACGATTCGCTTGTTTCCTTTGGCCGCTCCTCCAGCACCCAATGCCCAGTGTCCTTCAGGACGACCACCGTCACGTCGGTTGCGACCAGCTTTGCTTGCTGCCCTAGCGCCCCTCCCAACGACTTATCGCCGCCAATGGTCAGCACAGGCATGGTTAGCCGAGTCTGAGAGAGTTGAGCGAAATCTTTGGCCGCTCGCTGGAACGAAACGAAATATTCCCACCCCTCATGCATTCGGCCGGGCCGCGAGTAAGCCGCGGTATAAGCTTTGCGATCCGCCTCCGGAATTGAATGATTCTTGTCGGCGGCGAAGTCGTTCCAGAAATAATCGAAGTAGATTCGCTCGCGACCCTTCACTAAGGCCTCCGGCGTTGGACCATTGAAGCGGAAATGCCAAATACTTGGATTGTTGTAGACCGGCTCCCAACCAGCCACCCCTGGAAGAAAAGCATCCATGAGAACAAGTTTTGTCACTTCGGTAGGAAACTGCGCAGCGTAGGCGTACGCGACCATCAGCCCGATGTCGTGTCCCACGACCTCAGCTTTCTGCACGCCGAGCGATTTCGCTAGGTCATGAATGCGAACGGCGGCACTCTTCATATCCAGACCATCCGTGGGAATTTCTGAATCTCCTATGCCAGGCAGATCCGGCGCGATCACAGTGAAGCGCTCCCCCAGAACAGGCATGATGGGCTTCCACATCAGCGAAGTCTCAGCATAGCCGTGCAACAGTATCAGCGGCGTACCATGGCCGACGGCAAGGTAGTGCAGCTTGACGCCGTCTACATTCGCCGTGCGCGAAGCGATCGGTTTGTCGGCTGCCTGTCCGTAAGCCTGAGAGTGTGCCGCGGGAAAAAGGATGGGACTGAAGACGGTCAGTCCCACCAGAAGGCTTAACGCACGTTTCATAAAAGCTCCTAACGAGAGGCGCGCGGAGATCGGCGTCCTCTGGAAGTAGTAACCTACTTACAACGTTCCGTACCCGATCAACCGAAAAGATACTAGCAGCGCGGAAAATCTGCCCGCCACGCGCAGTCTGGTAGAAGATCAGCGATGCTTAATGAACTCGCCGGTTTGCAGTTCAGCCACCGCCTGACGCAGTTGCTCCTGGGTATTCATCACGATCGGGCCGTACCAAGCCACGGGCTCTTCGATCGGCTTGCCAGATACCAGCAGAAATCGAATTCCCCCAGGGCCAGCCTGTACAGTCAGCTCGTCTCCTCGGTCGAAGAGCACCAGCGAGTGGTTGCTGACGTCGTACTTAGCCGGTGCGTTGGGGTCCGCTGCCTGTTCCGTCAGAACCGCGCGCGGATCGGAGGCGTCCCGGAAGGTACCAGAGCCCGCGAATACGTAAGCGAAGGCGTTGCGCGTCGTCTCAACTTTGAGCCTTTTCCGCTGGCCTGGAGCAACGGAGATATCGAGATAACTCGGGTCCGCGGCGACACCTTCCACCGGTCCTCGCTTACCCCAGAATTCTCCGCAGATGACGCGCACACGTGCGCCGTCGTCGTCGGTTATCTCAGGAATCGCGCTCGAGGGAATATCCTGATAGCGCGGATCGGTCATCTTCAGTGACGAAGGCAGGTTCGACCACAACTGAAAACCATGCATGCGTCCCTGCGGATCACCCTTAGGCATCTCCTGGTGGAGAATGCCGCTGCCAGCAGTCATCCACTGCACATCGCCCGCGGTCATCTTGCCTTTGTTGCCCAGGCTATCGCCGTGCTCGACAGAGCCGGCCAGCACGTAAGTGATCGTCTCGATCCCGCGGTGCGGATGCCAGGGAAATCCCGCCTGGTAATCTGCCGGATTCTCATTGCGAAAATCGTCCAGCAGCAAGAAGGGATCGAATTCCTTAGTCTTTCCGAAGCCGAAAGCGCGTTGCAGTTTTACGCCCGCGCCCTCAATCGTCGGCTTCGGTTGAATGATCTGTTTAACTGGTCG
>JBAVGI010000571.1:0-34694 GCA_049684755.1 Candidatus Sulfotelmatobacter sp.
TGCTGACCACGCATTACATGGACGAGGCCGAACGGCTGTGCGACCGGCTGGCCATCGTTGATCACGGGGAGATCATAGCCGAGGGGTCGCCCGCAAGTTTGATCGAGCATCTCGGCGGTCATCATGTGGTGGAGTTTGCCGTGGGTCATAAGATGGCCGGAAATTCCGACGGAGCGGCGCTCGAGATCTGGCGCGCTCTGCCCAGCGTGGAATCTGTCCGCGAAGATGACGGCATGGTGGCACTGAGCGTGAAGGAACCTCATCTGACCATTCCGGCTCTGTTAGACGCGATTGGAAGGCAGGGCAGTGAACTGCAGCATCTCACCACCCGACAGGCCAGCTTGGAAGATGTGTTTGTCCGGCTGACTGGGCGGCATTTGCGAGAAGAGTGAGCTTTCGGCGAGGAAACTATGGCTGTTGCACAGCAAACGCCGGGTACAAAAGTGCCGGTCCAGCTTAATCGGCCGCGGCGGCGGAACGGACGCTGGTCGGGGTACCTGCATCTTCTAGGCGCGCGCATGCTGGAGTTGAAGCGCGAGCCTGAGGTCGTGTTCTGGGTATTCGTGTTTCCGCTATTGCTGGCGGTGGGACTTGGAATTGCTTTCCGCAATAAGCCTGCCGATGCCTCTTCGGTTGCAATAGTGACGGGATCTGGTGCGGAAGAGGCGCAGGCATTGTTGCAGCGCTCTCCGCAACATGCGTCGTTCAAGATCGACATGCGAAGCGAACAGGCTGCCAGAAAGGGATTTCGGCTGGGAAAATACGATCTCGTGATCGAGCCTGACGGGAATGGCGGGTTGCGATATCGTTATGATCCGGCGCGGCCGGAAAGCGAGCTGGCGAAAGCGGAAGTGGACAATGCGCTGCAAGCAGCTGCGGGCCGCAAAGATGTGGTGGCAACAAGTGTAGTTACATCGTCGGAGCCAGGTTCGCGTTATATCGACTTCCTGATTCCGGGACTACTTGGAATGAATTTGATGAATTCAGGAATGTGGGGCGTGGGATTTGCGCTGGTCGATATGCGGCAGCGCAAACTGTTGAAGCGCTTTGTGGGCACGCCCATGCGCCGAGGAGATTTTCTGCTGGCACTGATGTCGAGCCGTCTGGTGCTGATGGTAATCGAAATCGGATTGCTTCTGACACTCGGCGTGCTGGTCTTCCAGATGAAAGTACTGGGGTCGATCTTCACAATCGCATTCGTTGGGGCAGTTGGAGCATTGACATTCGGTGGAGTGGGATTGCTAACGGCGAGCCGGGCGCAGAAAATCGAGAGCGTAAGCGGCCTGATGAATCTTGTCATGATGCCGATGTGGATTTTTTCCGGAGTGTTCTTTTCTTACGAGCGATTTCCCACCGTGATTCAGCCGTTGATCAAAGCACTTCCGCTAACTGCGTTGAACGATGCCTTACGCGCCTGCATACTGGAAGGTACTCCGCTGATCCGCCAATGGCCGCGGTTAGTAATCATGATCGTTTGGGGTGGAGTTTCTTTCGCGCTAGCGTTGAGATGGTTCCGCTGGACTTAGTCGAGGGTTGGCGGCCGAGGGTTAGCAGAAACCCTGCAAAGATTTCTTAGCTTACTTTCCGAAGCTTGGGCCTCGTTCGTGATAGGTTACGAACGAGGCCGGCTGCGGTGCTTGCGAAAGCATTGCTCTACTTATGACTTCGCTACCTTGGCGGCGGCCTTTCGGACCTTCGCCCAACGTAGCCTCTGTGCTTCGGCAATTCGGCGGCGGGCATCCTTACTCAAGGTACGGCCGGTCAACTTGAGCCTTTTCCCACTCGAATGGCCGAGGGCGTCCAGTGCCTTCCCTACTTGACCCATTTCTTTTTCAAGACGGGTGTACTCCTTTTGTAGGGAAGCTACTACTTTGTTCATCATCATTAACACCCCCTTGCAAGTAAGGCTAACACGACAATACAAACTGCAAAATATATTAGAGTAATTTTTGAGTTAGGAATCAGGAGAACGTCAATACCAATCGAGATAGACGCTCCAGTTACTGCCCGGTTCCGATTGTAGCTAAGAAACGCGGAGCTTGACGTGCCTTAGTAGCTTGTTCGAAGGCGTACGCCAACCGGATCAGCGCAGGTTCACTCCAGGCACGTCCGAAAAAAGAGATTCCAATCGGCAGACCAGAAATAAAGCCAGCCGTAACGTTAATGTTCGGGTAGCCTGCGACGGCGGCGGCGTTCGAGCTTCCACCGGCCACATGGTCACCATTGACCAGGTCGGTAAGCCAGGCTGGTCCGCCGGTGGGCGCGATAATGGCATCGAGATGATACTTGTCCATGGTAGCGTCGATGCCTTCGGTGCGGGCTAGTTGGTGATTGTTCTCGAGCGCGTCAAGATATGCCTTTTCCGTGAGTGGACCCTTAGCCTCGGCTTTCAAGAATAAATCCTGGCCGAAGTAAGGCATTTCTTCCTGCCGGTTGCGTTCGTTGAATTCAATGATATCTTTTAACGTCTTCACCGGTGCGTTGGGCCCTAAGGCTGCAAGATAGCTATTCAGATCGGCTTTAAGTTCATACATGAAGACCAGCAGCTCACTCTTATCGAACTTACCGAGAGTTTCGATATCTGCCGGGTCAATCACCGTGGCGCCCTGCTTCCTCATAACATCAAGAGATTGCTCCATGAGAGCGTCGACGGCGTCATTGAATCCGAAGTATTTTCTGGCAACTCCGATGCGGGCGCCCTTTAGACCAGCGGGATTGCAGAATTGGGCATAATCAGTCGCAGATTTGCCTTGGCTGTTTGCGGTCGCTGAGTCTCGCGGATCGAGACTGGTGAGAGCGCCCAGCATAATCGCGGCATCGAGCACGGTGCGGCACATAGGCCCCGCGCCATCCTGACTGTGGGAGATAGGAATGATGCCGGCGCGGCTCACCAGGCCTACGGTCGGCTTGATTCCGGCAATTCCGTTCGACGACGAAGGGCAGACGATGGATCCGTCGGTCTCGGTACCGATTGCGGCGGCACACAGGTTTGCCGAAACTCCCGCGCCTGAACCGGAACTTGAGCCGCAGGGATTCCGATCAAGCGCGTATGGATTTTTGGTGAGCCCACCGCGACCGCTCCACCCGCTGGTGGAGTGGCTGGAGCGGATGTTGGCCCACTCGCTGAGATTCGTCTTGCCTAGGATAACGGCTCCGGCGGCGCGCAATTTTTCGGCGACGAAAGAATCTTTTGCCGGCCTGGATCCGAGTAACGCGAGCGAGCCGGCGGTAGTCATCATTCTGTCGGCGGTATCGATGTTGTCTTTGATAAGGACGGGTACGCCGTGCAACGGTCCCCGCGGGCCATTCAGTTTGCGCTCGTGGTCGAGAGCTTCGGCGATGGCGAGAGCGTCGGGATTAAGTTCGATAACGCTGTTGATCGCCGGACCTTGTTTATCGATTTCGGCGATCCGGTGGGAATATTTTTCCACCAGGGAGCGGGCGGTGAACCTGCCAGATTTCATCCCCGTCTGAAGATCTGTGATGGTCAATTCATCTAGTTCAAAGGGCTTGATATCGGCTGTCGAGGAGTCCGGCGTTCGCTCACGCGCTGCGGCCAGCGCGGGATGGAGTGGAGTCAGCGCCAACGTCGCGCCGGTGACCACGCTGGTTGTGAAGAATTTACGTCGGCTGGCGGAGAACTTAGCGTCGCTTTTCTTTCCGGACATAGCTCGATCGATCCCCTTAACAAGGCAAGCTCTTGAAGTCGCAAGGAATATAGTAATTGACTCGCACATCGTATGGCGGGTATCGCGCCCGAAGATTTCGGTTAGCAGGGCGCTCCGAGGAGACGAATACCCGGCAGCGAAGATCACAGGCAGGGTAAACCATTGTTAGTCGTCGTTCGTGATCGTTCGCTTGGGGGTGGAGTTTTCCGCAGTCTCACTTTCTGCTTGTGAATCGGGCGCATCTTTTTCCCGGTCGCGGTAGGGCTGTCGGGCAAGGGACTGGGGCGTGTCGGTTTCGGATATTTTGTCCCAGGCGGCGCTGTTATTCGGATCAGGCTCGCTAAAAAACGATAGAGAAGTTGTCTCTAAGAGAAGTTCCAGTTCGCTGATGCGATTCGCTTTTCTGTCGTAGTCAGCCCGTTCCGATAAAGACAAGCCGCCAAAGATTTCGTCTTGTCGAGTTTTACGCAGCTCTTTAAGCAGGCGCAGCACTTCTGCCCGTGGCGTTTCGCGATCCATGGTGGACTCCGGTGAACCGCGATCGCTCAGATTAGATTGGAGGGAGCGAGGGAGGGACAAAAACACTGTACGCTGACCGACATAGATATGTCTATCAGGGAGCATTAGATTTCGCAGGCTTTTCCCGTTAAGGGCCAACTGCATGAGAATGAATGGGAAGAACATGAGAGAGGCAGCTCCCTAGCGTCGGATGCAATGCAATATTTTGTGTGCATTTTTGCTTAGGCGTGTATATAATGGAGACCAGCTAAGTTTGACTCACAAGCAATTGAAGGTCGGTACCGCCAACCAGCGTCACCCCCGTCACTAGCAGCGAATCTTCTCAGCACAATTCAAGAAACAAGAAAAGAATAGGAACTATCAATGGCAGAACAAGGAACAGTGAAGTGGTTTAACGACGCCAAGGGCTATGGTTTCATCAGCCGTCAAAATGGCGAGGACGTCTTCGTGCATTTTTCCGCTATTCAAGCAGGCGGCTTCCGTAGCCTGCAAGAAGGCCAAACCGTGCAGTTCGACGTGACTAAAGGCCCCAAGGGCTGGCAGGCGGAGAACGTTCAGGCTGTCTAAGTGACACCGCTTTCTAAGCGATAACAAAGTGCCCGCGATCCGTGAGGATTGCGGGCATTTTTGTTTGGGAAGGTTGGGGCTGGTTAGCTGTCAGGGCTGGCGGGCCTGCTGTACCATCTCCACCAGAACTTTACGGGCATCAGTCGCGTTCCGTGCTTCGTGAAGGAACGGAATGCGCGCTCCGCGCACACCATCTGCGGTTTTGAGACGCACTTGAAAACCAAGCCGGTCCACGGAAGTCATTGCGGCTTCCTGCGACTCGATGCCGGCACTCTTGCGGGCCAGTAGAATAAGAGCGTCTTTGTGGTCGGCGTTCATGTGCTCGATGATGCCGGCCGCAACGTCGGCCAAAGGGTCGGGTTGCGCCTGATCGTAATCTGCCGCTTTGACCCAACCCATCACGCCAAAGCCCCCGACGTAATAAACATCGACGACATCCATCCGGTAAAAGGAAAAATCCTCGAAGTCTACCCAGTATTTGCTATTGGCGTAACGCTCCAGATAGAGTTTGCGGGCGTCGGCGATTTCAGGTTGAGGAATAGTCTGAACATTTCCGATCAAGGTGACGCGCGATGCGCCCAGCGGATCGCCTTCAGCATCCGTTTGCGTAACCAGCAGGCTGGCGCGAGTGTCGGCCTGCAGATTCTGAGTGTGCATCGCCATGGTGCTGATGAGAAATATGGGGCGCCCCTGTGCGTCCAACCCGTAAGGCATTACGGATCCAAAGGGAAATCCGGGCTGCTTGCGCGAAAGTGTGGAAAGGCTTCCGATGCGGTCCAAGTAAATCAAGGTACGCGCTCGCTCCGAGAATGAAGGTTCTGGAGGCGATGGCTGATTGCTTACTGTGGCAGTGCCGCCGTGATTTCGTGTCGACGAATTCGTCATAATTTATGCTCTGCGTTTATGCTACTCCAGCAGCCTAAATGAAAGACTATCTCGTTCTGGACGGCCGATTGTTTCTCGGGCGTGCGAATGCTAGACTTTGATTGACAAAAGAGGGAATTAAGTCTCGTCCTCACTCGAGCGGGAGTAGTTCAGCGGTAGAACGCCAGCTTCCCAAGCTGGATGTCACGGGTTCGATCCCCGTCTCCCGCTCCAATTTATTAGGCAAAAATACACAAGTTCGCACGTGCTGGTTCTGCCTTGCTGCATTTCGTTTGTACCTCTTTTCCTTTTTCTTTCCATGGGCTGGATTCTCTGAAGCTTCTTTTAAAAAAATGCCTAAGGAGTGGAACGAATTCGGTTGCAAGAATCGACCCCGGGTCTGAAGGCTAAAATGGTAGGAGGGGTGACGTGTTGCGATCGTATTTTCAAGGCGAATTGCGATGAGCCGTAAAGCCTGCGTGATTGGTGCCGGTCCTAACGGGCTGGCTGCAGCCATTGTTCTGGCGCAGGCAGGGATGCAGGTAGAGGTGCTGGAAGCTCAGTCTACGCCGGGTGGGGGAGTGCGCACGCTCGAATTGACTTTGCCGGGGTTTCGTCATGACTTCGGCTCGGCGATTTATCCGCTCGGGGCAGGCTCACCGTTCTTCTCGTCGCTGTCTTTGGGCGACTACGGGTTGGAGTGGATTCATTCACCAGCTCCCTTGGCACATCCACTCGATGACGGAACGGCTGTGATGTTGGAACGCGACCTTGGGGAAGCAACCCGTTCGCTTGGGGTGCATGGAGCGGCATGGGACAAGCTCATGCGTCCATTCGTTGAGCACTGGAGTGAGTTTGCGCCGGAGATATTGCGTCCGGTTTCGTTCATGCCGAGGCATCCGTGGCTGATGACGCGCTTTGCCGCGGTTGGGTTGCGGTCGGCGGAAAGTGTCGCCCGCCGGTTTCGCAGTGAGCGAACGCGGGCTCTGTTCGCGGGTTTGGCAGCCCATTCTTTTCTTGGCCTGGATGAGCCGTTGAGCGCAGCATTCGCCATCCTGATGGCTGTCCCGGCACATGTCGTGGGTTGGCCAATTCCTCGAGGCGGTGCACAGGCAATTACTGATGCGCTGTGCGGAGTTCTCTCTAACCTGGGTGGGAAGTTGAAGACTTCGTCACCGGTGCAGAATTTTTCAGCTTTGGGCGACTACGACCTGATTCTTAGTGATTTGACCCCGCGTCAGCTCATCGCGGTTGGCGGAGAAAAATTATCTGATGGCTACAGGCGGCGGCTGGAAAAATTTCGCTATGGTCCCGGCGCATTCAAAGTGGACTACGCGTTGAACGCACCCATTCCGTGGAAGGCTGCTGCTTGCTTACGAGCGGCCAGCGTGCATCTGGGCGGAAGCTTCGAGGAGATTGCAGCATCGGAGAAGGCAGTTCGAAACGGGCAGCATGCGGAGCGTCCCTTCGTCCTGCTGGCGCAGCCTAGCTTATTCGACAGCTCACGCGCTCCATCGGGTAAACATACGGCTTGGGCTTATTGTCATGTGCCGAATGGATCGAAAGTAAACATGCTGGAGAGGCTGGAGAATCAGATTGAGCGTTTCGCTCCCGGCTTTCGCGAGTGCATTTTGGCGCGGCGCGTGTTTTCTCCTGCCGATCTTGAGAGCATGGATGCCAACCTGGTGGGAGGCGATGTTGGAGGTGGCGTCATGGACATTCGTCAGTTTTTATTTCGACCGACATGGCGGCATTATGCTACGTCGGCTCGCGATATTTACATTTGCTCGGCATCCACTCCGCCGGGTGGAGGAGTGCATGGCATGTGCGGATATAACGCGGCGAAGATGGCGTTGTCGAGGTTGGGTGCCGGTTAGAACTAGCGCCAGAATGTCTGCATAAGTGGCCACCAGGGGCGCGTAGCTGTTTTCAGAAGGAATTGTAGCTTCAGGCAACATTGATTGTTCAATTGGGCCACCGAAAGTAGTTGCGGTGCGAGGCCGGTAGCGCTAGCTTTTACGAATGACGGCAACGGAATGCCCTGAAGCCGTTTGCTTGGGCCATATGGACTACCCTTGCAAGGCACGCGGCATCTAACGATCGGTTTCAATACGTTGTCGTAAGGTGGTATGTGAATCCACTGAAGTTGCGCTTCTTATTGTTTGCCGTGCTCTCTGCGCTCTCCGCCGTTCTCCTGACTAGCTGTGGAGGGGAGGCATCGATGTCGCGGTCCCACGCCTCCGCTGCGTCGATCGGGGTGACCGTTGCGGCGGCCGCCGCAGGAGCGGGAACTGTTACCAGCACTCCCGCTGGCATCAACTGTCCGCCCACGTGCAGCGCCAGCTTTGCGCAGAATACCTCAGTCGAGTTGAGCGCAACCCCCGGGAACAGCTATTTCTTTGGCGGCTGGAGGGGAAGTTGCTCAGGCATGACCACCTGCAACCTTAACGTGGTTTCGGCAGAGAATGTTACCGCGATCTTCGCGCCGGCTAGCAGTGGAACAAATGTGGTGGCATATGTTTTTACACCTGATAAGTCCGCGTTGAAATCCTTCGAGTTCGCTCTACTTGCCGACGGCCAGTTACAAGTGACAGGCCGCACTTTACAGCCGCTTCTAATGACCGGAACCGTACACGGTCTGGTTATGGACTTGCCTGGGGCCGGCGGAGAGCCGACGCCAACTCTGCAGTCCTATGCCGTAAAAGCGAATGGATCGTTAAGACAGCAAGGGCTTCCCTTGAGCGTCGCTATGAATCAGTCCGTGAATCTGGTCAGCGATCAGACTTTCGTCTATGCCTCGACGGATGTTGGCTTATTTGGTTTTGTGGATGAAAGCACCGGCTTGAGCGTGTTGCCGCCAATCCAGCAGACGATACCTCCTCCGGCTCCGTGTAGTGCGGCGCAAGAGAGTGCGGATGAATGCCGCAACACTGAAGTCTTACAACTAGCCAACACGAGTGCCTTCCTCTTACAGACATCCACTCGACAGGTGGGCCCACCGCTGTATGAACTGAGCAGCTTCGTTCGATCAGAGGGGCGATTGGGAAGCGAGCAATACTTCGCAGGAAACGTGGTGAGTACGGGCATCTTCGCGCCCACTCCAGACGGCAACTTTGTCTATGCGTTGGACCTCGCCAGCAACCGTGTCTTCAGATATGCCATAGGCGGAAACGGTTCGTATGTGACGAATGTTCTCTCCAACGGTCAGGCACTGGAGGACGGTTTTGTGCAGCTTATCGTCAGTAGCGATGGGTCTTTTCTCTTCGCCCCGGTGTCCGATGCGGCCGAGTCACCCCGCATACGTGTCTTCCGGATCGATCCTTCTTCCGGCGACCTCACTGAAGTGACGGGATCGCCCTTCCTTACAGGGGAGTACTATCTTGTGGCAACTACACTAGACCCCACCGGTCACTTCTTGCTCGCCATACACTCATATTGCGTTGGTTCCCCACCTTGTATAAGTCCTGGCAAGCTTGTCGCCATGAGTGTGGACCCGTCGACCGGAGCATTATCCGTCACAAGTGATGTTGAGGACGGTCAAGATCCCTTTACGGTCACCGCTGTAGCGATTTCCCATTAGCAGAATATGAGCCGGTTGGCAGCGCGCGATGACTCTGCTTTACTCGACGCTTGTACAACCCGAACAAAATCACTCAGGGAGTATTCATTCTCGGGGCGCAACCGTGGGCCATTCGACGGCGCGAATTTCACCTCCTGGTTCACGCGCGAGTGCCGGGGCGTAGAGCCCGAGATATTGACGGCGCCACCAAAGGCCCGTGGCGCGTTTTTCCGACTCTGACGTAAACCAATATTGCCATAACACGGCGCGCACCTCAGGCGGCGGTCCTTTCGGGAAAGGATTGGTCGCGAACAAACTAAGGACGTCTTTGTCGTCGGAGAGTAGACGCACCTCAGTTCTAGGCACGATGGAATAGTCCTGCCACGAGCCCAACGAAGCAAACCAGAGATTCCAATCGAAGCGCGGCTGGTAAGGGGCGTAAATGCCAGGCGGCTTTGCCGGATCCTGCGGCTTGTAGCGGAAGGGATAAGCGATCCAGTTTTGTCCATCCTCGGAACCCTGGAACTCTATCTCGTAACGGCCTCGGGTCATGATGCCGAAAAGCCCGTAACGATTTGCGATGCGCAAGGGCTCCAGTGCCTCTACCGGCGTTATCGGGAGGGGCACGGGGGAGAACATCCAGATCAACTGCGCGGTTGTGGTGTAGAAAATCCAAGCGAGGACAATGCCGGCCAGAGATAGTTTCACCGATTTCAAGAAGTCAACAAAGCCTCCTGAACGTTGCGCCTGGCTTTGCTTCGGTGTCGAATCCAAGGTGAGAGATTTCTTCCATCTTTGGGGCAAGAACCGGTGCAGAAAGCGATCATCCAGCAAAAGAAATCCTAACGACAGAACGAGATAGTTTAGAAACGTGTAGTTGGCAGTGAGAATAATTCCCAGCTCCCAGGGAGTAACGATGAGGAAACAGACAGTGCGCCAGCGGCGCGGCAGAAATAACATCCAAACCAGCACTAACTCGAGCGCGAGAGTTGCGAAGACAGACGCGGCGTGAAACCAGTGCGGCAGGTGTTGCACGTACCAGCCGATCCACGTGGGTAGCGGACCATTTTGATAGTACTCATCCATCGCGGTGAAGTGGCGCCATTCGGGATCTCGACCGATAATCTTTGCCACGCCAGATTCGAAGTAGATGCGGAACCACTCCCATTGCAGCAGAAACAGACTGGCGCGCGATGGCGGGGACGTCAGCCCCAAGCCCGGCAGAAATCCGCGCGGAGCAAAGAAGAGCGCGATGAATCCCGCTTCGAGAAGCATTCCGTCCGACTGATAATTGGAAAAATCCTGGGCGGCGCTTACAAATGAAAGGAAGCAGATGAAAGAGATAGCGAGCATTCCTCGCGGCAAAACATTTAAGACGAGCAGCAGCGACGCAATCATCCCCACCCAGCACAGGGCGATGAGCATATGCGGGCCGCTGGAAAGCCAAAGTAGGGTGGGAGCGAACCAAACGCCGCGACTGTAGCCGAGTGAACGAGCTACGGCCCGAAGATATTCGTTTGCCGGCAGGATGCCTTCGGGGCCAATGAGTCCGCGGATTTGAAAGACCAGGGAGAAAAACGCGGAAAAATAAATGCAGCCGAGGGCACGCAGAAAAAGCCATCGCGGAGCCATGCGATCACGAGGGCCCTGCTCCGCGTCAAACAACCAGCGAGTTGCGGAGGCAAGCCGGTTCATGAGCGTCGTTGATTATATCGTTGAGGAGAGATGACTTTTAAACAGGGTGGGGTTGGCTTGGAGCATTGTAGTCCGTCAGTTCTCTGACCAGGTGGTTGCACTGACCTTGCGAAAACTGCGCCGCAGCGGAGATTAGCCAGCGTTTGTCGTTATACTCCCGGCACTAATTGATTCCGACTATCGACACTTCCCGACACAACCGCTAAAAAGTTGGAACTCTTTCATGTGGGTTTGACGGGGTTCCAAAAAAACTAAGTCAAGCTTATGGCTTGAATTTCGGTCGGGGGGTGCTGTGATCTTCAAGAGGCTGCTGGCGTTGGTGTGTGCCGTGGTGGGGGGCAGTGCGCTGTGTGCCGCGCAGAGTGCGTCCTCGAATTTTTTCACAAGCTGGGAAGATCGCGTGCGCAGCACGCTGGCCCAGCAGCCGTCCTGGCCCATCCCTTTGGTGACAGCGTCGTCAGGCCTATTGCAGGTGGCGCGCACGGATGTCGTCCGGCAGATTGCGCCCGCGGGTACTGACACCTGGAACTATGACAACGGCAAGGGCGTAAGTCTGGTGCCCTGGTACAACCTGGAATTTGATGCGCTGGCGCCGCCATACATCCAACACAATTCGAAAGCCGAGGACGGCTTTGGTGACTTTTCCATGCTGTTGAAGTATCGTGTGGCTGCAGCTAATGAAGAAAGCGGCGATTATTCGTTGAGTGTTTCTCTGACAGGCACTCTGCCCACCGGGAGCTACAAGAATGGAAGCCTGGCCTCCACCATTACTCCCATTATTTGTGGGGGCAAAGGTTTTCGCAGGTTTGACGTGCAATCAAGTATCGGCGTGGTCCTGCCCGCGGGTTACACCGCGAAACTAGGCCGCGTAGTGGCATGGAACACAGTGGCGCAGTATCACCTGATCAAATTCCTCTGGCCGGAGGTCGAGAGCAATGCAACCTTCTACCATGGCGGAGCGAATGACGGCCACGTGCAGAATTTTGTAACCCCAGGTGTGATGTTGAGCAAGTTCAAATTCGAGCGCGACCCGCGTAACCGGCTCGGGCTGATATTTGGCGGTGGAATGCAAATCGCGACTTCCCAGTTCCACACTTACAATCATGGGCTCGTGCTGACTACCCGATTGCTCTTCTGAACGGAACGCGACGTGCGAAGCCAGGAAGTCAAAATGGGGATCTTTTTTCTTTGGACTGGTTTTTGAACTGGTCAGCGGTTCCCACAAAAAACTCTTCGTACTTTTCTTTACCCGACGCGCCAGCGGTTTCTCCGTTGAGCTTTCCCCAAATCATTGCGGAGCCTCCGGAATCTGGCAGCGAGCGCATGTTTTGGCCGGAATAGTAATAGTATCGATCGTGCGCCCATCCGTATTGCTCAGCCGAAGAAGTTCGCAATACTCCGTCTCCCGGAATTGTAATGGTGTATTCGCCGTGATCGATGGGCAGCGGCGGAGCGCCTTGCACCTCGAATTCGACGCGCACCCAACCTGTATAGCCGTCAGGAATTAAAAACCGCGAAGAGCGCAGGCTTTCATGCCGGGCGCCGAACCCGAGCCAAATTGAAAGTGCAATCAACGGAGCGAGAACAAGAATTCCGATAACGATTTGTGCCGACCGTTTGGCGGCGTTGGGGAAAATCCAGCTGGGCGGGACATCCTTTGCTTCCCGAAAGCTCACGATGGCGGAATATACGGTAACGAGCGCGAGAAGAGCCAGAGCTGCGAATGGCAGTAGCATCAGCGAGCGATCGATTGGGTTGCGTCCCCACATTCGGAGTTGCAGGAGACGACCTTATGTCTATGAAACCCACGTCGCACCAGGTTCGCGGTTGCGGGTGCGTAGAAAGACCAAATGAACAAGCAAGCGATCAGCGCCACTCTGGCTGCGGCATGAGGACGAAAAAGGCTGATGCACGCCGAGATCAAAAGAAGAAGCGATCCCAGTAAAGAAACCAATTCGAGGGGATTGAGCGGCACTCCATACACGGTAAGGGCAAGCAGAGTGTAGACGTGAAAGCCAGTAACTGCCGCCGCGACGAAGTAGAGGCAAAAGGGAAGCATATTAAAAATTCGACAGCCGGCGCATCTTGCTGTCAGTGCCGAGTTCAGTCTAGGGCGCGACTCCGATCTCAAAGTTTAAGGTTGAAAGGGACAACCGATATTGGTATTCGGCGTTCACGTAGCCGATAGCGGCATCGGTCTGCTGCAACTGGGCCTGACTGAGTTCAACAATCGAGCCTAATCCAAGCTGATAGCGCCCCTGGGCGAGAGTCAAACTAAGGTCGGCTTCCTTGGCCAGTTCGGCGGCTACGCCGACGCGCTGAAACGACGTGTTCGCGGCTAGCCAGGCGGTGCGAACATCGCGCACGACATTGTCGTGCAAATCTCGAGTACTTTCCTTCGCCGCTTTCGCTCTGTAATTCGCCTCAGAGGCCTCAGCGGTAAAAAGAAAGCCATTAAAGATGGGCACGTTCATGTTTACCCCGATGGCGCCATACCAACTGGAAATAAAATAGTTAGGAGAGCAGACCGAACCATCGTAGCAGTCAGGACGGACGGGAGTGACTCCGACAATGCCGAGAGCGCTGATGGTTGGCAAGAGCTGATCGCGCTGGGCGCGACGGAATTTTTCCGCTGCCTGTTGATTGTACGTGAGCGCCTGGAGATCGGGGCGTTGCTGCAAGGCTGTATTGATGAGCACGTCGAGATCAGGGGGCGGCGATGGAAGCTGGGTTTCTTCCTCGGTCAATTCATAACTAATCTGCTTATCAAAACCAAGAATCGCTGTGAGCGCAGCCACCGTGGAATTCACATTATTCTCGGCATCGAGCTGAAGCAGCTTGGCTTGCGACAAGTTCACGTCGGCAAACGACAAGTCCAGAGTGGATTTCAACTTGCTCTTCGTAAGTTCATCGATTTGGTGTTGAACAGACCCTCGGGTGGTCACGGTCTGTTGTGCGACCTTGAGCAGGGCTTGGGCTTGCAGTGCATTGTAAAAGGCCTGATCGGTTGCCAGCACGATATCTTCGGTGGTTGCGAGCGCGCTGGCGTTTTGGGCTTTCTCCTGCAGCTTCGCAGAGGACACAAGATTTATGGTCCGGCCAAAGTCCGTGATGAGCTGGTTCAGGGCGACTCCGGCGCCCGCATGCTCCAGTAAGCGAGGAGCATTCAGCGCACCAACTCCGATGCGGCTTCCTTCGTTGGCATCGACCGCCGTTATGGCTCCGTTGAAATTGGGGAGTTCCGCCGCTCTGGTCTCGCGATAGATTTGATGTTGTGCCAGCGCCAGCAAGCGACCTACGCTGATCCGCGGATTGTTCTTGAGGGCTATCTGCTCGGCTTGGGTGCGGGTCAGTTGCATGGGAGCGCCCGGCACCTGACTTGCCGGCGGCGTTTGCGGATTGGCGTACGAACCCGTTTGCGCCGCGGCCCCGCGCGGGAAGTTGGCAATTAGCGTCGCTTGAGCCTGAGGAGTAACGATACCCGGATTTTGGGGGAGTTGCGGCTGCGGCGCGGAGGGTAATTTTTCCGCGGAGCGGGATTGCTCAGGCGACTGCGCCGCGCTATTTTGAGGCGCAATCGCCCATAAAGGTATGAAGAGGGCACAGAGAATGAAAACATTAGGCCATGTCATAAGTGGCTTCTCGACATGGGGTCGTCTCTGGGCGATTCTGGGAAGCGGATTTTTCAGCCTCATTCCGCTGGCTCCGTTCGCGGAGTTGCCGCAGTTTGCGGATTGCGCTTGCCGTATACCAGCAAGTAAGCGGCCGGCACAATGAAGACCGTCAACAGCACCGAAGAGGTCAATCCACCAATGATGGCGCGGGCCATCGGCGTATACTGCTCGGCGCCCGTTCCTAATTTCAGCGCCATGGGAATCATCCCGATAATGGTTGCCAGCGAAGTCATCAGAATGGGCCGCAAACGCACGCGGCAGGCCGTGATCACTGCGTCTGCGGGAGACATCCCTTGACTCTCCAGATTGTGAGCAAAATCAACGATCAGAATGCTGTTGGAGTCCGCGATACCGATCAGCATGAGCACGCCCATCAGGGACATTACATTCAGCGTAGTGTGCGTGAGCGGCAGAATTATCAATACCCCTACGAAGCCCATCGGAATGGCAAGCATGATAAGAAAAGGATCGATGAACGATTTGAATTGCGCCGTCAAAATCAGAAACAGCAAAATGAACGAAATCACAAATCCGAAAGCAAAGCTCTTGAAAGAAGCCTCCATGCCTTGCACCATGCCGCGCAAATTCACGCGTACGTTGGAGGGAATTTTTTCGTGCGCAATAATTTTGCGGATGGCGTCGGTTACGCGTCCCAGATCCTCGGCTTTCGGGGTAACGTAAATATCGATCACGCGCTGAATCTGGTAGTGGTCGACCTCAGTCGGAGTCAAAACCTGCCGAACGTCAACCACGTTCTTAAGGACGGTTGTCGGTGAACCTTGTCCGGCGCATGCCCACGCAGAGTGGGACTTTCCCGGCTGCGGCGGGGGTGGTCCCGCCGGGCCGCAGCTCACATCGTTACCTCTGCCGGGATCGCGCAACGGTATCTGTCCCAGATCGGTCATGTTATGAATGGACGGCTCGCCATGTTCGAAATATTGCACAGTGAGGTAATAGTCATTGCCGGTCTTGCGATCGACCCAATAATTGGGAGCGATCATGTAATTGGAGTTCAGCGCCGTGATGACATTATCGACCACATCTTTTTGAGTGAGGCCCATTTCGCCGGCGTGAACGCGGTTTACGTCGAGACGAAGCGCCGGATAGTCCATATCCTGCGGAATAAAGATTTGGCCAACGCCGTTCACTTCGCGAATGCGAGTAGAAAGGTTCTGCGCAATGCTATAAATTTCCTCCAGCTTAGGGCTACTCACTTGCACGTCGATGGGAGCGGGCATGCCGCTATTCAGAATCGCATCCTGGAGGGAGCCGCTGGAAAAGAATGTCCGAATATCCGGGAACTGTTTCGTCATCGCCTCTTGAACCTTGTCCATGTAGGCAAAGCTGCTGATCCGGTGCGGTTCGTTGAGTGCGACTTGTACAGTTGCGGTATAGGGGCCTGAGTTGGTGGTATAGAGAGCGGAGAAATCGGGAACTACGCCGATGTTGGATACGATGCGCTTCAGATCTTTGGCATCCACCTGGTGGCGAATCAAGTCTTCTATTCTCGCAACGTAATCGTTGCTCACTTCAATACGAGTGCCGGTTGGTACTTTGACATTGATGGTGAACTGCCCGGCATCCGTCTTTGGAAAAAAGGCCAATCCCAGCAGGGGATAAATCGCAAGACTTAGTAAGAACACGCCCGACAGGGCCAGTACCGTCAAGCCAGGACGCTGCAAGGCGCGCCTGACCCAATATTCGTAGTAATCCAAGACCTTGTTAAACATCCGGTTGAAGCGGGCATTGAACCGGTCCATCCAGGAGTGACTCTCCGCTGCGGTCGGCTCGACATCGTACTCATTATCCTTTTTCCCATGCTCGGGGACGTGGTGTACCGCCTTCAAGAAACGCGAGCAGAATAAGGGGATTACGGTCATCGCCACGACAAACGAAGCCAGCAGAGACAAGCAAAACGCCAGCGCCAGGGCGGAAAAAAGAAACTTGGCGACACCATAAAGAAAGACGACTGGAAAAAAATCGACCACATCGACCAGGGTGGCAGCTAGAATCGCGAGGTTCACTTCCGCGCCGCCCACCTCTGCAGCAACCATGGGTGCGGCGCCGAGTTCAAGATGGCGGTAAATGTTTTCAAGCGAAATGACCGAGTTGTCGATGACTCGGGAGAACGCCAGAGCCATTCCTCCCAGAATCATGGTATTGATGGTTCCACCCATGAGCGCAAGTACGACAAACGCGGCCAGCGCGGAGATCGGGATGGAAAGCAGCACTGCCGAAGTTGCCCGAAAGCTCCCCAGGAAGATGAGGATCATCAGGCTGGTGAGGATCAGACCCAAAGCCCCCTCGTGCAGCACTGTATGGATCGCTTCCTTCACGAATACCGACTGATCAAAGACCAGGCTCGTCTTCATCTGCGAGGGAATGTCGTAGAGATGCTTGATCAGCTCACGGACGCCATCGACAACGGCAATGGTGTTGGTATTGCCGCCCTGCTTCATGATCGGGATGTACACCGATTTCTGACCGTCGATGCGCACGATGTTGTACTGAATTTGGTTGGCATCTTCCGCCTTCCCAACGTCGTTCACGGTCACCCATGAATTTCCATTGACCTTGAGTGGCACCTCCCCCAGTTGCTTCATGTCGTCCACCAGGCTATTGGAATACACGAAGTAATCGTAGGGGCCCATCTTTACGTCCCCGGCGGGCAATATGAGGTTCGCGCCATTCACGGCGCCTACCACGTCCATCAAACTAAGCTGGCGGGATTCAAGCTTGTAAGGATCGACGTAGACCATGATTTGGCGGTATTTGCCGCCAAACGGAATCGGGATTTCGGCGCCGGGTACGACAGCGATCTGGTTGCGGATTTGGAATTGTGCGTAGTCGTGAAGCTGGGTTTCAGAGAGGCCTTCGCCCTTTACCGTTACCAGCGCAACAGGCAAGCTGGAAGCGTCAAACTTGAGGACGACCGGAGGCAGTGTGCCGGGAGGCAGGCGCTTTAGATCGGCCAGAGCCAGGTTGGCGAGTTCGCTGGCGTCGGTATCAGGATTCGTTCCGGGCTGGAAGTACACCTTGATGATGCTGACTCCCAGCAGGGACCGAGACTCCATGTGGTCGATGCCGGATCCCAGCGTAAAAAAGCGTTCGAGAGGGTCGGTGATATCGAATTCGATATCCTCCGGGGGCATGCCGCTATAAAACGTAGCGACTACGGCTTCGGGCATGTTGATCGGCGGGAATAAGTCGATTGGCATGCTTGCGATACTGGTCACCCCAATGACCAGCAGCGTGAGGCAGATCACAATGATGAAGTACGGATTGCGGATCGAAAACCCTGGCATAAAGTTTTTCCGGTTGCATTGGAGCCGGCATTCGGCGCCGGCTCTCTGCAGTGTCTAGTGTTGTGCGTTCTCCTCGTGGTATTGCATCAGGGGTACTTCCTGCGGATGAACTTTCTCGCCAGCTCTCAGTCCGCTGCGATCGCTTACCACAACCAAATCTCCCGGATTTAACCCCGAGACGATTTCGGCATCGTTAGCGGTCTCAAGTCCTACTTGTACAGTTTGGTCTTGCAGGACGCCGTTCCCGTCGACCACGAAAACCGTAGTCTTTTCACCCTCATGGTTCAGCGTCTGGACTGGAACGGTGGGGACATTGTGTTGTTGTTCAAGATTTAGCTTGGCTTCGGCATAGAGGCCCGGGACCAGGATGCGCTGCGGATTCGAAACGTCCACTTCGGTGTGCATAGTGCGCGTGTCTTCCCGCACGTCCACCGAGAACCGCGCCACTTTACCGGGGAAAGTTCGATTCAGGGAGGGCACATGAACATCCACGGGATCGCCCACTTTGATGTATCGAACATAAGACTCTGGAACGGGAATCACGAGCCGAAAAAGATCGTCCTCGGACAAGCGGACAATTGGCATTGCCTGGGTGCTCGAATTGGTACCGGCTTGTACTAATGTGCCGAGGTTGGCGTAGCGCTCGGTCACCACTCCGGTAAATGGCGCGGCGATTTTGGAATAATCGAATAAGCTCTGGTCATGAACCAGCTTCGCCTTGGCCGCGCCTAACTGGCTCTGCGCCCCTTCCAGAGCCGCTTGGCCGGCATCCACTTGAGACGACGCAGCGAGATCTTTTCCCTGGGCATCGTCCACTTCCTGTTGGGCCACAATTCCAGGTTGGCTCTGAAAAACTCCATTCAAACGCGTATATTCCAGGTGCAGCGCTTCGTACTGGGCTTGATAGCGACTCAGTTCGTGCTGCGCCCGCGTCACCTGGTTTACCGCATTCTTGATCTCCGCCTGATCTTCCTGGAGCTGTGCTTCCAACTCAGGAATCTCAAGAACTGCCATTGCCTGGCCAGCCTTCACGTGAGTTCCGTAGTCAACCATCAACTTTTGTACGTATCCGGGTTCCTTCGCGTAGACATCAATTTCCTGAAAGGGCACCAATTCGGAAGACAGGGTAAGTTCGCGGCCGAGAGTTTTTTTCACCACCTTCGTGACTGCGACCGTGGGGGGAGGGCCGCCGGCTTCCGCCTTTTCCTCGCGACCGCCCGAACAAGACGACAACAGAGCGCTTGCGGCCAGGATGCTCAAAAGGAGACAGGAAAACAACGATATCGAGGTGCGGGCCAGCCGCTTAACGAATCTAGTGCACGCTTCAATCATCGAATTGTCCTCGCCTCATTCCGTTTCGTTTCCTGAAGCGTCTTCATGATCTCGCCCAATTTCGCTACGGAAAAATCCTCAGATTGGCAGAAACGGATTATTTCTTGCTCCGCCTGTTTCATTCGGTCGGCCGCGGCGGGAATCCGCCGCGCAATTTCGGGCGGAACGGTTAGAATGCCGTGCCGGTCGCCGTGCAATAAATCCCCCGGCCGCACGTCCATCCCCGCCACCGTGACTCGTGTTCCAATCTCAAAGATATGGGCATAAGCATGAGAAACGGCAACGCTCCCGGCGAACATCTGAAATCCCGTTTTGCGCACGGAAGGCAATTCGCGCACGGCTCCATTCGTTACATAGGCGATGCAACCCAGAGCCCTCAAGATGGCTGCATGCATATCTCCCACAAAAGCGCCCCGTCCGGGATGAGTATCCATATCCTCCAAAACCAGAATGCGCGGTGCGGGAACTTCGAGAATGCTGTTCCAGAAATCGGCGCGGTCATGGAATGTGCCGCCGCCGATTGGGGGCTCTCCACAGCGCAGATGAGCGGTTGCCGCGTACCCGACGGTCGGTGGAGCCTCTTTGAACATGCAGCGGATGCGCGAGTCGGTAAAGCCCGTATTGTGGAGCCTCACATTAAAAGACTCGATGGCATTCGCCACCATGCAGGTATCGAATTGGCCTAGAGCCTCGAGTTCATCTTGCGTCAACGAAGGCGCAGCCTGCATAGCATTTCCTTTCTGGAACTGAAACGTTTACCGCATCGGCGCTTCTCGGCATAGCGAATCCAATCATTGCCACATGACCTCCAAATTCGTTCCTAATGAAGATGCATGGGACTCGGTCCACGGATATAAGGCTTCCAGGTCTTGACACTAAACTGCGAGCAGCAATTCAGCGAAATCCGATGATCAGGAACTTATGAAAAGAATTTAGGAGTGGGAGGAGGCCGATTGTAGAGGCTTGTGTCGCAAATCAGACTACGTAGCAGAGGCCGGGCGGAATCAATTCGAGGATGAAAACTGGTGATTAGCGCAACTGCGAAAGAAAATACCGGAGGACTCCAGATGGCTGCGTTCTTGGTAAGGCGCTGCGGTTTCGCATCAGGAACTTCTTGTTTTTCAATAACCCTGACTGGACGTGAGGAAGAATCTTGCAGGGAATAATAGCGGGTCGCCACGCTCATCGTCAGGGAGGCTACAGCAATTACCACAACCACCAGACTCCAGATTTTGCGCTGTTGAGTTATAAGATGGTTTAGCGATGGCATCTTGCTTAACTTTTGCGACTGTTCGTTTGTACCACAGGAAAATCGACCGCCGCAAGTAACTACCGTCGTTACCGACTAGTATCCCTATTGTTGGATAACATACCTATGCTATAGGTTGTCTGACTCTTCCGGCTTGTCGAAAGGGGCCGTGCATCGCGATCGGCGCACTAGAAGAGTAAGATCGTCCCACCCAGACGTGACTCCCTTAACAATCTTCGGGCTGTTTGCGGTAACGGCAATGCTGGTCTTTTACGCTTTAGAGGCGCGGAGCCGTTGGTTCATTCTTGCCTTTGCCGGAGCGTGCGTACTCGGGTCCATCTACGGGTTTCTGCAAGGAGCGTGGCCCTTCGGGCTGGTGGAGGCGGTTTGGTCGCTGGTCGCGATACGGCGGTGGGCGGTTGCCGCGCGCCTAAATTGAAACGGCCGCATGCCCTTTATGGGACTATTCCTGGCGAATCTCTTCCAGCATCTTGGGATCGATATTGCCACCGCTGATGATGGCAACGTTGAATTTTGTTTTCGGGAGTTGATCGCTGCGGAACAGGAAACCGGCCACGGCCACGGCTCCGCTAGGCTCGGCTACTGTTTCGGGATTTGACGCCAGCAATCGAACCGCGTTTCGAATTTCCGCTTCGCTTACGGTGACGATGTCATCTACGTAGCGCCGGATATGCTCGAAGTTGATGGAACCGATGCTTTGCGTGCGCAGTCCGTCGGCCATGGTTCGCGAAACCTTGTCGGCAGGGAAGTGAACAATCTTTCCCGCGCGCAAACTTGCCTGGGCATCGCCGGCAAGTTCCGGCTCGACACCAATTACTTTTATTGAGGGTTTGCTCAGCTTGATGGCGGCGGCAACGCCGCTAATCATGCCTCCGCCGCCGACAGGTGCAAGAACGGTTTCCACTTCGGGTAAGTCTTCTAGGATATCCAATCCCATCGTGCCTTGCCCGGCGATAATTTGCTCGTCGTTGTAGGGAGGTACGATCACATAGCCGTGTTGCCCCGCAAGTTCTTCCGCCCTAGTTTGGCGCTCGGCGCTGCCAGGGCCCACGATAACGATTTCAGCGCCCAGCGCTGCCGTGGCCTCGCGCTTAATTGCCGGAGCGTTGTCCGGCATCACGATGACGGCCTTCACACCCAAGGCCAGCGCGGCATAGGCCACGCCTTGCGCGTGGTTGCCACTGGAGTAGGAAATGACACCTCGTTTGCGATCTTCGGGCGAGAGGGAAGCGATCTTGTTGTAAGCTCCACGCAGTTTGAAAGCGCCGATAGGCTGCTGGTTTTCCGGCTTGAGAAAAAGCTGGCGAGTGTCGGATTCTGGAAGAAGGAATTCTATCAAGTGGGTGCGAGCGGCGATGCCTTGGAGGCGAGATTGCGCTGTGCGGATATCGTCGAGAGTGACAGTGGAAACCATTCAATTTAGTTGCCTCATCTTCGACCCGAAGATTGTGAGCCCGCGAGGCCGTGAAATCCGCGATTTCTAAATCTCCAATATCACCGGCATGATCAGCGGCCGCTTCTGCGTCTGCTTGGAGATGTAGCGCTTCAGGTCGGCGCGGATTTTTTCCTTGATCACGCCGTAGTCGGCTTTTTCTTCTTCGCTGGAATGCGCCAACGTATCTTCAACGATGCGGCGGGCTCCATCCATCAACCCGTTATCGCCGGGATTGAAACCGCGGGTCACGATTTCGGGCGCGGTTTCTACCCGCCCCGTGAGCTTGTTGATGGCGATGATGGGCAGCACGATACCGTCTTCGCTCAAGTGCCGGCGGTCTTTAATAATCAGATCCTCAACTACGTCGGTGCGTGAACCGGAGTCGATGCAGACGCGGCCCACGTTCACCTTGCCAGCTTTACGGGCGCTGTGTTCGTCGAATTCGAGAACGTCCCCGCTCTCGATCAGCATGACCTTGCCCACCGAGCTGTGCATCGCACCGGCCATCTCGGCGTGCAGCTTCAATTGGCGGTACTCGCCGTGGACGGGAATAAAATATTTCGGTTTCACCAGATTGATGATCAGCTTTAGTTCCTCCTGACTGGCATGTCCGCTGACGTGAATCGGGGGCGAGCTGCCGTCTTCATAGATGACGTGGGCTTCGCGGCGGAACAAGTGATCGATCATGCGATAGATCGTCTTCTCATTGCCGGGGATGATCCGCGAGGAGAGCACGACCGTGTCGCCCTTTTCAATTTTAGCGTGTTTATGATTGTCGACAGCCGCGCGCGACAGAGCGGACATGGGCTCGCCCTGGGTGCCGCTGATCATCACGCAAACTTTTTCCGGCGGAAAATTCTTCATCTCGCCGGGATTGATGACCAGGCCCTCGGGAATTTCCAGATAACCGAGATCTTCCGCGATTTCGGCGGAGTTGTTCATCGAACGGCCGATGAATGCCACTTTGCGTCCGTGCTGGTGAGCCAACTCGACGGCCAATCGGATGCGATGAATAGACGAGGAAAAACAAGAAATGAAAAGGCGCCGCTGAGTGTGCGCAAATACTTCATCGAATTTACGGCGCACGGCGCGCTCGCTGGGCGTGTATCCCTTGCGCTCGACGTTGGTCGAATCTTGAAAAAGCGCTAGCACGCCTTGTTTCCCGTATTCAGCGAAGGAGTGCAGATCGAAGAGGTGATTATCTGTGGGCGTGGGATCAACTTTGAAATCGCCGGTATGGATAATGACGCCCAGGGGCGTGTGAATCGCGAGCGCAACACAATCCACCAAACTGTGGGTTACGCGGATGGGATGAATAGTGAACGCGCCGGCCTTGAAGCGCTCCCCGGCATGCATCTCGCGGAGGTCAGCGTCTTCCAGTAGACCGTGCTCGTCGAGTTTGTCCTCCACGTATGCCAGAGTGAATTCGGTTCCCCAGACGGGCACGTTAAGTTCGGAGAGAATCCAGGGTAGCGCGCCGATGTGATCTTCGTGGCCGTGGGTGAGAATGATGCCGCGTACCCGCTGACGATTCTCGGTGAGATAAGAAATGTCAGGAACCACGATGTCCACGCCGAGTAATTCGGCTTCGGGGAACATCAGTCCGGCGTCGATCACAATAATATCGTCGCCCCAACGGATGGCCATGCAGTTCATACCGAACTCGCCGAGGCCCCCCAAAGGGACGACTTGCAGTTTTCCAGTTGGCATTAGTCGTTTGGAATTAACAGCAATGCTAGCACATGGGCTCGGGGAGAGTTCGAGGTTCGCTATCCGGTGGGATCAATCAGAGTGAACCTGCTTCGCCTCTGGACCTGCAGCTATACCGGAATTTTCTGAGGTGACCGCGTCGCCAACGGAGTTGAATTCCATCCTGACCTCAGCCGAAGGCGCCGGCGCGGGCTTTCGCTGAACCCAGCGATTCAAATAGAAGACGATGATCAAGGTCAGCACGAATTCCATTAAGGAACCGAACAGATTCTCCCATGGGATGGGATGCTTGGTAGCGCTTTCAAAAAGCACAGATTCGGTGCGGCCCTGAAATGACTTGCCAATGATGGGAATTATGAGGTACCAAGTGAGCGAGTTGACGAGACGCCAGATTGCCTCGGCCAGCACAACGGCAAGAGCTATCTGTCCGACTCTCTTCTTAAGGATCGAGGACCGGAATTCCTCAAGAAACGCCTTCGGGGTCTCATCCATCGCGTCACACTCTATTGCTTTGCCAAGGTATCTTCAACAAGAAAGTTCGATCCATCCTCCGTCTCGTTCTGGATCGGTTGGACTGGGAGTATAGGGAGGGGACCATAGAAACGGCCGTTACCCGAAAAACCAGGCGTCCCAGCATGGTCCTCCAATAGATAGCATTCTCTGCACTGCTGAGTTAAGGTTGAAGTGATGGGCGATGCACCTAAATCGTGGTTGCGCCTGCGTGTCGAGAAAGCGGTCGTAAAAGGGTTGACCCGGGCTTATTCAACGGTTCAGGTTGATCCGCAGAAATTCCTGCTGCAGCTGCGCACGGCTTACAGGTTGCCGGTTAGCGGCTATCACGGCGTGTATTCGCTTGAGGTGGGCGAACTCGACATGGTGGCGGAGGACATTATTCGCGGCGGCATGAAGCTTGCCGCCGCGGAGGGAGCCGGCTTTGGCCTCGGAGGCCTAATCACGATCATTCCGGATCTCGGCATCTTGTCCGCGATCACCATGCGCACGATTCAAAAGCTCAGCCTGGTTTATGGATTCCAGTTCAATACGGACAATGAAATTGCCGAGCTGTGGATAGCCGCTGCCAGTGCGGCTGGGGTCGACATCAGCCGTGAGTTGGTGGAGAAAGAGTTCGTCAACAAGTTTGTTCCCAGGGTGATTCAGCGAATCGCTGCCCGGGCCAGCGCTGAGGTGGTTGAGAAATGGGCTGGACGCATGATCCCGTTGGTCAGCTCGGCTTTGGGCGCCGGTCTGAATTACTGGTTTGTAAGGGCCTGGGGCGAGCGCGCCAAGGCTCACTTCCGGCAGCGATATTTGCAGGTCCGTCAGCAATCTCAACAGCAGGTGTTATCTGCGGTAGAGCCGCGGATTCTACCGGCGCCGATCAGTTGAGGATCGCGGTGTGGTACAAAAACAAGAATGAGCAAATTTCGCTGCGCCGCCATCCTGTTTGATCTTGACGGAGTTCTCGTTGATTCCACGGGTTCAGTGGATCGGCAATGGAGGGCGTGGGCGCGCGAGCAGGGAATCGACGAAGACAGCGTGATCGCCATAGCCCACGGCGTCCGTTCCGTTGAAGTGATTCGAACTGTCGCTCCCCACCTTGATGCCCAAGCGGAAGCTCGAAGGCTGGAGAACCGCGAAGCCTCGGACCGTGGCATTGTTGTGATGCCCGGTGCAATCGATCTCATTCGCTCGATTCCGGAGAACAAATGGGGCGTGGTGACATCCGGCGCTCGCCACCTGGCCAGCGCGAGGCTGAAACTTGCGGGAGTTCCATTTCCAAAAGTGATGGTTACAGCGGACGATGTGATCAATGGAAAGCCGCACCCGGAGCCCTATCTGAAGGGTGCCGAACTGTTGGGGGTGAATGCTGCAGAGTGTTTAGTGATCGAGGACGCGCCCGCAGGAATCCGTGCCGCGCACGCGGGTGGGATGAAAGCGATTGGGTTGACCAGCACTTATCCCGCGACTGCACTGAGGGATGCCGATTGGGTGGTACAGAAACTCGTGCAAATTCAGATTAGCCTTGACGAAGCTGGGGAACTCGCCGTTACCGTTAACTAGAGCGTTTGGGGCTTCATATTTCGATCCGATATTTCGAATCAGCGCAGCCAGTCTTCCAGTTCAATTCCTCGATCCGTCTTCTCATCACGGTACTTAACAATCACTGGCGTATATAAAGAGATTCCCAGCCCAGCCGCCGCGCCCTTTCTCACCGCGCGCGATCCCGGAACCACCACCGCACCTTCGGGAACCTCCAGCGACGCGTCCGGTGTAGCTCGGTAAACTTCGTCGCGCACCAGATCGTAGAGCGGAGTCGATCGCGTCAAAATGGTTCCCGCGCCGAGCACCGCCCGTGCGCGAACCAACGTGCCTTCATAGATGCCGCAATTGCCGCCGATCAATACGTCGTCTTCGACGATGACTGGCGCGGCGTTGACCGGTTCGAGCACTCCTCCGATCTGCGCTGCGGCGCTGACATGCACGCGCTTGCCGACTTGCGCGCAGGAGCCAACCAGCGCATGGGAATCGATCATGGTGCCCTCGTCCACGTAAGCCCCCACATTGATGAACATGGGCGGCATGCAGATTACGGAAGGTGCTACGTACGCGCCCAGCCGCACGGATGATCCTCCGGGCACGACACGCACACGGTCGGCGAGGGAAAACTGCCGTGCAGGGAAGGTGTCTTTGTCGATGAAGGTCAGTGTTCCGGCGGCTGTTTCTGCCAGTTCGCCAAGCCGGAAGCCCAGCAGGATGCCATGTTTCACCCAGGTGTTTACGATCCAGCGGCCGTCGAGTTTCTCGGCGGCGCGGATCTTCCCTTGCGTTAATGCGTCACGGAATTCGAAAAACGCCGGACGCGCCTCGGGATTATGTTCGACCTCGCCCAGCGCGGCCAGACGTTCGATGGAAATTTTCAGGGATTGCATGAAGTTGGGGAAATTGTTGATTTTTGATTGCTGATTGTTGACTGAAACCTCGACGGAATCTTTTGAATCAGCAATCAGCAATCAACAATCAACAATCAGCAATTGTTCATACGCACTTGCACTCGCTGCGAATCAGTACTCCCGTCATTCCATGCGCCACTTCGCGTCCTTGAACCAGCGTCGGGTATGGTCCGTGCCAGCGAGCGTGGTTGGCATCGTGTCCGGCGGGACGGCCTTTTCCCTGGTTGCATTGCCCGCATGATCCGCGATGCAGCACGATCTTATGCGGGCCAGCTACCCAATTTTCGTAAATATAAAACTCGGCTGCCTCCGGGCCCGGCATTGCTGGCTTTGCGATAAGTCCAATTTCCGTAATAATTCGCTGCAGCTTTGAGCGCGTATCGCGGCGCATTGGCAATAAAGGCAAACGGTAGTTCTCTTCGATCTTGCCCATCATTGCCAGCACTGCCTTCACGGGAAGCGGACTCGATTCGATAAAATTTGCCTGCATCAGAGGCAGATATTTGCGATGGATGCTGCGTGCCGCGGCCCAGTCGTTGTTGAGCGCTGCCCGAGTCATGGTTGCCATCTCACGCGGAATTTCATTTGACGCCACCGATACTACTCCCACGCCGCCCAGCGCAATTACCGGCAAGGTGACAGCGTCATCCCCGGAAAGAACCAGAAATGTTTCCGGGACCGAATTGATAGCCTCGGCAATCTGCGTCATGTTGCCGCAAGCTTCTTTGACGCCGATGATGTTAGGAATCTCCGCGAGGCGCGACAGAGTTGCGGGTTCGAGATTTGATCCGGTGCGGCCGGGCACGTTGTAAAGAATGATTGGCTTGTCGCTGACGGCTTCCGCGATGGCTTTGAAATGCCGGTACTGGCCCTCCTGCGTCGGCTTGTTGTAGTAGGGAGAAGCAGTGAGGATGGCGTCGACTCCGGGTCGGGTAGCGACTTCTTTTGCCTTTTCTACAGCTTCGTGCGTGGAGTTCGACGTCGCGCCCGCGACGATGGGCACGCGCCCCGCCACTACCTCGATCGTTGTATCAATCACGTGGAGCCACTCGTCATGGTTCAGCGTGGGGGTCTCGCCAGTGGTTCCGCAGGGAACCAGAAAATCTATGCCGGACTCCACCTGCCACGCCACCAGGTTGCGCAGAGCGGTGTCATCGATCGCGCCATCCTGATGAAAAGGAGTGACCAGCGCAGTACCACATCCACGGAGTTGCATGGTAATAAGATAGCGCGAATAGGCTCGTGTGGGAACGGCGAGCTACTCTATAGCTGTCGCCATATATCCTTGAAATCGTAGAATCCCTTTTTGCCGGCGATCCACTCCGCCGTCCGCACCGCGCCCTGGGCAAAGCCTTCACGGGACTTGGCGTCGTGACAGAGATAGATTCTGTCGGCGGAAGACTCAAGCACAACCTCGTGCATGCCCACGACTTCGCCTTCGCGAAAAGAAATGATTTCCAGATCTTCGCCCTGGCCGCTGGCTTCGCGGATTACGTGTTGGAGGGCGATGGCCGTGCCCGACGGCGCATCTTTTTTACTGGCGTGATGCCGCTCGAAAATCTGTCCGGTATAGTCGTGACGCAAGGCGGCGGCGGAGGCTCGCGCAACCTCGAGGAAGAGATTTACTCCCAGCGAAAAGTTGGCCGCATAAACGAACCCAGTATTGCAGCTCTCAACTAAATTCCTGATCCGATCTTTCTCTGCGTACCAGCCCGTGGTGCCGACCACCATGTTCTTGCCTGCCTTGACACAGGTTTCGATGTGCGAAAGAACGCAGTGTGGAGCGGTGAAATCAATCACTACGTCGATGTCGCGCAGCTTTTCCGCGGTGAGGGCTGCTCCACTCACGTTCTCGGGGGCGCCAATAATATCGAGGCGATGTCCGCGTCGGCGGGCAACCTCCGCTACTAGCGATCCAGTTTTGCCCCGGCCAAGCAGGAGAATGTTCATGAAAAATCCTCAGCGCGAAGATCGCAGGGAACTTCCGTGGAGGTCACGGAGAAAATGGCTGTCTCACCTGCGTTCTCTGCGGGTCTTTCTCGGTGAGTCTCTGCGATAAAAATCTCCTATGCGAAGACTTCCGGATCCAAATCCTGAAAAAATGTTTTGTGAAGACGCTGGATGACATCAGGCACTTCGTCTTCCTCGATGACGAAGGTCAGATTAATTTCTGAAGCACCCTGCGAAATCATGCGAATCTTTTTATCAGCGAGCTCACCAAAGACCAGCGCGGCGACGCCAGGCTTGTCGCGGAGGCTTTCGCCTACGAGGCAGACAATCGCTTTGCGGCCCTCGTACTTCACGTCGGCCAGTTTGGCCAGATCAGCGGCCAGCGCGGGAATCGCCTGATTCGAATCCACAGTGAGCGAAACGCTGACTTCCGACGTCGAGACCACGTCGACCGCAACCTTGTGCCGGTCAAATGCCTCGAAGATAGCACGCAGAAAGCCGTGAGCCAAAAGCATGCGAGGCGCAGCCACGTCCACAATCGTGATGCGTTTCTTGGCTGCGATGGCTTTAAAAATATTTTTCACCTGCGGGGCGCGGGTGGTAATCTTCGTCCCTTCGCAGGACGGGTTCAAGGAATTCAGAACGTAGACAGGAATATTCTTCTGAATCGCCGGAAGCACCGTGGCCGGATGCAATACCTTGGCGCCGAAATAGGCCAACTCAGCCGCTTCGTCGAAGCTGATCACTTTGATGCGGCGCGCATCTTTGCAGATTCGTGGATCGGTGGTCAGAATTCCGTCGACGTCGGTCCAGATTTCGATTCGCTCCGCGCCCAATCCTGCACCCACAATAGCAGCAGAAAAGTCCGAGCCGCCGCGTCCGATGGTCGTAGTGATTCCGGTGCGGCTCGCTCCCACGAACCCACCCATCACTGGAACCTGGCCGGCATCCAGCAGTGGTTTTACTTTGGTGTGCAATCGTTCATTGGTTTCTTCCTGCTGCGGTACCGCCTGCATATAACTGCTATCAGTTACCAGAACTTCGCGCGCGTCCACAAACTCGCTATTCAGGCCCTGCGCGGAAAATGCCGCTGCCACAATTTTGCTGGAGAGGATCTCGCCGAAGGCGGCCACATGATCGGTAGTTCGCGGGGTTAATTCGCCGACCGCGGAAATTCCTCGCAGCAGTTCGTCGAGCGCTTCGAAGTCGCTTCCCAGTTCAGAGTGGAAGTCGGTAAATAGGGCCGTGCCCAGCAGTTCACTGGCGGTATTGTAGTGGCGCTCTTGCAGCGAGCGGCAGAGCTTTAGCGCGGTTTTGCGTTCGCCGGCTCCTGCGGCACGGGCCATGGTGAGCAGCGTGTCGGTGACTCTGGCCATAGCGCTGACCACAACTACCGGGTGCTGGGGCAGACGCTCTCTGACGATTGCAGCTACACGCTCGATGGCGCGGGCATCTTCCACGGAAGTGCCGCCGAATTTCATTACGATCATCGGCGTAACTTCCTGTCGAAATTATGGGAGTGCAGCGCGATTTTCATTCTAGGGAGCGGCGAGGTAGCCTTTGGCCTTGAGCAGTTCTGCGTTCAGCACGGCCGCGCCTGCCGCTCCGCGAATCGTGTTGTGAGAAAGCACGGTAAACTTCCATTCCAGCACACCGCAGGGCCGCAATCGCCCGACGGCGGTCGTCATGCCGGCCCCCAGATCTACATCGAATCGTGGCTGTGGACGATCCGCCGCTTCCATGTACACGACGGGGCACTCGGGCGCGCTGGGAAGTTTCAATAGCTGGGGATCGCTGCGGTAGTCGTTCCACGCTGCGATGATCTCTTCGCGCTTGGCCTTCGTTTTCAAACGTACTGAAACTGATTCGGTGTGCCCGTCTTCGACCGCGACGCGGTTGCACTGGGCGCTCATGGCAAATGCTGCGGGAATAATCTTGGTTCCGTTGACTTGCCCGAGCAGTTTGAGAGTCTCCTCTTCCATTTTTTCTTCTTCGTTACGGATGTAGGGGATCACATTGCCCAGAATGTCGAGCGAGGCAACGCCAGGATATCCCGCACCGCTGACCGCTTGCATGGTGACAGCCATGACCGCTTCAAGGCCAAAACGCTGCTGCAGAGGGGCCAAGGCAAGAACCAAGCCAATCGCCGAACAGTTGGGATTGGTCACCACGTAGCCACCGGATTTTTTGCGCCACGCTTGCACATCAATGAGCTTGATGTGTCCGGCGTTGACTTCAGGAATTACCAGCGGTACGTCAGATTGCATGCGAAGTGCGCTGGAATTTGAAACTACGGCGCAGCCTGCGTTGGCGAAGCGAGGCTCCATCTCGGCAGCGATGGCGGCATCGAGGGCGGCAAAAATAATCTTGGGTGCGCCCTCGGGAGTGGCTGGCGAAACTTTCATTGCTGCCACGTTCGCCGGAATTGGCGTTTTCAGGCGCCAGCGTGCGGCGTCCGAATAAATCTTGCCTTCGGAGCGGTCAGAGGCGGCCAGCCAGGCTACTTCGAACCAGGGGTGGTGTTCCAGCATCTGGATAAATCTTTGGCCGACGACGCCGGTGGCGCCCAGAATTCCAATGGGAAGTTTGCTGCTCATATTTTGGGGGTCATAAACGATACTTGGAATTCTACAACAGGCGATGCTTGGATCAATTTGGCGAAAGTAACCCGCCTGTCTGATCACCGGACAATCTAAGTTGCGGCCTGCGGTCGCTATAGTTTTTTCTTCACGCGCCGATAGAAAGTCAGAGGACCATCATGCCTGAGTTACGCCAGAATTTCTTCACCAAGGAATGGGTCATTATTGCCACCGAGCGCGCCAAACGTCCGGAGGAATTGGCGACGCATCGAGCGGCTCAAGACATTCCAGCCTTTGTGGAGACTTGCCCGTTCTGTCCCGGAAACGAGAATAAGACGCCGCCGGAGGTGATGCGTTTTCCCGCAGATAAGGCGGAGCCTTGGGCGGTGCGGGTGATTCCCAATAAATTCGCCGCGCTCTCCAGTGAAGCGCAGCCGACCCGCAGCTTGCAACATTTACGGCGCCGCATCGATGGTTTTGGGTTTCACGAAGTGATCATCGACGGTCCGGACCACTCCTGCTGTATGGCTTTATTGCCGGACGAGCACGTTGGCAAAATTTTAGGAGTATACAAGGACCGGTACAACGCGCTCAGCGCAGATCAGCGGGTCAACCACGTCACGATTTTCAAGAACCACGGCGCAGATGCCGGGGCCAGCCTGCAGCATCCGCATTCCCAGCTGATAGCCACTCCGGTGATCCCGAGTCAGGTACGCCACCGACTGCACGAAGCTCTGCGTCATTTCGATGATGCGGGGGAATGCATGTTCTGCCATATGGTGGAGAGCGAAATCCAAGACCAGACGCGTATCGTGCTCAAGAGCAATCTGTTCGTAGCCATGGAGGTATTCGCTTCCGCAACTCCATTCGCTACTCACATATTTCCGCTCCGTCACATGGCGAGCTTCGGCGAGATTACTGCCGAGGAGATCGCTGACCTAGCGCACGTCCTGCGGACCTTGCTGGCGAAGATGTATGTCGGACTGGAGAATCCTGATCTGAATTTCACGGTTCGGAGCGGACCTTCCGATTATGTTCGTGCCCGGCATTTCCACTGGTATGTCAGCGTGATTCCGCGTCTCACCCGCGTCGCCGGATTCGAACTGGGATCGGGAATGTTTATCAACACCGTGCTGCCTGAAGCGGCAGCGGAATTTCTTCGCAATGTAAACGTTGAGAAATCGGTAGGGGCAGCGGGTTGAGTGTCTCCGGACGGAGATACGGACGTCATCAAATATTCGGAAGGGAACGCAGCTTAGCGCAGAGAGCCGATGCTGGTTCGTTCTTACTTCTTGACTCTGACTTGACCGCCGACCACATATTCATCGAGCGGGCCGAATTTGCGCTTCTCGGCGTAGAGTCGCCAGCGCCGGAAAACAATGCGCAGGCTCGCCATCACTGGAATAGAAAGGAAAATTCCTAAGATCCCGGCGACCTCGCCCCCCGCCATCACACCGAAAATTGCCGCCAGGGGATGCAGTTCCACACTCTGACCCATAATGCGTGGTGAGGTTACGTAATCCTGAATCAGCCGCCATACGCCTAGGAAAATAATCAGGCCGAGCCAGTGAGGGAAGCCGACCAGCAGCGATACGCTGACGATGACGACAGCGGCGACCAACGGCCCAATCACGGGAATGAATTCGAGCAATCCGCCTAGGGTTCCCAACACCAAGGCATAGGGCATCCCCATCATGCTTAAGACGGCGGCATACATGCCGAGCGTAAGCGCGGCCAGAATGAGTTGCGCGCGGATAAAATGGGCCAACATCTGGTTCAGGTCATTGAGCACGCCTTGCAACAGTTCGCGCTGCGGCCTGGACTGCACCAGGTCGAGCAGAACCTGGCTGAAAGAGCGCCCGTCTTTCAGAAAGAAAATCGACAATAGGGGGACTATCACCAGCAGCCACGCTTGTTTTGCCACGTCCGCCACCCAGAGTCCAACCGCTTGGGCGAGCTTGGTGATCTCATTACTATGACTGGCAAGGTAGTTCTGAACGACTTCAACAAGGCGAGAATTCCAACCGTGCTCCTCTCCCAATTGTTGCGCGATCTGTCCGGAGCTTAACCGGGAAAGAGCGGGGAGCGATTGACCTAAGCGCGCGCTTTCCCGTCCGATTCGCGGTCCGGTGGAAACGAAGAACAACACCACCAGTCCGAGCAAGAGAACGTAGATTACGGCAATCGCGCGTCCCCGGCCGTGCAGCAATTTCTCCAGATAGGAGACCAGGGGGCTCATCAGGTAGGCAAAGAAAATTGCAAACAGGAACGCAATCAGGGTCTGGCGGGCGGCGTAGAGAAACCCCAGCCCCAGCCCAAAGAGCAGCACTGTGACGATAACCCGGGCCGTACGTCCATCTGCCAGCGGCAACTAGTATCTCCAATCAGCGGCAAGTCGAATCCAGAGCGTGACGGCAACATCATTAATCCCGCACCACCTCAGTATTATCGTCCAGGATCTGCACTCGCATGAGCTTGAACTGATCTTTGTCATCTACCCAAAGATTCCAGCTGAAGGTTTCGCCTTTCAGGTTCAAGCGAAGGAGTTCGCGCTCCGTCCCGCGGATCATGACCTTCTCTCTGCCTGCCAATTCCATCCGGACCGGCATGGAAGTCCGATCTTGCGGTACCAGAACGCCGAACTCCACCGGACCTTGCTGGCATTTTAGAGTACCGTTATCGGTGTGGCAGTTGGTTGCCAAGTAACGCCAGGCCAGCACTTCGCGCTGAACGAAGAAGTTGTTATCGAGAATCGCCGAGGTGTTTGGCATCAGAAACGGTTGCTCAGCCGGTTTGGAGGATGTTCCAGTCGTGATCTTTTCCAGGAGAAATTCATTTTTAGGCGTGACGACGAGCGAACTGTTGGCGTCGTTCCAGTCATAACGAATCAGTTCTCCACTGCCCATCATCTGCAGTTCGGAGTTTTGGCCGGCATTCGAATTGCCGGTTTCCTGCAGATGCGATTTGACTGTGCTTGCGCCGTTATCCTGCTGCACGCTGAAGGTCTCGGTCATTACGCGCTGGCCTCTGACAAAAACGCCGAAAGCCCCGGAATCAACCATCTGTGAGCTAGGCGGCTTCGCATTGGCTTTCTTGTCGGCGGCGTGACTTGCGACCGCGCAAGCCAAAACCGCCATCATTCCCCACCGTATGTGTGCGATCCGTGTCACTTCATCTTCTCCTCGTCTTCGGCGCGATCGAGTTCCTCGCTATCGAGCAGACCCAAAACCTGAATCAGGTTCCTCACGATCTCCCGAACCTCTTTCCCCTCAGTTCCTTGCGTAAATCTGGCCCGCAAGTAGTGGGGTCGCCGCTTCTGGTATAGCTGCCGGAAGTGCTCCGGAGTTCCCAGTAACGGACGCTCCGTTTCCGACTGCCGCTGACAACGCGCCAAAAGTTCTTCGACGCTCGCGTCAAGAAAGACTGTGGGGAGGTTCGCCGCGTCAAGCAAGCTGATATTGCACTGCTGGACGAAGGCCCCGCCACCGAAAGCTATTACTCTCTCAGAGCCACTGCGTAGTCCCTCCAGCAATTCTTTCAGAGCTTCGTGCTCCGCTCGACGAAATTCGGTTTCCCCGGCATTACGGAAGATTTCTGCGACCTTTTGCTTTTCACG
>JBAVGI010000572.1:0-1880 GCA_049684755.1 Candidatus Sulfotelmatobacter sp.
CCTACCGGCCGGCCTGCGAGGGTTGCCGCTCGTGCGTCTCGGTGCGCGTGGTGACGCGCGAATTCCGCCCCACCCGCAGCATGCGCCGGATCGTACGGCGCAACGCCGACATCATCAGCAACATGCGGACCGCGGTGCCGACATCCGAGCAATACTCGATTTTCCGCGCCTATCTCGATTCGCGGCACCGCGACGGCGGGATGGCCGACATGACTGTGCTGGACTACGCCACGATGGTCGAGGACAGCCACGTCGAAACGCGCATCGTCGAATACCGCCGCCCTGCCCCCGGCAGATCCCATCAGGGCGATCTGATTGCAGTGGCGCTCACCGACGTTCTCGGCGACGGGCTGTCGATGGTCTATTCGTTTTTCGAGCCGGATGAGGCGGCGCGCTCGCTCGGCACCTTCATGGTGCTCGACCACATCGCCCGCGCCCGCGAACTTGGCCTCGCCTACGTCTATCTCGGCTACTGGGTCCGCGGCTCCGGCAAGATGGACTACAAAAGCCGCTTCCTGCCGCAGGAGCGGTTGCTCCCGGAGGGCTGGGCAAAGACCGGATAAAGGGCGATAATTCTTAAAACACCAACGACGGGTGGTGTCATGGAGCTATTAATCCGTCCATTAGTAAGTACACCATCACGCTGCGTATTTGAGTGACGGCTTTTGGTAGAACGAGCGGATTTTTTCTGGATCGTTTTGCAGCTGACGCATGGATGAACGGACTTTGGTTTTGAAATCGTTTTTGTCGGTGATCGCCATGCGTCCAACGGTGTCGGCTTTCAGGTGTTTCCAGACCAATTCATCGGGGTTGCGGTCGGGCGAATAGGGCGGAAGGTAAAACAGCCGCAGCTTTCCGTTTAGGCTTTCGACAAAGGCTTTGGTTCTCTTCGCGATGTGGGCGGGTCCCCGATCAACAACCAAAATGATGGGGCGCTTGGCGCCCGTGATCAGGCGCTTCAGAAATTCGATGAACACCTCGGCGTTGACCCCACCTTTCTCCTTGATCATGAACCGCATGTGACCGCGCGCGGTTATCGCTGAGATTAGGCTCATGCGATGGCGGGCGCCGGTCGTTTCCACAACTGGCGTTTTACCCCGCTTGCCCCAGGTGCGCCCCGCGTGATGATCCGAGCGCATATGAGCAGCATCGCCGAAGAAAATCTCGGCTTTGACGCGCTGCGCAAGGGCTTTGATCTTTGGATATTCCTTCTTGAGCCATTGTTGCACCAGAGCCTCGTCGCGCTCTTGCGCGCGGTGCAAAGGCTTCTGGCAGGTGATGCCGAGTTGCGCCAGCAGCCGTCCGACCGAATTGGCACTCAACGTCACGCCAAACCTGGATTTGATCAGCGTCGCCACCATCTCCCGCGTCCACAATGCAAACGCGAACTTCAGTTGCAACGGATTCTTCCGCGTCACCACATCGTAAACCCATTGCACGGCGCGGGCATCCAGTTTGGGAGGTCGCCCAAAAAGCGGCTTTGCCTTCAACGCTCCCCATCCACCACGCCGATACTGCGCCAACCATCCGTACATCGTGCGGCGACTAACCCTCATCGATCGCGCAACAACCTCAGGACTCTCGCCAGCGTGTACGCTGCGCACGGCACGCATGCGCATCGCTTCCAATGTTCCGTGATCCAGTTTCCGGGCATCGTCTTGTCTCATCCCGCCATCGAATCAGCCTAAACGCCCCTCGTCAACAAAAATGTGCATCTACTTATGGACGGATTAATAACGTTTTCATACCGTATCCGGCAGTGAATCTTTGACCGTCGCCTTCATAAATCATTTGCCTACCCGATCGATTTTATTCGGAAGGCAACATATGAATAAGTTAACCGCCATATGTTTGCCTCGACCGGTGGAGCAGTTATGGAC
>JBAVGI010000573.1:0-1754 GCA_049684755.1 Candidatus Sulfotelmatobacter sp.
AGGCGCCCTCAGCCAGCCGCCGGGACGCCGCGGCGGGTATTTCATAAATTATGTCAGTCACAACAACACTTTCCCCCAATCCGTGGATGCGCATTCTCGACGCGCTGGAAAAAAAGATCAACCGGCATTCCTATGACACATGGCTGAAACCCACTCGCTACAGCCACTCCAGTGGGGGAATTTTATTCGTCCGCGTTCCGACGGTGGAGTTCCGCCACGCCGGCGATAAATACGCCGATCTGATTCAGGAAGCCATCGACAATCTCGGCCTCGAGTTCAATGACGTCAAGTTCGTCACTCCGGAGGACGATCCCGCGGCTACCGCGGTCCGGCATAACGGCGGGCTTTCCGCACCTCCGGTTGCCTCTGCTCCGGCGCAGGCTCGCTTCGATTGGGATGGCGCCGCGCAATTAAATCCGCGCTACACCTTCGACGCATTCGTAATCGGGTCCGGCAATCAATTCGCGCACGCCGCGTGCCAGGCGGTCGCGGAACGTCCTTCAAAAGCCTACAACCCATTGTTCTTGTATGGCGGCGTCGGCATGGGCAAGACGCATCTGATGCAGGCCATCGGACACGAGGTCAAGCGCCGCCAGCCGCAAGCCGCCATCTGCTACGTATCCAGCGAGAAGTTCACCAATGACATGATTAACTCGCTGCGCTACGACAAGATGACCAGCTTCCGCGACAAGTTCCGCGGCGTAGATGTCCTGCTGGTGGACGATATCCAGTTTCTCGCCGGCAAAGAGCGCACCCAGGAAGAATTCTTCCACACCTTCAACGCTCTGCACGACACCATGAAGCAGATCGTGATCGCCAGCGATCGTTCGCCGAAAGAATTGGCCGAGATTGAAGATCGCCTGCGCAGCCGCTTCGAATGGGGATTGATCGCCGACATCCAGCCTCCTGACCTGGAAACCAAAGTGGCGATTCTGCAAAAAAAGGCCGAGCAGGAAAAAGTAACGTTGCCCACGGACGTGGCTCTCTACGTCGCGCAGAATATACGGTCGAACGTGCGCGAGCTGGAAGGGGCTCTCATTCGCCTGGTTGCGCATTCTTCCCTGATTGGCGCCGAGATCACGTTGCCGTATGCGCAGCAAGTGCTGAAAAACTTTATCGACTCGCAAGCCCGCAAAGTTACCATCGAGTCCATTCAGAAAATGGTAGCGGAACAATTCGGCCTGCGACTGGTTGAAATCAAAGCCAAAGATAATTCGCGGGCGATCGTCTATCCCCGACAGATCGCCATGTATCTGGCGAAACAAATGACCGAAGCGTCGCTGCCAGAGATCGGACGGCAGTTCGGCGGAAAGCATCACACCACCGTGCTTCACTCGGTCGAAAAAATTGAAGAGGTTCGCAAGAACGATAAAGATTTAAACAGGCTGCTCAATAAATTAACTGAGCAATTGGGCGGATAATCGCAGTAGTTTTCAGGTTTTGCACGGTGCGGCGCAGTCTTCCTTTCATCACGCTGTGAATGCGATGTGGAAACTGTGCAAGGCCCCGGCGAAACTGGAAGCGCGGAAATCTTCTGGTAGGGTCTCCGCCAAGATCGGGACTGATTTCTCACACGAAGGGCTGGTCCCCAAAGTGGTGACAATAGGACGGTTCATAAAGTTTTCCACTTCTCCGACTCGCCTACTGTTACTACTGGTTTAATAGGTTTTGCATTTGATATAAGGGAAGTAATAAAAGTAGCACGCGGCAGGGGAGAAAAAGTCTATGCCGGTGGAAGCGGCGGTTGCGGTAGG
>JBAVGI010000574.1:0-5605 GCA_049684755.1 Candidatus Sulfotelmatobacter sp.
GCCGGCACCAGCCCCTGCCGAACCTTCGCCGTAATCTGCCCACGCATCGCGATCATGTCGGGCGCGGCAACGGTCATCGTGTCGCGCCAGATCGTTCGATTATCCGCAATGTCAATCGCTTCCAGCGTGATCTGCAGCTGCGAACCTTCCTTCAGGAAATGTCCGGTGACCACATCGGTCACATGCATGGCCTTACCGGCCTCCTGCAAATCGACCGTCGGTGAATCGTACTTCTGCGTCGTCGCAAACGGACGGATGGTCAGATCGCGCACATAACTGAGCGAGGTCGCAATTTCATCCGCCAGCGCAAGCCGGAGAAAATCCAGATCCTTGTCGGCTCCCAGATTTTGCAAGGGAAGCACAGCCAGAGTTCGCGGCGCGGCGGATCCCGCGGCAGGCGCTGCCTGACGCCGCGTTTGCCACAACACGAAACCCAAGACGAACACCGCGACTGCTCCAGCGGCCAGCCCAATTTTTCCATAGGGAAGCTTGGACGCAGTAACCGCCGCTACGCCGCTCTGTGCCACTGCGCTGCGCTGTCCGGAACTTGCCGCGGCTGCCGCCGCAGGCCCGCCCACGCTGCCTGAATCCATCGGCAACTGGCTGCGCCCCGAATCCGTATCCCGTTTCAGCCGTTGCAAATCACTGCGCATCTCCGCTGCGTGCTGGTAGCGCAGTCCCGCATCTTTCTCCAGCGCCTTGTTGATGATCTCTTCCAGCCGTGCTGGAACATCATGATTCAGCCGCACGGCCGGAACCGGCGCACGATTCATAATGGCTTCGCAAATTACCGCCGAACTTTCCCCGTGGAAGGGAACGTCGCCGGTTGCCATCTCATAAAGCACGGCGCCAAATGAAAACAGATCGCTGCGTGCATCCAGTTCGCGCCCGCGGACCTGTTCCGGCGACATATAAGCCACCGTCCCCAACATTGTTCCCGGACTGGTCAGGTGGGGCTCATCCAAAGTCTGCGCGTTATCACTCAGGCCTTTCGCCCCGACGCGCCCCGCTCCCACTTTCGCCAGACCAAAGTCCAGAATCTTGGCGTGTCCGCGTTTGGTCACGAAAATATTCGCCGGCTTAATGTCGCGGTGCACAATGCCTTCCGCGTGGGCTGCGTCCAGCGCATCTGCCACCTCAATCGCGAGGCGTAGTAGAGTGTCATTGTCCATCGGACGTGAGCCGATCGCATGTTTCAGGGTCAGACCATCCAGAAACTCCATCGCAATGAATGCCTGGCCGTCGTGCTCGTCGATCTCGTAGATGGTGCAGATATTGGGATGATTTAACGCGGATGCCGCCTGCGCCTCGCGTTGAAAGCGGGCCAGCGATTGCGGATCTTTGGCGACTTCGTCCGGCAGAAATTTCAGCGCCACAAAGCGCCGCAGCTTCACATCTTCTGCCTTGTAAACCACGCCCATGCCGCCACCGCCCAGCTTTTCAATCAGGCGGTAGTGGGAGATCGTTTGCCCAATCATCGAACGAGAATCCTACGTTGCCGATTTGGGCAAGTCAATGAACTGACTGAAGAACGAAAAATCAATGGAACACGAAGGACACAAGGTGTCACGAAGCCCTTCATCGGCAGGTTTCCTTCGTGGAACTTTGTGTCCTTTGTGATCAAAGTTTTTGACTTGAGCCACGATCGCAGGAGCAACCAGTCACACTTTCTCGATCGTCACTTTCTTTAGCACCACATCCTTGTTCGGTTTATCCTGTCGTCCGCGCGGCACTTCGGAAATCTTCTTCACGATATCCTGGCCCTCCACTACCTCGCCGAAAATTGTGTGCTTGCCGGTCAGCCAGGTCGTCGGCGCAACCGTGATGAAGAATTGCGAGCCATTCGTATTCGGTCCAGAATTCGCCATCGCTAAAATCCCCGGCCGGTCGAGCTTATGTGGCGAGCCCTTGGTCTCATCTTCAAACTGATAGCCAGGTCCTCCCATGCCGGTGCCTTGCGGATCGCCGCCTTGAATCATGAAATCCGGAATCACCCGATGAAAAATCGTTCCATCATACAGACGGTCTTTCGATTTCTTCCTCGTCGATGGGTGTGTCCACTCCCGCTTGCCCTCGGCAAGTTCCACAAAATTGGCTACAGTTTTCGGCCCTTCTTTTTCGAAGAGCCGGCATACGATATTTCCTTCACTGGTTTCAAGCGTTGCGTAAAGTCCCGGTTGACGAGTCATGAATTCCTTTCAGTATTGTTCTTGTCTTATGTGGAGGCAGCCGCCGTCGGCTGCCCAGCCTGGCAAAGCCAGGCATTGCACGAATAAGAAGTAATGAGTGCCGGTCAATCCGGTTTGGTTGCCGTCGCCGCGGGCTTTTTCGCCGGTGTCGCGGACTTCGCTGCTGCCATCCCCGCCCGCACAATCTTAATATGAATAATCTTCACGGGACGAAACGGCCGGTCATTGCTCGGATCAGTCGCCATGTGCGCAATTTCCTTCACCAGCGCAACTGTTGCGTCATCGCACTGCCCGAAGATCGTATAGTTCCCGTTCAAGTGCGGCGTGGCCACTTCGGTAATAAAAAACTGGGAGCCATTCGTGTCCGGCCCGGCGTTCGCATAAGCCAACCGCCCCGGCTTATCGAAGGTCAGATCAGAGGAAACCTCATTCTTAAACTTATACCCCGGATCGCCCGACCCGTCGCCTTTCGGATCTCCACCCTGAATCATGAACCCGGGAATCACCCGATGAAAAATCGTGCCGTCGTAAAGCGGCACTCCATGTTTGGTGGCTCCGCTGGCCGGATTTTTCCAATCCTTCGTCCCCGTGGCGAGCCCTATAAAGTTCTGCACCCCAATCGGCGCCTTGTCAGGAAACAAAGTACAAGTCATGTTTCCCACGCTGGTTTCAATAATAGCCGTAGGCTCGCCAGTCGCCACATGGTGTACCGGCGGTTTAGCGGCCGCCGTGCCCTGAGAACTCGCCTGAGCCCACGCCAGAGCGCCCAAGAGCAGAACGCCGGCAATAAAAATATTACGCATGATTGCTCCTCGCATATTCGGATTGCGAAATGTTAGAGGCAACGTTGCATTGTACGACAGGGAACTCGGGCAGGAAAAGTAAGACTGCTCGCTCAATGCGTATCTGCGCTTCTCTGCATCTGTTCGCTCACCTCTTCGACCTGCCGAAAAACTCGCAACACATTTCCACCCAGAATTTTCTTGATGTCTTCCGCGCTGTACCCGCGATCAAGCAGCGCCTGTGTAATCTTCGGCAAGTCCGCCGCCGAATCCATCCCTAGCGGCGTAGCTCCGCTCACACCATCAAAGTCCGATCCCAGCCCCACATGATCCACACCCGCGACCTTGGCAATGTGATCAATATGATCGATCAGCACGCTGAACGGCGGACGCGGAATCTTTGCCATCCACTCCCGCTCGATACGGTCCACTTCAATGTAACTGATCGCCTTGCCCTGCGCCTTCAGCGAATCCATATATTTCTGAATCGCCGCCGCTTGATCTTTGGCCTGTGCCTGCTCCGCCTTGCGGAAATCCTCATCGTCAAAGCCAGAGAAAAAATTCACCTGCACTACGCCGCCATTCTTTGCCACCGCGCGCAGCATGTCATCGGTCATATTCCGCGGCGCATCCACAAGCGCCCGCGCCGAAGAATGCGAAGCAATCACCGGAGCCTTCGTCGTACCAATGGCGTCCCAAAAAGTCTTATCGGCCACGTGAGAAAGATCCACCATCATTCCGAGACGGTTCATCTCCAGCACCACCTGCTTGCCAAAATCCGTGAGCCCGTTGTGATGCTGAATCTTAGAATCCTCAATGTCGCCAGAGGAATCGGCCCATTCATTCGTGTTCGACCACGAGAGCGTCATGTAGCGCACGCCGAGCCGGTAATAATCGCGCAACAGATGCATGTCGTTCTCAATCGAATGTCCACCTTCGATTCCCATCAGCGCGGCCAGTTTGTGCTCGCGATGCGCGCGCTCAATGTCATCCACGGAAAACGCCATCATCATGCGGTCCGGATGGCGCGCCGCCTGCTCGTAAACCGAATCGATCAGATCGAATGTGTGCTGCGCAAAATGTCCCTGATTGGTTTCCGGATCCACCCAGATGGAAAAGAACTCCGCTCCCAAATTGCCGCGCCGTGCTTTGTCGAGACTTACATGGCCGGCATCATTCGGATCGGTTGATCCAATGTCGAAGCCCTCGTCAAGAAACCGCTGTGGCGTGTCAGCGTGCGTATCGACGACGATCGCCGATTTCTGAATCGCCAGCGCCTCTGCGCTGACCGTTGCTCCCGATGGGTTTGCGGAATTTGAGGCTTGCCCTGCTGAAAATGTAGCCAGGGCCATGCATGAAAATAAAATGACGCCGAAACGAGTCATAAGCGAATGTTTCAAGAATTCGATGGAACGCGAGCACGATTGTATAGGAAAGCGCTGCCCGGCAAAGTCATTCAGCGAAGCGCCTCGCGTGCCTGCCGCACGCATGCCGCGATCGGCCGCCCGGTATCGATCACAGTTTTCCGCAAAGTAATGGCTTCGAATCGCGACCGCACTTCGAGATAAAGCTGAAAGTTTCGATTCGCCGCCGGATGTTCCCGGCCCTTGTCCTCGAGACGCTGCTTTACCACTTCCTCCGCGCACACGCATTCCAGAATCCGCCATTCCTGATGCAGCGACTTGGCGACGTTCACGACATTATCAATCTGATAACGCCGCGAAAACGGCCGTCCATCCAGAAAGATGAGGCGCTCCCGATTTTGCCGCAAAAGAAAACTCGCGGTCTCCAGCATAACCTGCAAGCAGAAATCATCTTGCCGCGAAGAGTATTCAATTTCTTCCGCTGGAAACAGCGCGTGACGAACATCATCCTTGCTCAACACGCGGCCGCCGGTCGGCGCCGCGACTTCGCGCGCCAAGGTAGTTTTACCAGTCCCGGGCAATCCCGCCATCATCACGATCATCGCATCATTAAACCACGATCCCTCCAGCGCATCGCGCGTTTCGTGAATCCCCCCAAGCCGGGAGATCATCCATTCGAAAAGCAAGTCAGCAGTCTCGATCACAGCAGCTTTGATCACAGGAGGCAGCAATGCCGCTGGTAAGAATTTCATTGCGCGAAGGGAAATCTGAACAATACAAAAAAGCTCTGGCTGATGGCGTCCATCGCGCCATGGTCGAAGGCGCCGCGGTTCCTGAGCAGGACAGATTTCAGGTGATCACCGAACACCCCGCCGGCGGCCTGATCTACGATCCCACGTACCTCGGAATACAGCGCACCGACGACATTGTCTTTGTCCAGATCACGCTCTCCACCGGACGCAAACTAGCGCAGAAGAAGAAACTGTTTCAAAGGATGGCGGAGATTCTCGCGGAAAATCCAGGCGTGCGCCCGCAAGACCTGATGATTAATTTAGTGGAAGTTGCGTGGGAGAACTGGTCGTTTGGCAACGGCGAAGCCCAATATACCGTATGACGGCTTAATTCGACGCCGCGTCGGCCGTTACCATCCCGGGCTCCGGATGCTCCGTCGGAACAATATCCTGCGTCTCGCGCCAATCCGCGTAGCGGCCAGAAACCATAATGTGGAACACCCACTGGTGCCGCTCTTCTTCCGGCTCAACCAGACCCA
>JBAVGI010000575.1:0-3865 GCA_049684755.1 Candidatus Sulfotelmatobacter sp.
CAACTTCTGAACACGGCGCTAGCCGGGATCGACGGCACTGCGATCATCTCGACGGTCACGAACATCGCATTCGCGATCCTGCTGATTGGCTTCCTGATCGGCCTCTATCAAGCGGCGTTTCGTGGAGGCGATCTGCAGGCGCTGGCGGGAACGGCGATCAAGTATCTGGTGGTAGCCATGATCGTTTCCAACTGGGCAACCGTGTTTCGCGGCGTCAACGGCTCCTTTAACGCGATCGCAAATTCCATCGGCAGCAGTTCCGGTGCAGGCGACATGTTCCAGAGCTGGATGGGACAACTCCAACAGCAGTTCGCAAACAATCCTTCTTTGACCCTTACGGACATCATCACGGGCGATGCAGCCAGCACCATCACGGTGGTCCTACTCGTAGTTGCTTACCTTCTCTATGCCCTCGCGATGATCGTGTTCTGCTTTTTTTACACCTTGTTTGGCGCAATCCTCTACGTAGTCGGCCCGTTGGTGCTCGCGCTCATTCCCATCCCGGGGGTCGGCCAGTTGGGGAAGTCGTATGCCGTCAATGTGATGATCTGGAATGCGTGGGGCATTCTCTACGCTGTGTTCGGCGCGCTTATCACCGCAATCCAGGTCAACCAAGTGAACAACATCCTCGGCAACGGGTTCCTTGGTTTTCTGAAGGGGGCGGGGGACTCGATCATCCTAGGGCTGGTCAGCATCTTTTACGCCCTGGCTATCGCCCTGATTCCATTCATTGCCAAAAGGATCATCTCGGGCGATGTCGGGTCAACCGCGTTTGCGCTGGTGAGAGCAGGCGGGGTTGCGGCCGGCGCCGCTTTGGCTGGTGTCAGCGGCTTTGCGGCAGGAGCGAGTCCAGCTTCGACGGGCGCTACGGCGTCAGGCGGTGTGGGCGCTTCGTCTACGTCTACTGTCCTGGCGTCGTCCACGGCGCCCCCTACTCCCTCGATGCCGGATTTCATTCGCTCCGGAGTTGCGAGCGCGATGAACAGCAACAGCAGCCCAGTTATGCCGACGGCCACAGGCCACAACGAAAGCTCTGGTAACCGAGATGTCGCTGCTGCCGTATCGGGTAGCACAAGCCGGCATGGGTCCAGCTATCGACCCCATTCGGTCACCCAAGTCGTCAGTTTTAACGTGGGGAGAGCACTCGGAAGAGCTGCTGGAAGGAACAATGCCGAGAATAATTAGCTCTGGCAGAGGAGGTTTCTATGTGGAGGCAGCCACCGATCTGGGAGCCGCAAGGGACGAAGTTCCGGCCGTACAGCATCACGACCCTGATCTTCTTTTATATCGGAAGGTTTTTCGGCCGTTTGTTTGGCCGGCGTCATTGATTGTCGTTGGACACGAAGAAGGTGCGCGAATATGTGGTTGAAAAAGAAAAACTCGACTAAAGAGGCCGACGTGCCGGAGAAGCTCCGCTACAGCCGCTATTACGAGCATGATGGGATCCTGCGTGCGTACGCCAACCGGGCGATGATGCTGGCGTTCTTGTGCATTCCGACGACGATGTTGGCGCTGGCCTTCGCTGTCTATGTTCGCCTACAGCCTCCCACAGTCATTCGTGTGGATGAGAACGGATTGGCAACGGTTCTGGGTGTGACGAAACCGGGTATTTCTGCGACACAAGGCCCGGGATCGGAGCCGACCGAGTTTGAGAAGCGGGCCTTCGTGCGCCTGTTTCTGGAACGCTATCTAAACTTCTCGCCGACAAATGTGAGCCGCAACTGGGCCGACAGCCTGAACATGATGACTGCCAATCTGCGCCGCACGGCATACGCCGGCATGCAGAAGGATGACTTCATTGGAAAGATCGAAGACGATCAAACAACCTCGGACTTTCAGATGCGCTCGCTTGAAGCCTCCAAGGAAGATCCGCTCACTTATACGGCATTCGGGGTCAAAGAAGTCCATCATATTCACGAACACAACGAAACCATCGACAAGGTGGTCAGCGAATTCCACATAAGGCTGCTGGTGGAAAAGCGGTCGGAGCAGAATCCCGGCGGCCTGTTGGTTGGAGAGTATTGGGAGCGCGCGATCGAAGGCGAAAAGCGCGATTGGGTGCTGCAGCAAGCCGACCTCAACAGTATGCAATGACGCGGACGGAAGGAGTTGGAAACATGGAAACCAACGTACCAAATAATTCTGCGGAGGCGGCGAGCAGAAGCGTCGCTGGCACAAACGCACGCCGTAGACACCGTAATGGCAGTGACCCAAATCTACGCTACTTTCTCCCCAAATCAGGGTCTTCTCCGGCCAAACCGGAGTTGGGCCAGGAGATGGCGAGTGAAGGTGAAGCGTTAATCGAAGCGTTCAAGAACGGCCAGCCGTTCTACACAGTGACGGCATGGAAAGCCGTTCCGGAGGTAAATGGCGGCGGCAGTCCTGTGATCGTGAAACAGGCTGTCGTCCAGAAGCCAACTCAAAGTTAGTTCGAAAAGATCAGCACGAAGAGTTCTCAGATGACCAAACGATGATGTTGGTCCTTTGAGCGCCCTGCGGCTTAATGCGGGGAAATGTGCTGACCGGGGCTTTTTTTCACTTGAAGGCCTGGCCCAGCGAACCCGAAATGGGGGTCAGGCTAGAGCGAGAAAGCTTGCGGTCACGCAAACTCCCTAACTCTTTCCGGCCTCCCGGAACAAACAGTTAAGGAGAATAAAAAATGACGAAGAATACCAAGACGGATAAGTACAGAATCCCGGCCGATCAGCTCCAGAACCTGGAGATCGACCGCAACGGACGGGTCACGCCGCGGTTGCACGATCTTGATCCACTCCAGAACACGCTGCTCAGCGTGCTCTATCCCGGAATCAAGGTAGCGAGTGTGAACGTGCCGGCTGAGCCTCTCGACGATTACGAAGAATCGCAGGTCGAGAACGCCCTCGCCCGGCTCGTTTGGAATGGGGTTCACTACAAATTGGTCGGAGCAAGCGGCTCTGCAAAGAAGGGCAAGTTCTACTTTGTGGACCAGGAACACAGCCGGGCCATCGCCGAGCGGTTTCAGCACTGGCCACAGGCGGCGATTGTTTATTTCGGAGTCCTCGTCTCGCCCTGCAAGGTGATGATGGAGGAACCCGAGGCACGTGTGCTCGTCGTCCCCGATCGGAAGCTGGGAACCAATGACTGCCGTGGCTGGATCAGGCGATCGGTGTTCCAGCGTCTCAAAGAAAAGCATGACCGCGAAATCCTCTCGGTCCAGATTGAACGGCTTCGCCGCGAGCGGCACCCAAAACTAGGCGACGAAGACCTGGACCGGCATCAACAATCAGCTCTTTTCGAGGACGCGAAACGGGAGATTGCCCGGAAGCGTCTTGCGGAAGGGCGCTTCTATCAGTTCCGCATGGCCTTCGCCGATACCCAGGCGAAAGGCGCATTCAAAATCATGGAGGATGATGTTGCCGACGCGCTCGAAGCGGATTTTGTTCTGCCGGATAGCGCGGTCAAACCAGGGCTGAAGATACCGGCGGTAATGTATTCGATCTTCGGGCCGGGCAGAAGATTTCGCGGAGATGTCGTGGTAGGCATTCGCGAAGTCTCCCGCCAGCTCGAGTTTGAGTCCAGTTACACGCTGGTAGAGCATGCTCCTGAAGACTCAATTCAGCTGGAAATTTTACCACAGGCCATGAAGCAGGTGGCCAAGCTGAGTGAGGCGGTAGGCGAGGGCCGCTACGAGGATCTCCTCGAAATCCTCGGCCACCATCCGGATAGATCTTTAACGGATGGACTTGAGCAGGACACCAACGAAGAATTCCGGGTCGTTGAGGGACTGCTCTTGGCCGATGCCAGCGGCGAAATCGTCCGTCATCCTTACGTCAACAATCAACTCAACAAACTGCTTGCGCGCTGGGCGTTCAAGGCAGCGACCGGC
>JBAVGI010000576.1:0-5893 GCA_049684755.1 Candidatus Sulfotelmatobacter sp.
GACCGCGACCTTGCGAAAGAAGGCGGACGGCCTCGACGTTGTCGTGATTGATCTGCAGCGGGACGTCTGGAATGGCCAAGGCGGCTTTGAGAGTGCTTCCCTCGAGGCGCGGAGAACTGGCCATGGCAATGTTGGCATCCGTGGCTTCCTGTCCCGCGAGCGTGTAGAAACGCTGCGCGCGGTCCACCTGCCCTTGCAGCTCAGAGACGTAGCCCAGATTATTCAGGGTAAAGGGATCGTCGGGATCGAGCAGATAGGCCTTATAGAAAAATGCTTCCGCCTTGGTGTACTTGTGCTTGCGGACGGCCTCGACGCCTTCGCGATTCAGGCGCTGGACGGGGGTAAGGTGGCTGCGCTTGGGCAGAGTGATTTTAATGTCGCCGGCTCGGGCTTGCGGTGCCGCCGCTACGATCGAGACGGTAACTACTGCAGCAGCAAGCCAGGCTTTCCAGGACATTCTTAGAAACCTCTTTTGGCAGAATTCGCACACAGAATTGGCACAAAATAACGCGCTATTGAGATGCCAATTACTCCTCTACGTTTGTCGGCACCTCAGGTGATTTTTGTAGGGATTTGACTACCTTGGAGGTCATAAACGGCATCGAATAAACGCGTAGAAATTATTGTGTCTGAAGCATAAAGAGGGTGGGGCAGCGATGGGTGGGTTTCTCTCGAGGAGATTGGCCAGTGGCGTTCTAACCGGGGTAATTCTCGGATCTCTGGCATATGCGCAGGCAACGGCATCGCAATCGGTGGTCTCGGCTGACTCGGCATCGGCATCGTCGGCGCCGGCAACCACTCGATCTTCCGTCACGCCGATTGTGGTAGTGCCGGAGAATGTGGACAATGCGGTTGATCCAGCCAGCTTGCTCCCCGATTTGCCGAAGCTTCCGCCCGCCAAGGCCAGCCTGATCGGCGGAACGATTCAGCGAGTGGACCGGGTGCGCGATCAGTTGACGGTGCAAGTATTCGGCGGCGGGAAAATGAAAGTCTTCTTCGATACGCGCACGCACATTTATAACGGAAGCGCCCTCGGAGCAACGCCAGACTTGAGAGTGGGTGGTCGAGTGTACCTCGATACGATTCTGGTCGCGGGTAACATTTTTGCCCGTAACATTCGTCTGGCAAGGCAAACGACGGGCGGGAGAAGCCAGGGAGTTGTGATTAGTTATAGTTCCGGAAAAAATGAATTAATGTTGCGCGATCTACTTTCACCCGAGGCAGTGAAATTGCGGCTCACGCCGAATACGCAGATTGAACAGGATGGGCACGTGGCCTATGCCAGCCAATTGGTTCCCGGAACTTTGGTGGATGTGGATTTTGTCGCGCAGAAGGATGATCGTGACGCACAAAAAGTTTCCATTCTGGCCGTGCCCGGTACGGACTTTACTTTTGCAGGTGTGGTCACATCTCTGGATCTGCATATTGGGCTTCTGGTACTGACTTCGACGACGGACCGGAAGACTTACGAGATCTATCTGGATCCCGCCGCGATCACGGTGGACAACGGGTTGCACGCGGGAGCGAACGTTACTACGGTGGCCCGGTTCGATGGATCAAGGTACGTGGCGCGGACGTTAACGGTTAATTCGCAGTAGCGCGAGGACGTGCCGTCCCTTCGGGGACTTATTCCCTTCAATGTCACTAGGGCGTTGCCGCGCCGGGTTTTCCCGTGCTGGTCTTTCCCATGCGGCCCTTTCCGGGCTACAGCGTGACCATTCACGAAGCTGGTCAAATTATTTCCTCGGCCGAATCGCGAGGGATAGACATTACCAACGATTGGGCGGAGTGCTCACTTACTAACGTCCAATAGGACATCTCCTGACGTTATCTGTCGTTCCTTAACTTCTCCTCATAAGCTGACCGCAGTTCCCAGCTAAATCCCAGTCGCAGGAAATTTACAGGCGGGCGTGCCTTCCCTGGGCTGGTCCCAGATCCGAAGCAAGATCCTCGGCTCTATCTTCGCCCTGAGGACCGATGCATCGCAAACTTTCCGTCGTAGTCGTCACGCTGCTCGCGTCGACTCTGTGTTCGGCCAGTTCGTCATACGTCGTACCCACAACAACACTCGCGGATCAGACCGGAAACAATACCAGCGCGGCAAACACTTTCAAGACACAGTCGAATAACAATCGCGGCGCGGCCAACATAAGCAAAGTGGACGTGCACACGCTGCTTTATCCCGGCGCTACGACCAAGGTTTATGCCCACATGGTTCTTTGGTTCGGGGATTCCGGCCACATGAATATCGGTTACAGCGAGACGAATGCGGCGCAGGTCAAAAATCAAATTGATGACATGGTCAGCCGTGGCATCGATGGAGCGATTATCGACTGGTACGGGCCCAACAACACGATCGACCGGGCGACGCAGTTGGTGATGGCGCAGGCGGAAAGCCATCCAGGTTTCACGTTCGCGATCATGATCGATAAAGGAGCAATCGCGCGGGCGGACTGCTCTGGTTGTTCACCGCAGCAGGAGCTGGTCAGCGAGCTGCAATACATCGAGCGCACATATTTTTCTTCACCGGCTTATATGACGATACAGGGTCGGCCGGTGGTTACAAATTTCAACGTCGACCTTTCCTACCCGTCAGTCGACTGGAACGCGGCGACGGCAGCGTTGAGCACGCAGCCAACACTTATTTTTCAGAACACCAGCGGTTTCAGCCAAGCCCTTACCGATGGTAGCTATTCATGGGTGATGCCTACGACTTCGGACTATGGAATGGGCTATCTGAGCAGTTTCTACAACGCGGGAATGTCCCACCCGAGCGAGCAAACGGTGGGGGCTACATACAAAGGCTTTAACGATACGCTGGCATCGTGGGGATCGAACCGCATCATGAATCAGCACTGCGGGCAGACGTGGCTGCAGACATTCTCCAAGATCAACAGCATGTACAACTCGGGGAAACCGCTTCCCTATCTTCAGTTGGTGACGTGGAATGATTACGAAGAGGCTACGGAAATAGAATCGGGCGTCGACAACTGTTTGGCGGTCTCGGCCAGCGTGGCTGCGAATTCTTTGCGGTGGAGCGTCAGCGGCAACGAGAACACGGTGGACCACTACACGGTGTACATCAGCGAGGATGGCGAGAACCTGATGCCACTGACGGATATCGACAGCGGAATCCACTCGCTGAATCTGTGCGGATTCCCGATTCCTGATGGAAATTACAAAATGTTTGTGCAGGCGGTCGGCAAGCCTATGCTGGCGAACCAGATCAGTGGAGCTACGAGTTACACGGCAACTTGCGCTGCGGCCCAACCAACGCCGCCACCCTCTCCGGCTCCGCCTCCCCCACCGAATCCAACGCTGTCTTTTAGCGCGTCACCCGCGTCCCTTACGATTTCGGCTGGGGCTGCTGGAAGTCTTACGGTAAGCGCGAAGCCGCAATCAGGATCGTTCAATAACTCGATCGCGCTGAGTTGCAGTGGCATGCCAAGCACGATGAGCTGCTCTTTTTCTCCGGCGAGCATTACTCCTGGTTCCGGCGTGGCGACTTCGGTGGTTACGATTTCCGCCAAGGCAGCGCCAGTCACCAGCCCCTTGCCACCGGCGAATCCGACTCGCCTTTACGGCAGCTTGTTACTGAGCTTTGGGATCGTGGGCTTTGGTTTTCTGGGGAAGGGCGCGGGTAAGCGCGGGACACAAGGGATCGCTCTCTGTGCCGTCATCGCTTTGGGAATGCTCGGTGCGTCGTGCGGAAGCGCCAGGTACGCGGGAAGCGAAAGCGCCGCCGCTCCTGCCACTCCGGTCCATTACTCCGTTACCATTCATGGGAATTCGAGCGCCAGCCAGATTTCCACCACCGTCAACGTGATTGTTCAATGAGTGATGGTTGGACGATTCATTATTCGAGGAGTGGCCGTTATTTGAAGCGCTGGGCGCGGGACGATGCAGCGCGGAGCGGTGGACCCAGCCGAGAGACTTGCCAGTCATCAGTCTTAACAGAAGCGACTTCGAAGGAACCCAACTCGGCAGCTTGCGGAATCGAGTAATGTGGCGCAGAGCCAACGTTCGCTGTTCCAGTTCGAAATGGCGCAGATATTTCAGGACGATGTTTGGCATGGTCATGCGCAGCGCGGCGGAAAAATTCTGCTCCGCCATGGTTTGTTGTTTTTTGGGGTCGGATAGAAAGCGGATCAGACAATCCGCAAGATCTTTGGCCTCGCCCGGCTTGTAAAACTCAATTGCCATTCCTTCGCCATCAGACATCTGGCGAAAATCTTCCAGATCGGCGCAGACAACTGGAACGCCGTAGGCGCAGGCCAGGTGCGCGACTCCGCTGCAACCCGTGGAAGACGAGTAGGGCATGACCGCGACCGAGGAGCTTTGGAAAAGATCGGGCAAATCGTCTTCGTCAACATAGCCGGTAAATTCGATTTTCGGATTTGCCGCACACTTCTTCTTCATCGACTCGACGTAGCCCGCGGCTTGCGGGTGGTTGCCGCCAGCGACTACTAGCTTCGCGTTGGGCAGAGCTGCTGAAATATATTGAAAGGCCTCGATCATCAACTCCAGCCGTTTGTAGGTTCCCCACTTGCCGAAGGCCAGGATGCGGTGCTCAGGATTGCCGCGCCGGGACATATCGGGGAATTGCGGCTCGCGGGAGAGAATGCCATGGGAACGGAGGTGCACGTTATCGCGACCGTATTTTTCGTGCAGAATCTTGCGATATCCGGGCATGAGCACGGAAACGGAGTTGGCGAGAAGAAGCATGCGGGTGGCCACGGCTCCGGCCAGGCGATAGGTGCGCGCGTAGCGCACGCCGGCATCCTGCAGGTTCACGGTGTCGATAAGATGGTGGAGCGTGACGTGGGTGTAGCAACCGCTGAGACGCGAAAGCAGTGGAGTGACGAGTCCGGCAAACGCAATCAGCGGATTGCGTCCGAAGGTGCTGAAAAGCAGATTGAACCAGACGACATCGGGCTTCTGTTTGCGGATCACGTTCAAAATGCGCGCGGAACTGGCGGCGTCGTTAAAAGACCAGCAGCGCTCTACCGTAAACTCGGGCAATTCTGGGGCGGGAGAAGAAAGTGTGTCTGCGAGAACCGTAAGACGAATAAATGGATTGCGCTGTAGTTCGTGCGCAATATGAAGCCCGTATTCGCTGAGCCCGCCTTGGCTCGGCGGGAAAGTTGTAACCAGACAAATCTTCATTCAGTCTCCGGCTTAGGGTCGATCTAAATCATCGATCGGGCTCCGTCGATCAACCGTCGCCGATCTAGCTACTACAATCCAAAACTCCGACAATTGGAGCTTTGACCATCAAGGTTCGATGAGTTCGGCGGGGGAGATGTTGGCTGGATTTGGAAGCGAAACAGCGGAATGTCGTTCCGCGAGATGGAGGCGCTTTTGTTCAAGCGCTTCGAGCATTTTGTTCCGGACGCTGGTTTTCATGGCCTCGACCGAATCAGGCTCGACAACCGTCACGGTGCCAGAGAGTTTGGCCAGGCGAAGATAAGAACCCCGGTTACGACGGACAAATTCCAAAGGGTATTCGGGCTTCCGGGCGTGCGCGGCAGCCGGGTCGGCATCGATCACCAAGGCGAGGTCAGGCCTGGGTACGAGCTTTAATATGAGCCGGGCAAAAGTTGCAGCGGTTTCGCGGTCGAGAGGGAGATTCGCGAGTTCATCGTAGATGTAGCGGTCGAAGATGACAACATCCGCGCCACTTTTCCTGGACTGACGAACCCGTACACAGAGATTCACTGCGTCGGCGAAATAGAGCGCGAAACGCATTGCGGTAACCGGCCATGAAGTTACGTTCTTATCGCGGCGCTGCACTGGCTTTTCCGGACTGCCGACGCCGGCATCCCCTTTGAACGCCTTCAGGCTCATGAACTCGCGGCTGCGGGAGAAACAGACGACATTGTCCCAGAAGGTG
>JBAVGI010000577.1:0-2063 GCA_049684755.1 Candidatus Sulfotelmatobacter sp.
CCCAAGACAGAGGTTGTTTATAAGGTCACAGATTTTTATAGCGATGCGGACGATAGAGGCATTGCTTGGCGCGACCCTGATATAGCCATCAAATGGCCGGTGGATATGCTTATGGCGGTTTTATCGGGGAAGGATCGAGGCCACCCCCGATTGGCCGATTCCCCGATCTATTTCCCATAGGTCACTTGCGCGCGTGGAGGTTTTTGTGCGGGTCTTAGTTACAGGAGGTGCCGGTTTCGTTGGGTCCGCTGTCTGTCGGCATTTAATTCACCGCGTCGGCGCGACAATCCTCAATGTCGACAAACTCACTTATGCCGGCAATTTGGCATCTCTGCGGGAAATCGCACATAGTCCGAACTATCATTTCTTGGTGGCGGACATTTGCGATCGGACCGCCATGGAGGCCGCGTTCTTCGAGTTCCGGCCTGACAGCGTCGTGCACCTCGCTGCCGAAAGCCATGTAGATCGATCCATCACAGGTGCCGCAGACTTCATCGAAACAAACATCGTCGGTACCTTTATTTTGCTGGAGACTGCGCGCAAATATTGGTCCCAACTCGATTCTGCCGCGAAGGAGCGATTTCGTTTTCTTCACGTATCGACTGACGAAGTCTTTGGATCGCTCGGCAAAGCAGCCTATTTCGAAGAGACGACGCCCTACGATCCCTCCTCTCCCTATTCAGCTTCGAAGGCGTCCGCCGATCATTTGGCAAGCGCCTGGCATCGCACTTATGCGTTGCCGGTCGTCATTTCAAATAGTTCGAACAATTACGGCCCTTATCACTTCCCTGAAAAGCTCATCCCCCTCATGATCTTGAACGCATTGCACCAAAAGCCATTGCCGGTCTATGGGGATGGCAGCAATATTCGGGACTGGCTTTTCGTCGAGGATCACGCTCGCGCGCTAGTGACCATACTCACGCGTGGCCTGCCCGGCGAAAAATACAACGTCGGCGGACGCGATGAGCGACGCAATATCGATGTCGTACATCAGATCTGCGAAATCCTGGATCGTTTGCGGCCGGTCGCTATGCCGCACGCCAAATTGATCACCTACGTCACCGATCGTCCCGGACATGATCCGCGCTACGCGATCGACGCAAGCAAACTTGAAAGAGAGCTCGGGTGGCGCGCGCAAGAAACCTTTGGGTCTGGCATCGAAAAGACCGTAAATTGGTATATTGCCAACGAGAGTTGGTGGCGCCCCTTGTGGCAGAAAAAATACGTGGGCCAAAGACTGGGTTTGATCGCGGGGGCTTCGAATGTGGATTAACTGCCCTTTGCAGATCGCTGTTACCGGAAGAAATGGTCAAGTTGCGCGGGCGCTTGTCGAACGCGGCAACCCGCAGCTCGGAATTTTGACGATTAGCCGGCCTGATCTTGATCTGGCCGCTCCGGACGATCCGACCGAGCTCTTTGCCGCCTTGCATCCTGATGTAATCGTCAACGCGGGCGCCTATACAGAAGTCGACAAAGCAGAGTCAGAACGAGGCATCGCGCTTGACACGAATGGTCGTGGCGCCGGCCTCGTCGCGCAGGCGGCCGCCAATCTTGGGGTCCCAATCATTCAGATTTCAACCGATTATGTGTTTAGCGGTGTAGCTGAGCGGCCTTATCTGGAAGATGATCCCGTCGAGCCGGTCAATATCTATGGGTACTCCAAGCTCACAGGCGAAGAAGCCGTGCAAGCAACCACCGTCAATCATGTCATTTTGCGCACGAGCTGGGTCTACGGGCCCCATGGCCATAATTTCCTGCGGACAATGCTGCGTCTCGCTAGAGATCAGCGAGAAATTCGGGTCGTTGCAGACCAAAAAGGTGCGCCCACCTCGGCTCTCGATATTGCCGCCGCGATCGAATGTGTTGCCCTTAACCTCGTTACGCAGCCCGATAATCAAAATTTGCGGGGCATCTTTCATATGAGCAACGGCGGGCAAACCAGCTGGGCCGGCTTTGCTGCCGAGATATTCAAATTAGCACGTGATCGCGGAGGGCCCTTTGCGCATGTGGTTCCAATCGACACCGCGCAATATCCGACCCTAGCCCGCAGGCCTGCTTATTCC
>JBAVGI010000578.1:0-2227 GCA_049684755.1 Candidatus Sulfotelmatobacter sp.
GTACGGACAAATGGCTCTGCAGAATGCGGCCAATCAGGCCGCACGTTATTTCCTGACCGGCCAGGCGGAAAATGGAAATTGGACCGCTACCACGGTCGTCAACAAGGTTTGTCCAGTACTGTTCACCTGCACCAAGCTGTTCATTGTGGTGCAGGACTACGCGTCGTTTGCCGCAGCCAGCACCTCGGCCCCGTCGATGTACAGCAGCGGCGGCAGCATGCTCACCCAGTCGCAGTACACCTACGCCGCGGGCGCTGCGGGCCAGATCATGGTCGTACAACTCGTTTACGCGTGGCCGGTGGTGCCGGGACCATTGGGATTTAATGTCGGCTCCGTTCAAAATGGCGCCGTCGAAATGATGGGAGTGAGCGCGTTCCGGGTGGAGCCCTATTCCGGATGAGGGAAGCGGCTGCCAGCATTTGCCGGCGTTTCGGCGCATCGACCCGCGGTATAGCCGCCGTCGAGTTCGCGCTGATCCTGCCGATGCTGATGGTGTTATTTCTCAGCACATTCGACGCAGCAAACGGGATCGCCGTCTACATGAAGGTTCGCTCGGCGTCCTACGTTTTGGCGGCCATCACCAATCAATTCGGGACCGGTGGTACTTACCCTGCGATCGCCACCACGGATATGACGAATATAACCGGGGCGGCCAGCAAGGTTCTTTCGCCTTACACGGGAACGCCTTTCGTGGTTCTTTCGCAAATAAAGGCAACGTCCAATACCGCTGCTGTCGTGAGCTGGAGCTATTCGCTCAACGGTACGGCGCTGACGCCGTCCAATACCTATAGCAGTCTGCCCGCGAACTTTGCCAAGAATTCGTGTGGGAACAAGTATCCTTGTTATGCGATCGTGGCTACGGTCAGTTACACCTTCACGCCGATGTTTGGTTCCTTCATGACCGGGCCAATCACCCTTGCAGATACGGTGTTTGCGACGCCACGCGTCACTGCTTGCGTCCAATACAACGGCGTTCCGAGCAGCTGCTAGCGCCGGATAAAGCCGGCACTGATTTCATAACCACGCCAGTGATATTGCATCGCCTGCCGGGCGCGGCGCGACGCTTCTTCGCCGAGCGTGCCGCAGATCAGCGGCGCCTGAAACGCGCCGATATTGATGCCGACGTGGAAGATCGAATAGGCGCGATCACGGCGGTGATCGCCCGGCGCATAGAGGCCGCCAATCTGTGGATATGTCAGCGCAGCGATGATGAGGGAGAGACTTCCGAACCCCCAAGCAAATGCGGCGCGGCGATAATCGTAGCGCTTAGTCCTGACTATATGTAGCCGAGACGACGCGCCGCGGCAGTCCTACTGCGCAATGTGGGCGGTGCTGAGGGACTGCTGGAACATCGCCTGCAGATCCGACTGGATGGCTGCCGGCGAGTTCGCGGTATAGAAAAAATTCGGCGAAGCGCAGCTCTGCAATGCCGGTGGAATGTAGTCGGTGCCGCTGGGATAGCCGACATTGGTGTTGGCATAGCCATCTTCATCATCGAAGATCGTGCTCGCGTCAGGGATCGGCTGATATGGAATGTACAGGATTGCGATCGTGATGCCGCGTGCTTTCATCGTGCCGCACCAATCCGTGGCGTTCGGGCCGGTGGTTTGATCGTTTCGAGCGCCCGTGCCGGGATTTTTAGGTATGGTGGTTGCCGTATTCTGGTAGGGCACGTTTGTTGAAGCGCTATAGTTTTCCGAGCCCCAAGACCCGCCCGATTGGTATTGATAGTCTTGTGAACCATCGGTGACGATGAAGACGTAGGGCAGGGCGTTGCTCGGGCTCGTGCCCGTACCAATCGAGGTGATGAAGGTGTTCATCTCGGGAAGCGCGTTCTCGAAATGCGTGCCGCCGGAGCCGAGCGTCGCGTCCTGGCCGGTATCGAGCAGGCTTGCTAGACTCGCGGCAAAGGTGGCGATCGTGCTTCCGGTGCCGAAGCTGTTGGTCAGCCCGACCGAGCAGGAATTGCTGCTTCCGGCGCTGGAGGTGCAGAGCCATCGAATGAACGGGAACAATCCGATCTGGAATTGATTGGAAATGCCGCTGTAGGTCTCTGTTGTGGTTGCCCGTTGCAGCAGCGCGTTGACCCCATAGCCGACGGCGTCGGCTTGCAATTGGATGCAGGACGTTGTTCCGGCAGTCGAGCACGATGAAACCGGCGTGTTGGTCCAATTTACACTGCCGCCATTGGTCGCATTGGTGCCGCTCCCAAACGATGTCGGAGTGG
>JBAVGI010000579.1:0-1862 GCA_049684755.1 Candidatus Sulfotelmatobacter sp.
CCGCAAAGCGGCGCCAGCGCCAGCAGCGCCAACAGGACGAGATGAATTAGACGCATCATGGAGACCAATCCCCCGAGATTGGTCGGCCGGGCGCGACGATCGGGGTGGCCGCGCCCGGCCGTCTTCACCCTAGTTCACGAGAGATTTGTACTTGGGCTCGGTACAATTCCCACAAACCCAGGGGAAGGTCCAATCGGCCACCTTGCCCTTGTCCTCGGGCAGGAACGGGCTCCAGGCATCCGCCTTGATCGCGTTCTTGGTCTGCCAGACGATCTCGAACTGACCGTTCGGCTGGATCTCGCCGATCATCACCGGCTTCGACAGGTGATGGTTGGTGTTCATCAGCGCGGTGAAGCCCGACGGCGCCTTCACCTTCTGGCCGTACATCGCCTGGCGCACGGCATCGACATCGGTGGTGCCGGCCTGAGACACCGCCTGCGTCCACATCTTGAAGCCGATATAGGTGGCCTCCATCGGGTCATTGGTGGTGCGCTTGTCGTTCTTGATGAAGGTGTGCCACTGCTTGATGAAGGCCTCGTTGGTCGGGTTCTTCACGGACTCGAAGTAGTTCCAGGCGGCGAGATGGCCGACCAGGTTCTTGGTGTCGATGCCGGCGAGCTCCTCCTCGCCGACGGAGAAGGCGACCACTGGAATGTCGGAGGCCTTGATGCCCTGGTTGGCGAGCTCCTTGTAGAAGGGCACGTTGGCATCGCCGTTGATGGTCGAGACCACCGCCGTCTTCTTGCCGGCCGAGGCGAATTTCTTGATCGCCGCCACCTCGGTCTGCCAGTCGGAGAAGCCGAACGGCGTGTAGTTGATCGTGATATCGTCGGCGGCGACGCCCTTCGACTTCAGGAAGGCCTCGAGGATCTTGTTGGTCGTGCGCGGATAGACGTAATCGGTGCCCTCGAGCACCCAGCGCTTCACGTCGCCGCCTTCCTTGCTCATGAGGTACTCGACCGCCGGGATCGCCTGCTGATTGGGCGCGGCGCCGGTGTAGAAGACGTTGTTCGAGCTCTCCTCGCCCTCATATTGCACGGGATAGAACAGCAGGCCGTTCAGCTCCTCGAACACCGGCAGCACCGATTTGCGCGACACCGAGGTCCAGCAGCCGAACACCACCGCGACCTTGTCCTTCTGCAGCAGCTCGCGCGCCTTCTCGGCGAAGAGCGGCCAGTTGGAGGCGGGATCGACCACCACCGCCTCGACCTTCTTGCCCAAGAGGCCGCCGCGCTTGTTGATGTCGTCCACCATCATCAGCACGGTGTCCTTGAGCGTGGTCTCGCTGATCGCCATCGTGCCCGACAGCGAATGCAGCACCCCCACCTTGATCGTGTCCTGCGCCTCGGCCGGCGCCAATGCCGCCGAAGCAGCCAAGGTGCCGGCGAGCGCCAGCGCCCGAACAACGTTCCGCGATGTCATAGGCCTTCCCTTCTCCTTACTGGCATGACAACGGCCATGCCCCCTGAAAGGATAATGGCAAGAACCGGGCCAAAGCCTGGCGCAGGAGGGGATTCAACGACTTCGCCGCAAGCGCCAAGGTTGGAGCAAGGCGCCTCACGGCGATTGCGCGACAGAGTGATCGATTTTTGCCCAGCGTTGCCTAACAAATAATCGCGCGAATACATGATCGATTGCTGCGCAGCCAGCTTAGCTATTAGGCAGCTTTCGCCGCGCCGCTCCGGCTGATGCCGCAGAGCGGCGTATTCCACCCTGGCATATAGCTTGCATTTGTCGCCATGCAGGCATCTAGGGTTCCGGTCCATTGGACGCTGGCCCAGAGATGCCATCCGGCGGCGGTGTTGCCGGACACGGGGCGGGACAAAAGCCCGGGAGATCGAGTTCCGCGGCGCCACTTGCGG
>JBAVGI010000580.1:0-6291 GCA_049684755.1 Candidatus Sulfotelmatobacter sp.
GCACCGTCGCCGTCGTGTCATTCCATCCCACCACCACTACGTTCAAATCTCCTGCCGTCTGCGCCGTCGTATACGCCACCGCCACCGTCGCCGTCGGCGATTGCGGTGTCGCGTAATTCTGCTGCACAAAAGTGGGTGCGGCAAACAAGCCCGCCGGACAAAGCAGGCAAGCAAGGGTCACAACCAACAGTTGTGCAAGACGGAAAGACTTGGCTTTGTAGCGGTTCTGCTGGGATAGGGAGTAGTTCATTGGGAATCTCCAGATATTTTTCTTGTCGTAAATTTGCGACTGCAAGACATGGCCGCAAACAGCGGCCTACCACTGGGAACTACCGAACCGGAAATGCGACGGATCTTCCTGCCAGACCTGGGGCAAAAGGTTAAGCCAAATTGTCAGCGTGTCCTGAGGGGGTGGGCCTTTATATCTTGAGGTCCGAAACGCGCTCGGTTAACTTTTTGGTACTACACGAAACTAGCAGCGAGCAAAATTACTTGATCTGTACAGCAACTGCTCCATGCCGAAAATTACAATCCATAGAATAGAGAACGCGCCAATTCTCGTGACTGGTCTATCCAGACCCGTGATGACATTTTTCTTCTCCACAGTGATGCCCACACTGGCAGCGTTAGTGTCAGCAGTGCCGTCGTTTGCCTGGAAGGTGAACCTGTCGAGACCGACGTAATCGGTATCTGGCGTATACGTTAAATTCGGGAACCTACCAGACAACCTGCCATGCTTTGGTGCGTTCAATACGGTGTATCTCAGCGGCGTCCCTTTGGGCGACGACGTTGAAACGGAAATTTCCACCGGCGTCGATCGGCTGGTCTTAATCGACTGGCTGATTGCCAGCGGCAATGAAGCCATCTTTATGCCGACAATGGCGGTCTGGTATCCGATCGCCGTATCGTAGCGAAAGTGACTGGCATATGAACCACCGGCAACAGCGTTCTTCGATTCACCCCACAGGAAGGGTTGGGATTGCCGATCCAAAATATAATCGTCAAGCGCGCTGGCCGTCGCAATCGACTCGTTTTTCGCCCACGCCAGTAACAACGTGTGAGGCGGCACCGTGATCGGACTAGCACTCACTTCAACGGACTTCCTGCCAGGCCACAAGCCATTAATTGCAGAATGTAGAGGAGGCCCGGTGATATCGGATCCGGATACTGCGATTACATGCAGTACCAACGGCGCGGGATTGCTTAGGTTGACTGTGAGTTGGTGTTCGGTGCTGGTGATAGGACCGTTTACGTAATAAATGGCAGAAAGTAAAGTGAACGAACTGCCCGCCCATGGAGTTGGCGCTTCTAGAACCTTCCATGAGTTCCCAGCGTTATCGGTAACGCCGTCGATCGTGACCGGGTTCCCGTCCCACGAGGGATGACTTGATAGGTACACCACAATTGTCGAGGCACCCCCGGAATTGAATGAAGCTGTTGTGTGTGACGCCAGCGGCTTGCGATTGATATAGCCGAGGCTACTCACTACCGATGGCGATGATGTTTCGGCGAAGGCGGGAAGAGTGGTTAATATCGCGGGGGGGAGCACGATAGCGAAAAAGAGTGCACACTTCAAGCTAGACAGGCGACCCAATCTCACAAAGGTTCTCCAGTGGCTCAAGAATTTTTCTGGCTACTAAGTTTTAGACAATCTATAAACGCCTTTCCGGGGGGACGAAAGTGCGCCGTCCTTATTTGTTCATATCAACACGTTTAAATCACTATCTTGCGGCTGTAAAAAGCTTCCGCGTAACCGCTGGGTGCATTGCATTCCATCCCTCTCAAGCGCATGAGCGACAGAAATGTCTCTGGCTGAAACCATCGCTTGCTACGCTGAGATTGGAAAGCGTCCATAATGCATTGAACCTTTTTCTGGTAGACCTCAGCCTCAAGCGGAACAAACACGCTGGGCCTTCCGAGGTCGCCATCGTATTTCGGAATTTCGTACTCCAGGATCAAATGATCTCGAAACGTATTCCAGGTCAGCTCCGAGATCAGCCGGTGATCCTGATGTGCATCGAAACCGTTATGCGTAAAAACCACATCCGGATTCAGTTGCTTCAATTCTTTTTCAAAGACCGTCTTCACCTCTGCCCCCGAATACGGCATGAAACCGTCTGGGAACGTCTTAAGCAGCGGACCCTTCACGCGCGATCCAGCAAACAAATCAGCTCCGCGTCGCGCTTCCGCTTCCCGTACACCAATGGCACTGAAAACTGTCCAGTAAATCTCGCATTCTGGATACTGTTCAGCCAACCGCAGGATCGATCCACCACAGCCAATCTCAATGTCGTCCGAATGACAGCCCAGACACAAAATTTGCGGCGCATTCTTCTTGCCTAAATCGAGTTTCAACCGGATCATGCGCCAGCCGAAATCACTTCCAGTTGGTTTGATTTCTCTTTACTGCCATGGTTCCACACCTTCCATGGCGCCGTGTCATGGTTCAATTCTTCCAGGTGTTGTTTGTCTTTGAAGGTGTCCATGCATTGCCAGAAGCCGCTGTATTTGTACGCCAAAAGAGCTTGTTTTTCAATCAAGCGCTGGAATGGTTCGCGCACCAGTTCTTCGCCGGGTTTGATGTAATTGAACACGTCATTCCGCATCACAAAGAAGCCACCATTGATCCAAATATCCGTGCGGCAGAGTGGCTGAATTTCCCTGACCATTCCTTCATTTCCAGAATGGACAATGTCGAAGCTCGCCGTCGGCTGCACCAGGAGCAACGAAGCCGCAGCTTTGCTCTGTCGAAAAGTCTCAAGCATCGCAGGCAACGGAACGTCGCTCAGGCCGTCACCGTAGTTGGCGAGAAACATTTCCTCGCCCTTTACATAAGGTTCGACAGCCTTCAGGCGCTGCCCGATGTTGGAGTTTGCTCCAGTCTCCACGAAAGTAATTGTCCAGTCATCAATGTCACGATTGAGAAACTGGATATTCTTCCCTCCCTGCGACCAAACGAAATTGTTGGAAACGGACTCGTCGTAGTGCAGAAAGTAATCCTTGATGCTGTTGCCCTTGTAGCCGAGGCAGAGAATAAAATCCTTGTGACCGAAGTGGGCGTAATACTTCATCAGATGCCACAGAATCGGCCGTGTCCCAATTTGCACCATGGGTTTGGGGACATCATCGGCGTAACCCCGAAGCCGCATCCCCGCTCCTCCGCAGAACAGAACCACCTTCATGGCATACCTCCCACTTAGTAAATCTTTACTTTCGGAATCGGCACAACGAAACGCCCGCCCCACTCCCGGATGAAGCGCAATTGCTCCATGATTTCGTCTTTCAGGTTCCAGGGCAGGATCACAACATAATCCGGCTTGGTCTCACGAATCCGGTCTGGATTAAAAATTGGGATGTGATTGCCGGGCAGGAATCGGCCCTGCTTATATGGACTTCGATCCACAGTGTATGCAATCAGGTCCTTGCCAATTCCACAGTAGTGCAGCAGCGTTGCGCTCTTGCCAGGAGCTCCGTACCCGGCTACCGACTTCCCTTGCTTTGCCGCCTCTAAAAGAAACTCGACCAGCGCCATTTTGGTCTCTCTCACTTGGTGGGCAAAATTTTCGTATCCTGCAGGGGAAAAGAGGCCAGCTTTTTCTTCATCGGCTAGCACCTTTGCAACGGTCGGTTGCAGATCGTGTGCGCTCGATTCCGCTCGGCATGCATAAACACGGAGCGAGCCACCGTGCGACTTCAATTCTTCCACGTCGAACACTTTCAAGCCATGCGCTTCCATGATGCGAATCGTCGTAAGCATGGAGAAGTAAGAAAAATGCTCGTGATAGATCGTGTCAAACTCGTTGAGCTCAATCAGCTTCAGCAAGTGGGGAAATTCTAAAGTGATAACCCCATCGGGCTTCAGCAGGATCTTCAGTCCTTCGACAAAATCATTTAGGTCTGGGACCTGTGCCAACACGTTATTGCCCAAAACCAGATCGGCGCAACGACCCTCAGCAGCAAGTTCCCTGGCCAGTTTCGTGCCGAAGAACCGCACCAGGCTAGGGACACCTTTTTCTACGGCGACCTTAGCAACATTGGCCGCCGGCTCGATGCCCAGCACGGGCACGCCTTGCCTCACAAAATACTGCAGGAGGTAGCCATCGTTGCTAGCCACTTCTACTACGAAGCTTTCCTCGTTCAAGCCGAAGCGGCTCTTCATCTTGTTGCAGTAAGTCTCCGAGTGCTTCAGCCATGAATCGGAAAAAGAAGAGAAGTACGCATAGTCGCTGAAAATATTCTCTGCGCTCTCGTACTCTTCCAGTTGCACGAGGAAGCAACTCTCGCAGACATATACGTGAAGCGGATAGTAATGCTCACCGCGCTGGAAGTCGGAGGCTGCTGGATAGGTCTCGCACAGTGGAGACAAGCCCAGGTCCACAAACGTGCGCTGCAGGCCAGACCCGCAGAAGCGGCACTGTCGGGTCCGGCTGTCTACTTGAATTTCTGATGGTTGGGTCATCGTAGCCATAAAATTTCTCAGTCTTTTTAGGGGATCGAGTTCAGGCAACCACCGCTTCCGCGGGTTGCTGCATCCAGCGCAGAGAAGCATCGAGCCGCCCTGCTTTTTGCAGGCGTTGAATCTGGCTGATGCGCAGGTAGCGACCGCGCTGCAAGTCTTCCGCTGTCAATCCTGCGGAACGATAGGCGTCATAAAGTTCCTGCGCGCCTTTGCGAGCTGTCCATTGCGGTCGGAACCCTGGCAGCACACGCTGGATTTTATCGCAATTCACGCGGTAGCAACGTTTGTCGGGAGCGCCGTCGGGAGCGTACTCTACTTTGCATTCGGGAACGATCTCGGCGACCATATCGGCGAGTTCGCTGATACGGTAGTTCTCTTCTGTGCGGCCAACATTGAATGTCTGGTTATGAACGATTTCGCGCGGAGCCTCAAGGGCCGCGACTACTGCCCCGATAATATCGCGAATGTGCACGATGGGACGCCATGGTGTGCCGTCGCTCTTTATCAGTACGCGCCCGGTTGTAAATGCCGATGCCACCAGATCGTTTAAAACGATATCCAGCCGCAGCCGCGGAGACACTCCGTATGCAGTCGCATTCCGCATGTAAGTTGGAGTGAAATTGTCGTCTGCTAATGGTGCGACATCGCGCTCGACCAAAACCTTCGACTCGCCATAAGGAGTGACAGGATTGAGAGCGGCACTCTCATCGCGGAATGCGTCACCACCTGCGCCGTAAGTACTGCAGGAAGACGAGAAGACAAACCGCTTAACGCCTGCCGCTTTTGCAAGTTCAGCCAGGTGGACGGAGGCTTTGTGGTTGATGTCGTAAGTCAGGCTTGAGTTCAGATTGCCTAATGGGTCATTGGACAAGGCAGCGAGATGCACGACGGCATCAAATCCATCCAGATCGCTCTTTGTCAGATTCCGAAGGTCCTTCTGTACATCTTTAATGTCATCATTGACATCGCCGTTCGCGGCGCCGAAATCACAACCGGCAAAAAGGTCAGTATCCAGACCAACTACCTCATGCCCTGCAGAACGCAGGACCGGCCCTGCCACGGCGCCTATATATCCCTTGTACCCCGTTAAAAGTACTCTCATGATGCTCCTCTCAAAACCTGGTTCCTGCTCGTGAGAATTGGACATTGCAGGAAATTCTTCAGCTGGCAGACGTGAATTCCGTGCGTCTAAAGGATTGTTGTCACTGCAATCCTTACATGTAACTTCCACGAGCGAAATAGCCTACTGGTTATCGAAGAAAGGTAACCTCTGCCACGTTACCTGCGGTCGTTTCCCCGGATTCGTTGCTTTTCGACTCAGTCAGAGCCAGCAGGCCGCCTTCGTGTAACAGATCCGCTGCATCGCGGATTACTGAGAATGGCAGTCCAGAGCGCTCCGCAATGTCAAGCAAAGAGTGCTCGCCATCGGAGAAATTCAACACCCAAAGGCGGGCGTTGATCTCCACTTCGATAGCCTCACCGCCGGTGGATCGATAAAGACCTCGTTTGCCGAGTTGCGGCTCACAATAAGGACTCAAGTTGCGATAGCGCTGGTTATTTTCCAGCACGTCAACGACGGAGGCGCAAACGCGAAGCGATTCACCTAACCGCTCCGGTCTGATGAAGTCCAGATTGTCGGCCGAGGTGTGATACTCGGGAAAAGTTCCCCAGACACTTCTCGTCAAACAGCCCACCGGCAAGTTGAATCCTGGAGAACAATACTGCCGCTCGTCGTATCCGTATGGGGAGAACTCCAGAACATCGAACGACACAGCGTTGTGCCGGAGCACGTGCACAACAGCGTGATCGATTTCGGTATCTCCCCTGCGGCT
>JBAVGI010000581.1:0-12248 GCA_049684755.1 Candidatus Sulfotelmatobacter sp.
TGACTGGAGTGTAATGCTTGGCGATAAACTTCAACGCCGCCTCGAATTGCTTGCGCGTGACCGTGACTCCGAGTCCCTTGGTAAAAACCGATTCCGTATCCGCGATCTCGTGGAAAAGGATGCTGCGCAGCGAGTATTGCGAACTCAGAGCCCGGGCGATTCCGAAAGATCCGGGAGCATACCAGAGGCTTCCGGCCACCAGATTCAGCGTGGCACGCCGGGCGTCAATCTGGATTTCTGTGTTTGCGGTAAGAGGTGACATTATCGAGGAAGGAATTCGCCGGTTTTCAGCTCAGCGTCACTGGTTCGCCGTCGAAGAACATTCGATGCCACAATTCCAGGGCGACCAGCGAAAAAACTTCTTTGGAGTAGGCGCCGGAATCACTATTGGCATTGATCAGCTTTTCAATGGCGCTCTTTTTAAAGTATCCACGCTCAATCGTTTTCCGGTCGGTCAGAATATCGTGAATTTGATCCTTGAAATTGTTTCGTAGCCAAAATTCGTACGGAACAGGGAAACCTGCCTTTTTTCGTTTCAGAATGCTCGCGGGCACTCGCTCTGACAAAGCTTTCTTCCAGATGTATTTCAAAGCAAATCCTTTGAGCTTGAAATTCGCTGGCAGAGAGGCAGCAAATTCCAGAAGCCGATGATCCAGCAAAGGAACCCGCAGTTCGAGCGAATTTGCCATAGTCATCTTGTCGGCTTTGACCAGCAAATCATCCGGCAGCCAGGTTTTGGTGTCGATGTAAAGCATCTGGTCGAGCACGCCCTGATTTTCTATCTTTGAAAAAAGGCGCCGCACCGGCTCGATCGTATATTCCTTGTCGATCGACTTCACGAAGTCGGTTGCGTAAAGTTCGCCAATTCCGTTACCCGCATATCGGTAGGGAGTCGAGGTACGGCTGTAGTAGTAATCGGGAAACGTTGCGTTCACTAACGGCGTGTACTTGGCGATTTTTCCGGAGTGGACCAACGAATTGAGCCGAGACAATCCCCAAGAAGCAGCTCCATTGCCAGCCGGCCAAACCTGTTTGAGGCGCTCCAGCCAAGCCATATTGCGGTAATTGTCATAGCCGGCGAATGCCTCGTCCCCACCTTCGCCGGAAAGCAGAACTTTCACGTGATTTCTGGCAAGCTTTGAAACGTAATACAAGGCCACAGCCGGAGGCTCACAAACCGGCTCTTCCATGTGCCAGACATATTTTGGAAGAAAGTCGATAAAGTCTTCAGCCGTAATCGTCATCTCATGGTGACGGCTGCCATAGGCCTCGGAAGCCAAGCGGGCGTAAGGTCGTTCATCGGCAAAGCCGGCATCGGAAAAGCCAACGGTGAAGGTGTTGATTTGCTTGTCGGTTCGCTCCGCTGCACAGCTGAGTACCGCAGTCGAATCCACTCCGCCGCTTAACAGAATCCCCACGGGCACGTCCGCGATCATGTGCAGTTCGACCGCTTCCGCCAACAGGTTGGACAATTCGCTTTCCGCTTCGTCGATGGTCAGATTATCGGCAGGCTTGCAGAAGCTGAGATCCCAGTATTGCCTGATTTCCACTTTGCCGTTCTTAGCCAGCAAATAGTGCCCCGGCGCCAGCTTGCGGATACATTTGAGAAGCGTTTCCTCTCCCGGAATGTAGAGGAAGGTCAAGAAGCGGTCAACAATTTCCGGAGCCAGATTTCGGCTGACCGCAGGATCGGCAAGAATCGCCTTGATCTCGGAAGCAAAGACGATTCCCTGCTCGTTCAGCGAATAATAAAGCGGCTTGATTCCAACCCGGTCCCGCGCCAGAAAAAGTTCTTTTGTGTTTTCGTTCCACAGGGCAAACGCGAACATTCCCCGCAGTTTCTCGACACACTGCGGACCGAGCTCTTCGTACAGATGAACAATGACTTCCGTATCGGACTGCGTTTTGAGCGTATGGCCTTTCGCCAGAAGGAAAGTGCGCAGCTCACGATAGTTGTAAATTTCTCCGTTGAAGACAATCCACACCGTGCCGTCTTCGTTGGACAAAGGCTGGTGGCCGCTGTTCAAGTCGATGATCGAGAGGCGGGCATGGCCAAACCCTACTTGCGAGGAAAGATAAACTCCCTGATCATCCGGTCCGCGGTGGCGGATCGTGTCGAGCATGGCGCGAATCAGCGGAGCGCCGACGCTGGCATTCCGATCAAACTCGAGTTTTCCGCAGATTCCGCACATATTAATTTAAGAGCTCTTTCTTGCTGACGCTTATCTCCAAATCGTTTTCAGGCCGCAAAGACGCCGAAGCTGCTGGGCGCGTACATATTTGATCAGTTGTTTGTCATTCACCCGCGGCGTGCGATTCCAGTAGCCCTTCAGAAAACCGTAGGCGATTGCGGCTGACCCGCCGACGTAAGGCCTGCGCGCCAGATTCGACATACAACTGGCGGCAACGAACAGGGGATGGTATCCCGTGACATAGCATGCCACGCCACGCTTGATCTTGTCGCGCCACAGACTTTCCGCAGTTCCCGTGAAACGGTGATGAACGATGTGCAGTTCATCGAAGCTGTACGTCTTCCAGCCCAGCATATTGGCCTTTACTTCGTCGATCGTGTCCCAACCCGGCGCTCGCCACAACCCATCGATCGCCTGCCAACACGCTCTCCGATAGATCTTGGTCGCACCTCTTACATGGAACTTGGGAGTCGCTTCGAGTTTCTGCACCCCGCCAAGTTCGTGATAGATATCGCCTCCGCCAATGCCGAGTTTGGGGTCGAGCTCAAAATGTTCGAAGCACTTTTCGAAGTAGGTTGGGGGCAAGCTCAGGTCGCCATCAAGCTTGACGATAAATTCCCAGTCGTTTGATCGCAGCGCCTGATAGCCATCATAAAACGCCTCTACGACTCCGCCACCCGACTTGCGAAAGCCTCTATTTTCCCGGTGCACCACGCGTAGCCACGGAATCTCAGAGGCATAGCGATCGATAATTTCGCCAGTCTTGTCAACAGAGCCATCATCCACGATCACCCACTCCGCAGGCGGTACGGTCTGCGCCCGGACGGAAGCGATGGTGGCTTCGATAAACTTCTCTTCGTCGCGGATCGGCGTGACGATCACGTATCGCGTCGCCGTTTCTTGAGCTAGAGCGATTTGCTGCGAAGCCACTCTTGTTGCCTCAGTTCCGTCTTGAGTTTGGGAATATAGTGTCACGATGCGGATTGTCTTACGAACGGACGCAGACTTCCCGCGCCGGTACGATCGCTTTTTTCCTCTTCATAATCGACACCAGAAGGAACATCCCATATAAGCCGAATAGTACTGCAGCGCATCCGCACAGAATCACAACCACCGGCGACGTCTTGTCTTTGTAGTAGTAATCGGTGACCACTCGTCCGATACGGGATTTGGATAGCGTTATATCCCGGAAGTCTGAAATCATTCGAAGTGCATAAACACGAGGAGAACTCTTTGCAATGCTGACCGAAGCCAGGTCAAGATCATTCTTGTAACGGATCAGAACCGTACGAGATTCTCCTGCCGGGATCGCGACACTTAGGCGAAGCACTCCTCCACCGAATTTAAAAGGAACCGGCCGACCCTCAACACTCACGGACGCGATCGCAGAAGAATCGGATTCCGGCTTCTGGATGTAAAAGACTGAATTTCGTCCCGAGGTATTATCCAGATCGATGCTGCTGGAGAATGTGAGCACATCGTAGCTCGTGTCATCCCTCAACCGAACCAGATAAAGGTGCTTCGCCATGTCCCCCAGACTGCGCCAGCGCGTGTCCGGTTCAATTCGATTGACGTCGTCTGCTACCCGGTCAAAAGCCCCGATACCATTGGCGAACAGATCCTGGTGACCGTAGAAGAAGATGGGATTGTCGAGGAATTCGTTGATCGCAATGAAGGTAGTAGGGTTCGGCATTGCCGCCCCATAGCGGGCAATACTGGGAAAATCTCCAAACGATAATGTGACCGGCCGCAGCGTAAACAACGACGACTCCGGCCGCGAACGGTCCATGGGAACACTTAAAGAGTTGACTGTGGCGTCAAAATTGTAAGTCTTCAGCTGTTCCAGAATTCGTTCCGAGCCAATATTGTGAGGAAAAACAAAAACTTTATCGTAGGGAATCCCGGTCAGCGCCTGGAATTTATCCATCCTTGCCATGGACTGTCTCAGAGCAGCGATCTGAAGACTCAGAGACTTGCTTTCGTAGTCGTCGAATTCCTTGTGATCGTGGTTATCCCCGTGAACACAGATCGAGAACCGTTCCGGATGAGCGCGAAAAAGCGCTACCACCGATTGTTTGCTGCGATCGTAATTCCACGGTATGAAAGCAATCGTCGTATGAAAGTTGTGCCGTTCCATCTCCGTCAGCAGATCTTTGTAATCCAAGTGTCCATAAGGCTCACGCAGCCACGGGTCATCGATCGTCAGGTTGGAGTCATGATGGAGCGCGTGCCAGCCTTGATCGCCCGCACAGTATTTTGCAAAAATCATCACCGGAGCGATTTCCGCAAACACGGTTTCTGTATTTTCGGCGGCTCCCGCGGCCTCGCTCTGGGCTGGACGTTTTTTGCAAAGCAGGAAAATTCGTTGCTGGCTCGGTTCGACTTCCAGGAAGACTGGTGCGACTTCTGTGCCGTTGTGCAGCGAGACAATTCTTTTAACTAAGCTGGAGTTTGCACTGGTGAAATAGAAAGCTTCGTCACCGGGAGATGGGATTTCAAGTCCAGTTAGCTGATCGGTTACACCTGCAAGATTCCCCACTAAATAGTGAAGCGATGCCCCAGAGGAGAGCGGCTGAACACCGGCTACCGCGCCGCCTGACCAAGCTTTGAGGAGAGTTGGACTCGTCTCTGGCGTGATGCCCAGGATGAGCAACGGTACATTGCTTCCACCCGTTCGATGCAGTGCGCGCAGCAGCGCTTTTTGATCCACATTAGCCAGGGCGTCCGCTTCAATTGCGACGGCCACTGTCTCACCGCGCCGAATCGAAGCAAGAATCTGATCAGCAGACTCTCCCGCGGTAACGACTCTCAGGTCCAATCCATAGAACTGGCTGGCAATCTCCAGTTCGTGTTGCTCGGAAGGTGTAGCTCCGGCGGAACGAATCAGAACCATGTCAGCCGAACAACAGAATAGAGACGATGCCAAGACCAAGAGAAGGACCTGGCATGTGCTCCGTGCAATACGTCTTGCACTCCAGGTCTTGAGACGCCGTTGGGATATTGATAGTTCCATGATCATCAGGCGCGTCCAGACTGAAGCGCTGTTTCATACGCTCGGATCAGAGATACCTTTTCTACATCCCAGTTTAATTTTTCTTCAACCCGCCGCCGGCCGATTTCACCAAGTTCTTTGCGCAGTTCCTTACAATTGAGCAGCTTGCTGACCTGCCCGGCAAAGTCGACGGGGTCGTTCGGGACCGCATAGAGAGCCGCAGAGTCCGCTAGTCTCCGCCCTTCTTTCAAATCAAAGAGCACCACGGGTAAGCCGAATGCCATATATTCAGAAATTTTGATCATCGATGAGTGATCGTTCAGAGCATTCTTGGGATCCGGAGCAACTCCCACATCCGCATTTGAGAGGTGGGCGGCCACTTCCTCGTGAGAAACCTGACCTGTGAGCGTTACGTACCGTTCCAGATTCTTCTTGGCGATAATGGCCTGCAGCTCGGAAATAACGGTGCCGCCGCCAATGAGAACGAAATGCGTATCCTCCCGCTTCTGTTCCTTCACAATATGTTCGATGGATTCGAGCAGCAAGTCGACGCCATCCTGTGTACCCATGAAGCCCACGTAGGCGACCAGCAACGCCTTTCCGAATTTGTTGGCAGTTGGGACTTCGGCACGGCGGAAAGCCTTAAGGTCAGGAGAGTTCCGAACTACGAAAACGCGGTCCGGATCCTTGCCTCCTCGTGCTACTGCAATCTCTTTGAACGATTCGTTCGTGGCGATGCAGGTGTTTGCTGCCCGGAACGAGCATCGCTCCGCCCAGCGGACTAGCCCGTAAAGCGGGCCAGCACTCGTTCCAAATTTTGCTTCGAAGAGTTCGGGACCAAGATCGTGCTGGTCGAAAATGAACCGTACGCCGAATGGCTTCAGCAACAGCGCGACTAAGAAAATCGTGTCCGGGGGATTGCATGCCTGCAAAACCCGAAATCGGGTACGCGCAAAAACCTTCAGGGTCAGGAAGAACTCGGAAACCAGAGCTAAGCCATATTCTAGAAGGTATCCGGATGCGGTCGAGGCCTCCCAATGACGATGCCGGTAAATTTCGATCCCATCAAGGACTTCGTGACCAGCACGATGAAGAGTTTTTCCCTTGGGACAGATCACCGATACCCTGTATCCCGCATCGCGCAGCGCGCATGCTTCTTTCCAAACGCGACGATCCAGAGGTACCGGCAGGTTTTCAACCACGATGCAAACGGCTGTCGGCATTTCCGGTTAAGCGCTTAGCTCTGCAGTAGTCGCCACGGTAGCACCTTCAGCCTGTTTACGAGTGGTGTTGGAAGTGAAGCTTAGAATCTCGTCCACCACTCTAGCTTGCTGCTCCGACGTCACGTGCGGAAACATCGGCAGGGAGACGATTTCCGCGGCGGCTTTTTCCGTTACCGGGAAGTCGCCCTTTCTGTAATTCATACCGGTGTAAGCTTTTTGCAGGTGCAATGGAATCGGATAATGAATTCCAGTTCCAATTCCTGCTTTCTTCAAGTGCTTCATCATCCCGTCACGGTCGTCGGTTCGGACAACGTACAAGTGATAGACAGCTCGCGACCATGTGGGCTCAAAGGGAGGAACAACCGCGTCGTCGGCCGCGGCGAAGAGGCGACCGTATTCTGCGGCTCGCTCCCGGCGTTTGGCGTTCCACTCGGCCAGATGCGAAAGCTTCGTATGCAGCAGGCCGGCTTGAATTGCGTCCAACCTGCCGTTGTAGCCTTCAATGTCGTGATAGTATTTTTCCGCCTGACCGTGATCGCGCAGCATGCTGATCTTTTTCGTCAGCACAGCGTCATTCGTGGTCACGGCACCTGCCTCGCCGCAAGCCCCTAGGTTCTTACCGGGATAGAAGCTGAATGCTGCGGCCCGGCCCATCGAGCCGGCCTTCATCCAGCGATTTTGCTTGCGCGAGAAATATTCGGCGCCATGCGCCTGGCAAGCGTCTTCGATCACCGCGAGGCCAAAACGTGCCGCGAGGTCGAGGATCGCGTCCATATCCGCCATCTGTCCGTAGAGGTGCACCGGAACGATGGCCGTGACCGGCCGTCCGCTGCGGCGGCTGATCAGCTTGCCCGACTTGTCTTTCTCGCATTGCTGCTCTAAATATTCCCGCAGCTTTTCCGGGTCCATGTTATAAGTCCGCTCGTCGATGTCGACGAACTCGGGAAGAGCTCCGGCTTGCGAAATGGCTTCCGTGGTAGCGATGAAGGTGTGGGGAACGGTGACCACCACGTCGCCCGGCTTGATGCCGCAGGCCATGATGGCGAAGCGCAAGGCATCCGTACCGCTGCTGATGGCGATGGAGTATTTGGTGCCGCAAAATGCGGCAAAGGATTTTTCGAATTCTTCCACCATCGGGCCGCCAATGAAGCCGGCGGTGCGCAGAGCGCGCTGAAATACTGCGACCAGCTCATGCTCGAGTTCTACGTGAGGAGTAATCAGATCAAGAAAAGGAATGCTATTTGGAACACTATTAGAATTGCTCACTTTGTGACCTCCGCGGTCTGTTCGATATAACGCAAGATTCGGGCGGGATTTCCCGCCACGATACAGTTGGGGGCGACATCTTTGGTGACGACACTGCCGGCGCCCACAATGGCGTTTTCGCCAATCGTGATATTGGACAGGATGCTGCAACCGGAACCTACCGAAGCTCCCTTTTTGATTACGGTTCGCTCGACTTTCCAGTCCGCCTCAGTTTGCAGATTTCCATCGATCGCTGTGGATCGCGGATAACTGTCGTTGATAAACATCACGCCGTGCCCGATAAAGACATTGTCCTCAATGGTGACGCCTTCACAAATGAAGGTGTGACTGGAAATCTTGCAGCGCTTGCCGATGCTGGCATTCTTCTGAATCTCGACGAACGCTCCAATCTTCGATTCGTCACCAATCTCGCAACCGTAGAGGTTGATGAACTTCGAGAGTTTCACATTGCGGCCAAGCCTCACGTCCGGGGCAATACACACGTATTCGTTCATAGGGAACAAAACCTTTCCAGCAACTCAATTAACGATTCTCAAATCACCGGGCGGGAACGGACAACGTGGCTTCGCTCAATCCCCCTCGGCGGGGGCGGGCTCAGATTGGTAGTAAGGTGCGGCAGTTGCCACTGCAGGACTGGCGGCAGAGAGCGCCGGCCAGGATAGTTCACCCAGCTGAAATTCGCGATGCAAGGTCACCAGCGCGGCAGTTTTGTCCTTCCCTCCAACCACGACCGAAACACTGCAGCCGGAAGCGCCTTCGAACATGGCGACGACATTCACTTGTGCAAGAGCGAGCGCACCCAGCATTCGCGCAGCGGCTTCGGTACTGCGTATGTCCATACCGACCGCGGTAACGATGGCCGCGCTTTGGTCGTGCGTAATATCGTCCACGTTTCTGTGAGCCGGCTCCCCTGCGGCTTCACAATGAACCATCGCGGTAAGGCCCTTCACTCCTCGCTGGATTGCAGGGCCTGCGGGAGTAATTCTGGTTCCGGGCAAATGCGGCGCGAAGGTGTTGCGAATCCACAGGGGAATGCCGCATTGCGTGAGTGCGCGCAGGGTCTTCGGATGCAAGACCTTGGCGCCAAAGCGGGCGAGTTCGCCGGCTTCATGATACGAGATCTCCGGAATTGTGCAGGCCTCGGCGACAACCCGCGGATCGGCGGTCATCAGGCCATTCACATCCGTCCAGATGATGACTTCGTTTGCGTCGAGCGCCGCACCCATGATGGTTGCTGAATAATCCGATCCGCCGCGACCCAGCGTGGTCAGCACGCCGTCAGGGGTAGCGCCAATGAAACCCGTTATAACCGGGACGATTCCCTGCTCCAGCAGCTCGTCCACGCGCCCTGCACAACGCTCGCGGGTTGCATCCATGCATGGATTGGCCGCTCCGTGACAAGAGTCCGTAATGACGATCTCCGTGGCCTCGATCGCTTCACTTCTCACTCCGTATGCCATCAAAGCGGCCGCAACCAACGGTGCGCAAAGGCGCTCGCCCAGGCTGGAAATCAAATCACGGTCCCTCAAGCTCAACTCGCGCAACGATTCTGCGCGTTTACAGAGCTGCTCGCCCTGTTCGTAGCAGTCTTGCATCTTGTTATGAATGGCTGTACGTTGTTCCGCGCAATGAACCAAGCTGCTAAGCACGCGGTCGTGCTGAGCACGCAACGTCGTGAAGATCGCTTGTGCTGCGCTCAGATCGCCCGCTTCAGCCCGTGCCGCCGCCTCAAGCAGCGAGTTGGTCACGCCAGCCATGGCGGACACAACCACCACCAAGTCACTTTCGTCGGCTGCGTTGCGAACGACTTCCGCGACCCGCCGAATCGAGGAGGCATCGCCTACCGAGGTTCCGCCGAACTTCAGGATTTGCAGTGGCCGCATTTTTATCATCGAAGCTTGATCACTCATCTCGCGATTGAATCGCCTTCCACTCGAGTCCCCACTTTGTGGGCCTTTGCGGGGGATACTTTCTTCGGAGCCTGAACTGGCGCTGAGGATTTGACCCGGCTTGCCCGGGAATACCAGGCGCTCTGTTTCTGCCGGTTGCTGACGCAGTCGCGAATAAACTCTGGCTCGTTCCAGGGAATATCGTGGTACGCCGACCGCAGAAAAGAACTCTCCGGATCGCGGATCCATTCTTGGGGAAACAATGCGATCGTGTCGTTCTCTGTAATTGCGGGAGCTGATTGCGGAACGTTGCCGGACAGAGCGGCATACAACGCCGCCGGAATGTCGCGCCCCGGGCCCAGCGCCAAATGTCCGACCTGGGTGGCGCGGGGATTCATCTCGATGAGATAGGCTTTTCCGGTTTGTTCTTCCAGCATGAAATCGAAGCCGTGCACACCGGAGAGATTCAGCCGCCGCACCATCTTTTCCGCGGCGGTCGCAATCTCGGTATTTTTAATCCCGCGGACAACTGTGGCTGGCCCAGCCGCACTTCTCTTGTTGATCACTTCAAAATGAAGAGCCGCCAAAACCTTACCCTGCCAGCAAGCGACCGCACTGGTGGCTTCGCGTCCGTCAACGAAAGTTTGCGCATTCATTTCGAAGTGCCGGCGTAGCAACGCGGGGCCGAGCAGCGTCACGTCATGATCCACTACAGCGCGCTTGGCGGCGCGCAGCCAGCGCGGCGGAGCCTGTAACGAACAGAAGGCGCGTTCTGCTTCGTCGAGAGTGCGCACAATTCGCACACCGTCTCCGCCCGAGGTGCCATTTGCCTTCAAGACCACCGGGAATCCGTTGCGGATAATCCAGTCTTTTAGTTCATCCAGGTTGGTAATGGCTTTCGTCGCCGGCACGCGTATGCCCTCTTGCTGTGCCAGTTCCATGAATGCAGATCGCGTATATGCGACCGGAAAACTTTCCGCCGGCCCCAGCGAGCGCTCGATCACGGCGCAAATCAAAGAGCCGCTTTTGCCACTCCTCTGTTTCAGGTCGTAAAGACGGTGCAAATGCCGGGTGGCAAGATCGTCGCCGGGAATGATGAGATCAGGATCGGCAAGTGCGATCGCAGCGGCGAAGGAACGTAAGGGCGTCAGACCTTGATAGCGGTGAATTTTGCTGGCGGCTGCGGTCTTTGTAATCGGATGCCCTGAAGGACAGAGCATCTCGACCGCACATCCGTAGTTCGCTAGAGCGATGGCTAGCCGGGCGGTGGGGTACCAGCGCGAAGTCGTCGCCAACAGAACTGTTGGACGCGAACTCAATCGAGGATTGAAGTGGGTAGTCGTTGCTGTGTTATTTGGCTCTGGCGTGTTCATCGTCATGACTTCAAATTCACCGTTGTCGTGAACCACGTTCATGGTCTAGCCAACCTCCACCAGGCTGCGCAGCCGGTCGCCATTTTCCGAGAGCAGTTTCAGGGTATCGATGTTGTAATACTGCGGGTTGTCCCAATCGGCAAATCGATCCATCTTCTCGATAAGGTTTTTCACGATGCATTTGACGCTGTGATTGGGATGAAAGCTGAGCGTGTTTTCCGCCTTCTGGATGCTCACCTTATAGTTCCGGAAATCCTTCTTGTGGTGAATGTTCAACCGCACCGGAATACCGAGATGCTCTTCAATCGCCATCTTCACCAGGTCGCCCACTTCGCCGACCGTGTAATTGCCGGAAGCCACGTTGAAGATTCCCGAGATTCTCTCGCTGGCCTCAATCGCGCGTACATAAGCGTTGCTCGCATCCTCGATGCTGAGAATCGGCCGCCAGATCGAGGGATTATTCACCGTGATCTCGCGATTGCGCACACCGTTTTTGAACATGGTGTTGATGATCAGGTCGAGCCGCATGCGCGGGCTGTATCCGGAGACAGTTCCTTTGCGCAGCGAGATGACGGAGAAACTATCGTCCATCAGGTTCATCACCGCCTGTTCGCCCTGCAGCTTGGAAATTCCATACGGGTAAGAAGAAGATACCGGCCGGCTCTCGTCGAATAACTCGTTGTCGGTGTATCCGTAGACCGAGCAGGAGCACGCGTACACGTAGCGCTTCACGTTGGCTTTCTTGGCTACGTAGGCAAGGTAGGCAGGCGCAGCGGCGTTGAAGATGAAGTTTTGGCTGGGCGAAAACTCTGCCATGGGATCATTCGACAATCCGGCCAGAAATACCACCTGCTGGTAGCTTTGCAGGTCTTCGACGGTAATATCAAAAATATCTTTCCGAATAATTCCAGCTTCGGGAGGAAGGTGGTTGCCGAACCAGAACAAGTCCACTACATCCACTTCATAGCCACGCTCCAATAACTTTGGAACCAATACGGAACCCAAATAGCCTGCCCCACCTGCGATCAGGATCTTCATTTCTATCTCCTCACCTTTTGCAGCTTGCGTTGAGAGTGAATTTGGCGCTGGACAACTAAGAGTTAACGGCTGGCGACGGCAGTGGATTTTTCCGAAAGATAGGTATTCAAGCCTTCTTGCCACGGACGAAACAGATTCAAATCGTGGGACTTCAGCTCGCGATTCTCGAGCACCGAATACGCTGGACGGGGAACCTTGGCGGGAAATTCATCAGCTCCAGCCACCTCGAGATTCACCGAAACATCGGCGACGCGAAATATCTCGCGAGCAAATTC
>JBAVGI010000582.1:0-4684 GCA_049684755.1 Candidatus Sulfotelmatobacter sp.
GTCTCCATTAGCGCGAGAGATGGCTTTCAGAAAACTTCCAGCGTGTTCAACCAGCCGGATCCGACCTCGGCTTTTGCGGTTTCCGGAGGCACGCAGGTGGCTAACTTTTCCGTCATCGCACCGATTGCGGACCTTCTGAGCAATGCCGGAAATGTCGGGATGACGTGGCAATTTGCCGCCAACGCCATGGTCGGAGCCAGCGGAACGTTTGCCAATCTGCACTATCCGAACCAAGCTGAAGTCCCTGGGCTGTTCGATTCGAGTGCGCAGGGTGGTTCTATCTTCTTTACCCACCGGATTTCGAAAATGCACTACGTCGGTGCGACCTATGAGTATCAAAGACTGGTTTCGTATCCCACCGTAGGCCAGAACGAAACGCAGACTCACGCACTGCTTTTTTTCTACACGCTCTATGCGTCGCCGCGGCTCTCGATGTCTTTCTTTGGCGGCCCGCAATACGCCGATGTGGGACCGCAGTACTTCAATACTCAGTCGCCGGCGGCGCCAGGATTCCAGAGCTGGAATCCGCAGGTCGGCGGCAGCATGGGCTGGCAAGGCCGGCTCACGAACGTGGCTGTCAGCTACTCGCACATGATCTCCGGCGGCGGAGGATTGATTGGGGCGGTTAAGTTGGATAGCGCGACGGCATCGATACGCCAGCAAATGACGCGAAAATTAAGCGGCTCGATTGCGGGTGGATACGCGCAGAGCAATGTTTTGGGGTCAGCCCTGTTGGGCAACGATAACGGGCACACGCTTTCAGGGACAGCTTCCTTGCAGCGACAGTTTGGTGAGCGTATCGGTCTCCAGCTGGGCTACACCCGGCTTCATCAGGATTACAGCGGGGTTGCCGTCCTGGCGCAGACTCCCAATACGAACAGCGAATTTGTTTCGATTTCCTACCGTTTCTTCAGACCCCTGGGAAGATGAATTCTATGGTTGACGATCTCGACGAGAAAAGTTCGGAAGGCTTCGACCTGCAACGCTACCTGGGCATTGTCCGTCGCCGCCACTTGCAGTTTCTTATCCCTCTTTTCCTGGGTTGGGCCGTGGTATGGGGGGCAAGCTGGGTACTGCCTCCTGTCTATCGTTCCGGCACGCTGATTCTGGTGGAACAGCCCACCATGCCGAAAGATTACGTTACGCCCAACGTAAACGACGATCTGCAAGACCGGCTGCGCAGCATCACACAACAGATTCTAAGCCGCACCCGTTTGCTGCACATCATTGATCAGCTGAACCTTTACGCGGACCCGCATAACCATCTCAGCGCCGATGACAAAGTCGAAGGAATGCGTAAACAGATTGAGATCGAACTGGTGCGCGACACCGAGAACCGCGTGAGTTCGTTTAACGTCTACTACTCCGCGCACGATCCACACGTCGCCCAGCAGGTCACCAGCGAACTGACCAATCTTTTTATCAGCGAAAACCTCGAAGTGCGTCAGCAACAGTCGGAAGACACCACAAAATTTCTCGAGAGCCAGTTGGAAGCGGCGCGCCAGACCTTGTCTGACCAGGAAGAAAAAATCCGCCAGTTCAAGGGGCAGCATGTCGGGGAACTGCCGGCGCAGGTAGGGAGCAATCTGCAGATTCTGGCTGGCCTGCAATCTCAACTGCAAACCGAAGAGGACGCCCTGAACACCGCCAAACAACAGCGGGTTTACCTCGAGACGTTGGTGAATCAATACCGCTCTCTGCAAGGTACGCCAAGGGGTACAGGTGCAGAAGGAACGGCAACAGTGGGGCTTCCGGCGATCGATCAAGAGCTCGATAAGCTCCGGGCGCAACTGGCCGATCTCAGCTCGCACTACACCGATCGCCATCCCGACGTTCGCAAAGTCAAGGAGCAGATCGCCGAAACGGAAAAAACCAGAGACCGCATCATGGCTGACCTGAAGGCGAAGGCCGCTGCGCCAGCGGATCCGGATGCGCCGGCCACCAGCGCCGATCCCTCCGCCATGACGGATGCGTCGTCCCCGATGGTGCAGTTGCAGGGACAGCTTCAAGGGAATCGCATCGAGATCGCCAACCGCGAGCGTGCGGTTGCGGATTTAAAAAATAAGGTTGTCGATTATCAGGCGAGACTGAATCAGGAGCCGGTGCGAGAGCAGCAGCTTTCGGATCTGACCCGAGGCTACGAGCAATCCAAAGCGAATTACGACGAACTGCTCAAGAAAAAGAACGAGTCAGCGATGGCTACCAGCATGGAATTGCTGCAGCAGGGTGAACGCTTCCGCATCATCGATCCCCCCAGCTTGCCGGTAAAGCCGGACTTTCCTAATCGCCTGAAGTTTTGCGGGATTGGTTTGGGCATAGGCTTGGCGCTGGGCGTCGTGGTAGCCGGCGCGTTCGAAATGATGGATGACCGGATCCATGACGAAAAGGAATTGCAGGAACTGCTTCCCGTTGCCGTCATTTCGGAAATTCCTGCCCTCACGGTTCCCTCCGACGAGCAAAGGGAGCGGGGCAGGCGGTGGCTGGGTTGGGCGACGGCTGTGTTTGTATCTGTTACGATTTTGCTGGGATCGGCGTTGAGCTACTTGCGCGGTTAGTCAACCCGATTAGTCAACCATGTACAAAGCTTTTTACAGTCTGAAGCGCAATCCCTTCGAGATCACTCCCGACCCTTCTTTCCTGTTTCCTACGCGGAGGCATAACGAAGCTCTGGCCGCTCTCTACTACGGGGTCAGGCGGCATAAGGGGTTCGTGGTTCTGACCGGAGAAGTCGGCACTGGCAAGACTCTTCTGCTGCATTATCTGTTGCAGTTGTTGAAACAGAGTAATGACGTTGCCTACGCTTATATATTCAACGGCCGCTTGTCACCGATCGAATTCCTGCAATACTTCGCCAGTGATCTCGGACTGCCCGCGACCAGTAAAAATAAAGGCGAATTGCTGCTGCAGATTGCCCACTATGTGATTGCGCGCAACCAGAAGAAACTAACAACCGCTCTGGTGATCGACGAAGCGCACCACTTGTCGGCGGAAATTCTCGAAGAAATCCGGCTGTTGAGCAATCTCGAGACTCCGCACGAGAAGCTGCTGCAGATTCTTCTCGTGGGCCAGCCTGAACTCGATGAAAAACTCGATTCCGTCAGCTTGCGGCAATTGAAGCAGAGAATCGCCCTGCGGTCGCACCTTGAGCCTTTGAACTCGGATGAGACCAAGGGATACATCGAGCGCCGGCTGCAACTGGCGGGGTGCCCGCATCCCGCGGTGCTGTTTCCCCCCGAAACCATCGCCGCCGTCTTTCAGCACTCTCAAGGACTTCCCAGACTGATCAATACGGTCTGTGAAAATGCGCTGATTGCGGCTTACGCACGGCAAATGCGCAGCGTCAGTCCTGAAATTATCGACGACATTGCCACCGATTTCCGCTTGGGTATTCAAACCGCTCCCCTGGACAGAAAGTCAACTCCCGACGAACTCGATGCGCGGAAAGCGGCGCAGACACTGCTCGAACTGTATGCCCATTTACAGGGAGAGCAGAAGCGCGACGAGGAGTTGAGCGGGCGACTGCGCTTCAGGGTGAAAGAATAATGAGCAATATATTCGACGCATTGCAAAGAGCGGAGCTGGAAAATTCCGGGTCGGAAGGTCCCACGCTCACGATCGCTACAGAACTGCTGCAGGCGGCGGAACAGAAGCTGCGCGATTCCGGAGCCATCGTCGACCAGCCAGCGTTGGGGGATGCTTTCGATTCCGATCCCGCGGCGCCGGTGGAAGATCTGGAACGATGTCCCGTTCTGTCCGCCACGATCCGGGATGAGAGTCGGCTGGTTTCCTTGGGCAAAGAGGGAAGCCTGGGAGCGGAAAAGTTTCGCTTCCTCGCGGTCCGCTTGCGGCAGCTGCGACAAAGCCGGCCATTGAAAAAAATTCTCATTACCAGCACCATCCCCCAGGAAGGGAAGAGCACGGTTGCATCCAACCTGGCGTGCACTCTGGCGCGAAGAAAGCCGCAGAAGACGCTGCTGCTCGAAGGTGATTTGCGGCGGCCGAATATTACCTCGCGGTTTGGGTTAGGCCAGCTTCCGGGACTGTGCGAGTGGCTGAGTGGACAAACCCCGAATATCAATATCTACCGCCTGGAGAACCTTGGAATCTGGATGTTGCCGGCCGGTACCGCGCCGCAAAACCCTCTGGAATTAATGCAGTCCGGAAAGCTTTCGCCTCTGATGGAGCAACTGGAGGCGTGGTTTGACTGGATCGTGATCGACTCACCGCCGGTGCTTCCACTGGCGGATGCCAGCCTCTGGTCCCGTTTAGCCGATGGAATTCTGCTGGTCACCCGCAAAGGGGTCACAGAAAAACAGCAGCTGAAGCGCGGACTTGAAACAATTGAGAAATCGAAGTTGTTGGGTGCGCTGGTCAACAGCAGCGACAGCGCAGCTCACAGCGATTATTATCAGCGGTACACCTCCCCTACAGCCGATAGCCCCAAGGAATAATCGGACCGCGCAGGCGGCCGACGTGTTTGGCTCTGAACTCCCCCGTCTATTCAATTTCCTAGCACTCAGAAAGATCTTGGCCCTATGCCAGTAACCGATCAAGCGGAGGACATTGTGCACGCACGACGCTCAGGAATGAAAGGTGTAACTGTAAGCGCGCTCTCCGAGGCGACATCGAGCGAGGAACGCGTTGTCTTAACCCCGGAAGCTTTTCGAAGGATGATTGCGCTCGA
>JBAVGI010000583.1:0-2599 GCA_049684755.1 Candidatus Sulfotelmatobacter sp.
CTGATGAATATCATGCTGGTTTCCGTTACCCAGCGGACGCGCGAGATCGGCGTGGAGAAGGCTCTCGGTGCGCGGCGCTGGCATATTCTGTTTCAGTTCCTGGCCGAGGCCCTCGTGATCACCGCGATGGGCGGGCTGTTAGGGGTGGTGCTCGCTTATCTCGTTTCCTGGAGTGTCGGCTCTCTAACCCTGTGGAGCGCCTTCATCGAAGACGCCAGCGAAGGTGATATTCATCTGTATATCAATTCTGCAACGCTGATCTGGTCGACTGTAATTCTCAGCTTCGTCGGCATTATCAGCGGGATGTTGCCCGCCATCAAGGCGGCGAGGCTGAATCCGATCGAAGCCCTGCGTTACGAGTAAATCCCTGAGCGCTGTCATCCTGAGCGAAGTTGAAGGATCCCTTGCAGTTCGGCACAGCCGACGGCCTGCCAATTCTCTTGGGCGGCTGCGCTCAATCTCAATCGATCACAAGTCAGTCTTACCGCCTGCTTTACAATCCTCCTGTGCCCGAAACTACCAGCGCTCGCCTCGACCGTGTGCTCGCTCAACTCAGACTTTACGAACATCCGCTGCTGAATTTTTCTGCTCGCTCCAAAGGCGAAGGCGTGGAAATCATCATTCAGTTCAAAGACAAATCCGTTCCCGTGCACACCTATTACTTTGAAATCCACCCTCGCGACCTCGACCATCCGCAGTTCGAATGGAGCTTCCAGCGCCAGCTTTACGACGCTCTGCACGATTACCTTGTCGAAATGTTCATTCGAACCCCGCAGGATCGCATGGAACGGCGACAGAGGGAATCGTGAATCTTTTGCGCCAGAAGATCGAAGAGGAAATCCGCACACGCGGTCCAATTCCCTTCTCCCGCTACATGGAAATTTGTTTATACGATCCCGAACTCGGCTATTATTCGCGAAATACGGAGCAGTTCGGCAAAGCCGGGGACTTCTACACGTCGAGCGACGTGCATGCGGTTTTCGGCCGGCTTCTGGCCCGGCAGTTCGAGGAAATGTGGCGCGCGCTGGGTTCGCCGGCGAGCCTCGATCTGATCGAACTCGGACCCGGCCGCGGCTTGTTCGCCCAGGATGTGCTGGGTTGGTCGGAAAAGACGTTTCCCGATTTCTTTCGTGGTCTGCACTATGTACTGGTGGAGAGCTCGCCGGCGCTGGCCGAGCGAATCAGAAATACTCTAAAGCGTCACCTCGATTCGGGCAAAGCCGAACCGACGCCACTTTATCTTCCAAACATAAAATCGCCACGCGACACGCCAACCGTCGTCTTCGCCAACGAATTCTTCGACGCGCTGCCCGTTGAGATCGTTAGCGCGAAGGGTTCCCTTCGCATCGACACTGGCGATGGCCACTTCATCGAGACCTGGGCGCCGTCTTCGCCCGCAGAACTGGAATTTCTGGACCGTTATTCGGTTCATCCCGAACCTTACGAACGCATCGAAGTGTCCTTGGCTGCGCAACAAAGCATGCATCGCCTGGCCGCGGGCATCGAGCGCGGATTCGTTATCGCGATCGATTACGGTTACACGCGCGAAGAACAGCTCGCCGGAGGCCATCGCGGCACGCTCAAAGCGATTCGTCAGCACTCGGTCAGTGCGAATCCATACGAAGCTCCCGGGGAACAAGACATTACGGCCGACGTGAACTTCACGGCACTCGCCGCTGCCGCGGAAAAGCATGGCATGCAAACCCACAAGCTGGTCACGCAATCACAATTTCTGATGGGCATCGGCGAAGCCAACCAGTTTGCCGACGCTTTCGAAGAATGCCGAGTGCCGCAGGAGCGGGCAAAAGTCGCATTGCAACTCAAGCATCTAGTCACGCCCGCAGGCATGGGCGAGAGTTTTCACGTACTGACGGGGGGCAAAGGAGTAAAGCAGGAGACAATCGAATCTTTGTCTGGTTTGAGTTTTGGCCACAGGATGATCGTTCGCTGAAAGAACTTTCTACTGCTTAACGCCGGCCAGCGATGTGGACTTGCCCGGCCGCGGTGCAGCAGCTTTCTGGTCGGCAGCCGCAACTTCGGGATACTCGTAAACTCCGCGCCCTGATTTGCGTCCTAATCGTCCCGCCTTCACGTACTGCACCAGTAGCGGCGCTGGTCGATATTTCTCTCCCAGCGACTTGTGCAGGTACTCGAGAATGTTCAGGCGCGTGTCGAGACCCACTAAATCGACCAACTCGAACGGTCCCATGGGATGATTCAATCCCAGCTTCAGCGCTTTATCGATATCCGCCGCTGAGGCGACGCCCTCCTGCAGCATATAAAACGCCTCATTGCCGATCATCGCATTGATGCGACTGGTGATGAAGCCCGGCGATTCCTTGATCACAACGACTTCCTTGCCCATGCGTTTGCCTACGTCGACGGCGATGGTCAGCGTGTCGTCATCGGTTTCGAGCGCGCGCACTACTTCCAGCAGTTTCATTTTGTGTACGGGATTGAAGAAGTGCATGCCTACGCATTTCCTGGCACGGTAAGTAACACTAGCAATTTCGGTGATACTGAGAGAAGAGGTGTTCGAGGCCAGCATCGTTGTCGGGCGGCAGATTTTGTCGAGCAGAGTGAAAATCTCGATCTTCGA
>JBAVGI010000584.1:0-2503 GCA_049684755.1 Candidatus Sulfotelmatobacter sp.
CAGACTCAGTTCGTCCTCATCACACACAGCAAGAAGACGATGAGCATCGCGCCGGTTCTTTACGGGGTCACGATGCAGGAGCCTGGAGTATCGAAGCTGGTTTCGGTGCGGTTCGGGGCGGCGTAAGTTGCCAACTGAAGAAATGTTCCGTTCGAATGCGACAACGCCCACGATATCCACGCTTATCCTCAGCTTTTCCACAACTGCGCGGTTCGAAACCCCGCCTATGTAAGCATCCTCCGCTGGTCGCTGCCGCCAACATTCTCCTGCTCAATGGGATACGGTCTTACCTACATCCTGTGATCTCTGCGATTGACAAAAGTTTCTGAGGGGCTAAAATACGGCTCGCTCCTGCCTTAGAATTTCAATATGAACTCTCAGCTTCTTGATCCCGTCCTGTTACAAACAAACTTTCCGGAACTCCACCTCCACGCCAGCGGTAAGGTCCGCGACGTGTACCAACTCGACGGCGAGCACTTGCTATTCGTGGCGACCGATCGCATTTCCGCCTTCGATTACGTGCTGGCTACGGGCATACCTCACAAAGGCCGCGTCCTCAGCCAGATTTCGCTGTTCTGGTTCGACTTCCTTTCCGACATCGTTGCCAACCACTTGATTACAGCGGATGTGGCGCATTATCCGCAGGCGCTGCAGCAATACGCCGATCAGCTGCGCGGACGATCGATGATCGTGCAACGGGCACAAATGTTTCCCGTTGAGTGCGTGGTGCGCGGCTACATTTCCGGCTCGGCCTGGAAGGAATACAAAGCCACGGGAAAGGTTTGCGGCATTCAATTACCGTCCGGGCTGCTTGAATCGCAAGCTTTCCCGGAGCCGATCTTCACTCCTTCCACCAAGGCAACGAGCGGCCACGACGAAAACATTTCGTTTTCGCAGATGTGCGAAACCGTCGGCACTGAGATCGCCAGTACGTTGCGCGACCTCACCTTGCGGGTTTATAAAAAGGCGGCGGACTACGCCCGCCAGCGCGGCATCATTATTGCCGATACAAAGTTTGAATTCGGACTGACCCCCAAGGGAATTACATTGGCAGATGAAGTGCTGACCCCGGATTCCTCCCGCTTTTGGCCCGCCGACAAGTATGCTCCAGGCCGAGCGCAGGAGTCCTACGACAAACAATACGTTCGCGATTATCTGGAGGAGATTCACTGGAACAAGCAACCACCTGCGCCCGCGCTGCCGGCGGAAGTGGCGCAGCACACGAGCGACAAATATCTGGACGCTTATCAAAAGATCACGGGACACAAGCTGGATGTGTAAGACCGCGCTGATCCGCCTATCTTCGCTTCGCGGGAGAGCGGCATGACGACGGCGGACTGGCTGATCATCGCGGTAATTTTGCTGAATGTAATCCTGGCCGCCATGCACGGCTTTTTCGCTGAAGCCTTGAGCATGGCGGGATTAATTGTGGGCTACATGGTTGCGGCGTGGCAATACCAGAGACTGGCCGAATGGCTGTTGTCGTTTCTAAATTCGGAAATGCTGGCTGAGATTTTCGGTTTCCTGATCATCTTTTTCGTTATTCTGATGATCTTCAGCATAGCCGGCAGGATTGCGCGCCGGCTCATGAAGGAAGTAGGGTTGAGCGGTTTCGATCGTTTTCTGGGCGGGTTGTTGGGTTTATTGAAGGGTGCGCTCGCAGTCGCTGTAATTCTCATGGGAATGGCTGCGTTTACTCCCACCACATCGTTGCTGGAAAAATCGGAGCTGGCGCCTTATTTTTTAGTGGTTGGAAGAGCGGCGATGTGGTTGGCGCCCTCGGAATTGCGGGCAAAGTTCAATGACGGGCTAGATTTCCTGCGTCACGCACCCAGGGACTTATCCGGAACTCCGGCTGAATCTCGCAGATGAGCAGCGGCGCAATTTTGTATTGAACACGACACGAAAAACGGACATCAAAACCAAAGCAGAACAGAGAGAAACCTACCGTGAAAGATCAACTGGAAGCACTTATTTTGCAGATGTACAAGAGCAACATCCTCTACTCCGAGGGTGTGCGAGAGTTCAAAAAGCGATTTATCCTCACCGTGCTTCAGGAAAACAAAGGAAACCAATGCCGTGCCGCCCGCGAATTGGGCATGCACCGCAACACTTTGAGCCGTACCATCGATGAACTCAAAATCGATGTGCGGCAACTCCGGGAGGGCGGGAAGCGTCCGCCGCGCAGCGCCCGTCCCATCACGATGGAAAAGAAGGCCGCCCGCTAGCGCAGCATCCAGTACCTATCATCCACCACAAAAACTAAAGGCAGCCCTCGCGGGCTGCCTTAAGATTTTGTTCCCAGCGTGAGAACTATTGCGCTGCCGGTTTGTGATGCACCGGAGCCTTCTTGGCTGGCGCAGCCGCCTTCAATAACTGCCCTTTCTCCATCACCATCATGAAGGGATTGGGCGTATAGGAAGCCGGTTCGCCTTGAAAGTCCAGACTGGCGGCTGCTTTCGGGATCAGCCTCAGCGGAACCTTCTCTTCAAACTTGAGGGTG
>JBAVGI010000585.1:0-24405 GCA_049684755.1 Candidatus Sulfotelmatobacter sp.
TGTTGAAGAGTCTTCCCCGATGAAGAGGGGACTGAAAGGTAAAGTAGCAGGGAACCAGATCGGTGAGGGGCATGGTTGAAGAGTCTTCCCCGATGAAGAGGGGACTGAAAGTAGTTCTCAAAATCATATGAGGAGTAAACTCTACTGTTGAAGAGTCTTCCCCGATGAAGAGGGGACTGAAAGCAAGAATATCGTTCTTGTTTTTCCACTCGCTTGCTTGTTGAAGAGTCTTCCCCGATGAAGAGGGGACTGAAAGTAGCAACGGTAAATCGTTGAACGTTCGGTTCCAGAACGTTGAAGAGTCTTCCCCGATGAAGAGGGGACTGAAAGATAAAAATCTTTCACCGCACGAGAGATAGCAGCAGCGTTGAAGAGTCTTCCCCGATGAAGAGGGGACTGAAAGCAAGCAACTTGCCTGCGAGGTCGTACACACGCACGCTGTTGAAGAGTCTTCCCCGATGAAGAGGGGACTGAAAGGTTGCTGCCCGAGGTATTTCCCGCGGAGACAACTGGAGTTGAAGAGTCTTCCCCGATGAAGAGGGGACTGAAAGCCGGATCCGCCTTCGGGAGAGAACGTCACCGTTTCGTTGAAGAGTCTTCCCCGATGAAGAGGGGACTGAAAGCCCAGTTACCGACGTTCGCGGTGTCATCCGCAACTGGCGTTGAAGAGTCTTCCCCGATGAAGAGGGGACTGAAAGTCCCGCCCTCGATCTTTGGACAAGGCAGTCTTTTGAGCGCGTTGACTCTCCGGGCCCAGGTATCTGTGCCCTAAACTGTGCCTGGCTTCGAGGAGGTTGTCCCACGCATCGCGTCTGTAATGGGACTGAAGACGCGCCTAAGACCCAGAGAAATAAGGTCCTTTTGACACTTTACTATTGTCTCTCCGCTCATGGCTTGCTGTGCCCTAGCTGTGCCCATTTTTCACTCAAGAATCGCTCCGTTCGCGGGCAGAGGCCCCGACCAGACCAGCCCAGGAATTGCATCCAACGTGGCGCTGCACACCAGTCCAGCAGTCCAGCGAGCTAAATGCGGCACATAATGAAGGCTGCCGCCGTCAAACTACCATTAGAATTCCTCGACTCGGCTGCCCGATCGCCTTGGCAACGGCGCCGGCGTAAAGAGCGACCTGGCGCGAATATGCATTGAGTGCCTGCTCTACCTCTTGATCCGTCTTGAAGTCCAATACTAACCATTCCCCGTTCTCTGCAAACGCGAGATCGACGATACCCTCAACCAGAGTGCCATCAGGCTCAAGCAGAGTCACCGGCGTCTCTCGGCGGCATTCTCCTCTTTTTGATGCTTGCCGGGCGCGCTGCAAAATGGGATGGGCAAGTGCCCGTTCAGCGGCGAGCCTTGCAGAAGAAACCTCTTCTTTTGTTGCTCCGAAAATTCGGCCCTGAAGAAACGCGGTTGCCTCTATGTCCGAATGCTCTCCATTAAAGGGTATCGTGGCTAGTATTGAGTGGACCAAGGCTCCGAAGCGGGGGCCTTTGGGCCGGACTTCCTCTCGTTCGCAGTAAATCACCTCCGTTCGCACCAGAGTCGTCAGGTCGCTTGTCCGCCGGTGGGCTCGTCGACTGGCAACCTCGATACGTATGCTTGGCCGAGATCCTCGTTCTATTGTGTCCGTGCGCCTCGATCGCCACCCTTCATATGTCCGCAAGTCTTCGTTCACGACGGCATCGTCGACTTTAGCCAGCAATTCTTCTTGTCTGACCGCGAAGGACAGCTCTTTGCCCAGGCCAAGTTTGCTCGGATCCCACCACACCACCGAATATTGCGAGGATTCAACAGGATCATCCTCAGGGAGCACATATTTTCCCGGTCGAATTGGCTGCACATTGAATGCCTGGTCTGCGGGCCGCCGAAGTACGGTCTCCCGGCCGAAGGCTGGGCATCCATTTGCGGTTTGCGGTTTGTTACGACACGAATCGCTGGGAAACATTGCGGCAAATATTGGTGCGATCCACCAATCATTCGGATCCGTGAACCGTTTCTCCGCCGCATCGTCGGCAACAGCGGGCACCACCAGCAAGTCACGAGCACGTGTAGAGGCGACGTAAGCGATTCGAACTCCTTCGGCACGGTTCCGCGCAGCTTCCTCCGTTTGGTGTTCCTGTAACTCCAGCGGCATGAGCCCTTGAAGTTGCAGGGCACAAAGCCCAGTCTGGCTATCGATGTAACAGTCCGCGTCCTCGTGCGCAAGCGGTGCCGTTATTCCACCCAGGATCACTATGGGAAATTCCAGCCCCTTGGCCTTGTGGACTGTCATGATCCGGACGCCTTCACTTCCCTCTTCCAGGATTGGGGCTTCCGGCGCTTGGCCACGCTCAGCATCTTCCTCAAGCTGCTCGATAAATCCGCGGAAGGAGATACCACCGCTCGCCTCATAAGAACGGGCGAGCTCGGAAATGTGAAGGACATTTGCGAGTACCTGCTCACCAGAAGGACGCATGGCGAAACCTGCATGTGCGCGTGTTGCCTCCAGCAGCCGGTTCAGGCTCTCGGCAACAGAGCGACGATTCCGCTGCGTATGAAGCTCCTGAAGAACACCCAATGCCTCTTTGATGGGCAACAAGTCCTCTGGGAATTCTTCTTGCGGAATCCGAAACGGGTGCAGTCTTCCCCACCGCGTCCAATACCTTAGGAGCGGCTCGTCTCCCACGGCGAACAGCGATCCCCTCAATGTCGCAAACACGGAGAGCTCATCATCGGGCCACTCGATCGCGGTAAGCGCCGCGCGTATAGTTTCAACTTCTTCTCTTTGATGGAATGACCTTCCTCCGATCAGCAAGTGCGGGATGTCCCGAGCTTCAAGTGCCTGAGCATATGCACGCGCCTTGTCTTCTCCGTAGCTTTCAAAACGCCGTAGGAGGATACAGATGTGGTCCGGCCGGATCGGCACCATGCGGCCTGCATTGCCTTCATTCACCTTCCAGGCGCTCTCCTTTATGAGCCATTCGGCGAACGCCCCGACAGCATCGGGCAGACAACCATCGATCGCTTTACCGCTGATGTATTTCTGCCCATACGGATCAGGCACTGGTAGAGCAACGATCGAGGGCTGGTCGGTTCCCTCCTCGCGATAAGGTGAGAGCGGCACGTAGGAAGTCTGCAGCGTTGCGGTATCAGTCTTCATGACGGGTTCGAAAACAGCGTTTACGAACCTCTGGATCGATGGTCTCCCGCGAAAGCTGGTCGTTAGATTGATGCACAGCGCGCCATGCGCTTCCAAGAGACTCTTGACATGTTGATACACTCCCACATCGGCCCGCCGAAATCGGTAGACCGCCTGTTTCGGATCGCCCACGATAAACAGTTTCCCTGGCTCTGGAATCGCATGCTCCCAATCCGAAATGGAGGGATCGCCACAAGCCAGAAGTAACAGGATCTCCGCCTGTATGGGGTCCGTATCCTGAAATTCGTCCACGAAGATGAGAGTGAAACGCTTTTGAAGATCTGCCCGAACGGAATGGTTCTCGCGAAGCAGGTTTCTCGCCCGCAGCAGTAGATCTAGGAAATCAAGCCGCCCGAGGCGCAGCTTCGATTCTTCGTAGACCGCAAGCACCTCCTGCAATTCCGAATGAAGCAGCGCTGCCAGGTCCGCGTTTGCCTTACGGACGAAGTCCTCGAGAGCGGCAATTGAGTCTTCATGCGACTTCAGCACTTCTGCTCGAGAAACCGTCTCGCCATATTTTTTGGTCCGGCCCTTTTGAGGTTCCCGGAACTGCCGGTCTCGGTACAGGACTGCAAATTGCGCTTCGAGAGAGTCATAATCCCTCGCCGCGACCGCCTCCGATGCTGTGAGTTGGTCAGCAAAACGCCGCGCTGGCAATGTGGAGAGATAAAGCCGGTCTGCGGCATCTGAGCATGCGCCGGTGAGTTGAGCAAATTGCTGGAGTTGCTCGACTAACGAATCGATTACCGTCAGGCGCTCAAATTCCGGTCGTCGCCACGGCGCCGGATAATCACGCCAGAGGGCAAGCTTTGAAGCGGCCTCATACAAACTATCTGCGGGACCCCGTTTCACATCTCGTCGCAGATATCTGCGCACGCCCTCCGGTGGATTTGTTAGTGTTCGCTGAAGCCACAACTTGAACGCCTCTCTTTGTAGCCGCTTCGCCTGCGACTCGTTGATTGACTCAAACTGCGGATCGAGCATCGCCTCAACGGGACGTTCGCGCAAAAGGTCCGCGCAGAAGCCATGGATCGTATTGATTTGTGCCTCTTCGAGCTGCCCGAGCGCGGTCAGCAAATTGGTGTACCTTGAGGAACCCTCCAGCTCTTGACGTCGGCTCGTCTCAAGCCCGGATCGTAAACGAAGCCGGAGTTCGCCAGCTGCTTTGTCAGTGAATGTGACCGCGACAACGTCACCGATGCGGGCATGCCCTTCGGCAAGCACGCTGATGATTCGATTGACGAGTTCCGTGGTTTTGCCAGTGCCTGCTGCAGCCTCTACGACCATCGTGCGATCGAGCGCGGTCGCAATGAGGTTGCGCTCACGTTGGTCTGCGAGTACGGTCATGCCATGCCCCTCAACCGGACGAGGCTCTCCAGTGGGCTCTGGTCTTTCTTGGTCACACGCATCTCTTCATACGGACCACAAACCCTTCGGAAATCGCAGTAATCGCAGCCTTTTTCTCTCGGCGCTGGCGGCAGGAAACCACACGCTATCGCATTGTCAATGATTCGAAGTACCTCAAGTCCCTGGACCCGACTATTTTGAGTAATCGGGATTACGAATTGGCTGAATCCGCCGGCTGAGGTTGGGAATGATAATCTCGCCTCGGCAACCGTCGTTTTCTGGATTGCTTCAACTGCAAGGGAATACAGCACAGGTTGCAATTTCTCCCCGCTTCCTATGAAGGTACCTTCGCTCAAATTGTTGCTGCCTGTTTTTGTGTCTGTTACGCGTAACGTGGTCTGCTTGCGCTCTACAAGATCCACGACACCGTGTAGCATGAATCCTTCTGCAATCGTCGCCGACTCCGGAATGCTTTGCACATCCTGCGTCGGGTCCGCAGGAACACCGAACCCATATTCAACCAGCATTGGAATCCAGTCATCAGGCACTTCTGCCATTCGCCGCAACCAGCCTCGAAGATCGGCTCGGAGGTGCTCGATCTCGTCTCTCCAGACCCGATCAATGGCGGGAACGAGCTTCTCTCGATAATCCTCTGCGACACTGTCGACGACCTGGTCAAGGAGCAGCCCAACGCTCTCGAGTTTCGAGCGGTCTATTGGCAAATAACCCTGCTGCATTACTTCGCGCAATAACGCAGCCTGAATTTGATGGAAAATCGCGCCCTTCGTTAGAGGATCAAGTCGTTCAATCTCGCCCGGAACCTCGTATGGTGCTAGGCGGTAAATTGCCGCAAGCAGGAATCGATACGGGCAAACGGCAAAGTGCTGCAGGCTGGTCGGAGAATACGACCTGCTTCGCAGTCGATGAGGGGCCATAGCCTGCCGCACCTCTTCCGATTGGCTGCAAACTCCATCGTATGAACTCCATTTTCTCTGCCGCCATCGAGCCCAGCGGCTACGCAAGGAACGGCCGAGCGCACTATTCAGGGTGAACAGGTAGGCTGCGCGACCCCTCACCGTGTCCGGATTGCTGTGGAGCAACCGGCCGAGTGTTGCAAGATCATGTTCCACGTCATCTATCGCACACTCAGGATTCCGAGGCGCCGGCCAATCAAGGGAGGCATCGGCAACACGAGCAGCACCCCTCTCCCACTCGGCAATCTCTGGAACCCGGCCCCCGACCGCTCGTTGCACATCCAATGCATAAAAAGAGGGTACCCTTGGCCGACCCAGCCCGACCTCTATGCGCGGATAAGAAACGTACAGCCGCTCAGTTGCAGCTCCAATAGCAAGGCGAAGCAGAAGGCGTTCCTGAAGGACACGACTTTCCTGCGTGGGAAGTCTCGCGCCAAGCTTTCTCCTTGAAGCATCCAGAAGGACGGGATCCTCTCGCAGCCTCGCGGGAAAGCTGCGTTCGGCTAAACCTGGAATAAATACAACTTCGAAACTGCGGCCTCGTGCGTGTTCAGGAGTCCCCACAAAAACGCATCCGAAACGCGATTTAGGTGGCTCAACCTCCAGAGTTGAGAGTCGATCCACCAAGACATCGCGAACTTCGTCCAGGCCTACCGGGCCCACAGCGCCCAGGGGTTTGAGTTCCGTGAGAACACTCAAAACTCTTTCCGGGTGGCGTAAGGCCATGTTAGCCAGCTTCTCCAGTGATCCCAGCCACTCGCCCCAAGTCGTGCTCTCGGGCAAACCGGATAAAAAGTCGATGAGCGGCAACGCGAAACGTCTCAAGTGGGCGAGGTTATTGAGGGCTCGCTCGATGCCTGCGTTACGCGGAGACTCCGGTTCATCCTTTTGGAGTTCCTGAAGTTTCAGACGAAGCTCCGCGTCGAGACCTTTGAGCCGCCGCTCCCAGCGGCCCTTACCACCTATGACGGCTGCTTCGACTAGCAGCTCTTCCCATTTGCGCGGTGCCCGTAAGCCTCCAGCAAGCGTTGCCTGTTCATCCGAATCACCGACTGCCTGCTCCTCCTCATCCGGGAACTCATCGAACTGCTCGAGGACGGGTAATGCCATCTCGTCCCGGCTCGGCGACCAAATGTCACGACCAGCGGGAGGCGCGCCTGTTTCCTCTAGCCGCGGTACTTGGCCAAAGGACAGGTACTCAGCAAAGCGACGGGCCGACAAGCCCTCGGCAGCACAGGAAAGAATCGCGAGAAAGGCTCGCCCTGACGGATCAGGTCGAGATGTACCACGAACAAAATAACTCGGAATTCCGGCCCGGTTCAGGGCCGTTTCTAGTAGTTCGCAATATGCTGCCGAGCTTCGGGTAAAGACCGCGATCTTGTCAAACGCGATTCCGGCTTTAACCTGCTCCATCATGAAGCGGGCGATTTCGATGCATTCTCGTGCCTCGCCGGGCGCAGAGAAGAACTTGACACGATCATCGGATTCCGCTGCAACGGTTGAATCGCCGAAAATGGAGTTCTGGAGGCGGCCCAGGGAATGTGTCCCGCACGCTGGCGACAGGATACGCTCCGCCTTTGGTAAGCGGGACAAGCAGTCCAATGTACGTTGGTCACCCGCCGGTACTGTGACAAAGGCCTCAGATGCCCGATCCATCAGGCAAAGAGCAAACGCACCTTCCGATTCAGTGTGGAGCGCTACATCCAGTAAGAGGACAGGCTTTCCGACCAAGCTAGCTTCGCTCGCGTCTTCAACTGCTCGAAGCGCAATCCGGAAAAGTTGACTGCGATCCGCAACCCTGCCTCTGGCAAGTTGCTCCTCGAACTCCTTCATGAGTTCAGCAAGGTCAGATCCAGCGTCACCAAGCTGTGCCACGGAGCTTGGGCTGAGCCCTGCCAACCGCAGCTCCGTAACAGTAGCCGCCACCGCTCGGGAGAAACCCGGGCGCCTCGCTACGGGCAAAAAGTACTTCAGCGCGCCACGTCGAGCGGCCTCGAAGCTGGCGCGTGCAGCCACGGCTTCCGTTCCCAAAACCGTTACCGGTGCCAACTGCTGACGCCCGAGTCCCGCAGCCGCCGTGCGAGCTGCAAACTGCGTCAAACTAAATCGGTGGAGTCCAAATGTCGCCGTCGTCGCCAGAGACAGCCCGCGTGCTAAATCGTCGATAGATTCTCGGGATGGGCCGATCAGTAAGAGCTCAGAGCCACGTGGAGAGCGGCGCACGAAGTCGCAGGCGGCATTCAGCCGCTCACTGCCACACGGGGACTCGAGAATACGGATCATGCGAATTAGATTCTCTACGATAAAACAAACCCGTTCAAATCGAGTTGCCGGACGCACCCGCAACGACGTGCTCAGGGCAAACTATGGCATGAATCCGTGGCAGGAGCGAAATCAGGTCATCAGCCAGCCCATCGCTGGTTCGTTTCGGGTTGTAATATGTTCTAATAATTCCTCTGTATTCAATAAGCTATGGCAAACCCGTCCGCTCCGCAAATCTCGATGGAAAAGTTCCCCTTGGGCCAGCGAATAGCCCTCCCAGGCCATTTTCTTGAGCCGGTCACATTGGAGGGAATCCGATTCATCGGGTCAGGGTACGAGTGTCGGGTCCGGCTGGGGGATGGAACGCCAGACGAAGCGATCCTTTCGTTGGAAGAAGCCGCCGCGCTCGCGGGTCAGGTAATGAACTCGCGGGCGGCAATCCACGCCGCCGACGCCGAAAAACTACGCCTGCTAGTGGAATCGGCGCGCATCCGGCTGGCCTATGCACATGACCGCCAGTTTGCTGTCAGCCTTTCTGGTATTCGCACACTTCCGCACCAGATCGAAGCGGTTTACATGAAAATGTTGCCGCAGCCGCGACTTCGTTTTTTGTTGGCGGACGATCCTGGTGCTGGCAAGACGATCATGGCGGGTCTCCTGCTCAAGGAGATGAAGCTGCGCGAAGCCATTGAACGCATCCTCATACTCTGCCCCGCTCCCCTAACGATTCAATGGCAAGACGAATTACTAAGGTGGTTTGGCGAACCGTTCGAGATCATTTTTTCTGCCGTTGACCAGCAGCAACTAGTAAACCCGTGGCAGCGCGCAACGCAGGTAATTGCGTCGCTAGACTATGCCAAGCAGGACGATGTCCGCGAGCGGGTTTGGCAACAGCGCTGGGATCTAGTCATCATAGACGAAGCTCACAAGTGCAGCGCTTATACGAAGAGGTCTTCTGGTCGTGGCGATGAGGTTGAGAAGACACGCCGCTATCAATTGGCCGAGCGCCTGGCCGCAGACGCCGACCACCTATTGCTTCTAACCGCTACACCACACCACGGCGATGACGACCGCTTCAGCCATTTCGTCCGGCTGATCGATCCCGACCTATTTCCAGAGCCTACTCGGGTGGGTGAACGCGCAGGCGAGATTCGGCGCGACATTCTCAGTCTCGGAGAAAACTGTCCATGGGCGCTGCGGCGGCTGAAGGAAGACCTCCGCGACATCGACGGTCAGCGGCTTTTCCCCGACCGTCACGCGCACACTGTAACCTTCCGGCTGAATCATGAAGAGTTTGACCTGTACAAGGCCGTCACGGCCTATATAAACGAGTTCTTGCCGCAGGCCAGCGGACGCAAGAAGCAGAGTGTAGCACTGGCTCGTACTGTTCTCCAACGACGCCTTGCCAGCTCAACACAGGCCATCGCCGAGTCGATCCGCCGCCGGTTGGAGAAGCAGGAGGGCCTCCTGGAGGAGTTGGAGTCTCTATCACCTGCACAGCGGGCGAAGCGGCTTGCACAAATTCAAGGCCGACTCGCTGACGCCGAGCAAGATGAAGATGATCTTGACGACGCCCAACGCGACCTTCTGACCGACGAGTTCACGACGGCAGTTGAACTCGACCAACTCCGTGCGGAAATTGCTGTGCTTCGGGATTTGCTGGCGCAGGCACGTCGCGTGCGCGACAATGCCACGGATTCCAAACTCACCGCGCTTCGCGATTGCCTCGCGAAAGCCGAGTTCAATGAACTGAAAGACGGCAGGGGCAGACTGCTCATTTTTACGGAGCACCGCGACACGCTGAATCATCTGCTGGATCACCTGAACCGCTGGGGATACTCGACCTGTCAAATTCACGGGGGCATGAATCCCCATGAACGGAAGCGGATGCAGGAGGATTTCCGCACAACCCGCCAGGTCTGTGTCGCGACCGAGGCAGCAGGTGAAGGCATTAACCTCCAATTCTGCCGTTTGATGATTAACTACGACCTCCCCTGGAATCCAACGCGCCTGGAACAGCGCCTTGGTCGGATTCACCGCATCGGCCAGGACCGCGACGTACACGCCTTCAACTTTGTCGCGAGCGAGTCTGAAGAGGGCCAGCCAATCATCGAAGGTCGAATCCTTGAGCGGTTGCTACAAAAAATGGAGCAGATGCGGTCCGCTCTGGCCGACCGCGTTTTTGACGTGATCGGTGAAGTTCTGTCGCTGAACGATATCAATTTGCCCGAGATCCTGCGTGAAGCCGCCAATGATCCTCGGCGATTGGATGAATACCTCGACCAGATTGAGCGTGTTGACCCCAAACGGCTGCTTCAATACGAGCAGGCAACGGGAATCGCACTGGCACGCGCGAACGTAGATTTTTCGGGGTTTCAAACGGCGAACGCCGAGGCGGAAGAACGGCGGCTGATGCCGCGTTACGTCGAGCAGCATTTCGTGAATGCTGCTCGCGAGATTGGCCTGAGGGTTGAGCCGCGCGCTGACGGCCTATACCGGGTTGAGCACGTTCTCGCTGACCTCCGCTCCGACCGTTTGGCGTCTGTGCGAAAACTCGGAAAACCTGAGACGACCTATCGGAAGGTCACATTCCACAAGGAACACCTGGAGCTGGACCAGCACATCGATGCAGTGCTGATCGGCCCTGGTCATCCATTGTATGCCTCTGTCGATGAACGCCTAAATGAAACGCTCGCTCCACTCACGGCTGGTGTTGGTGTTTATGTGGACTCAAACAGCGATCTTCCTTACAAACTACATTTCTTCGAGATCGCCATCAAAGGTCAGAACACTAAGGGCGAAGTGCAGACATTGCAGGGTGAGCTGGTTGCTGTTCGAGAAGAAGTGGAAAGTACCGACGAACGATTCTCAGTGATTCCCGCAGATACCTTACTTGATCTGCCAGCGCATCCTGCACCACCGGAGAATCTAGTTCCTGAAGACGCGACGCAAGCAGCCGACTTTCTCAAGAGCACCTACCAAACCGAGCGCCGTGCCCAGTGCCAGCAGGAGCGGCAGCACTTTGTCCAAGTGTGCCGCGATTACCTTCAGCAGTCATTTGATGCGCGTGTAAGAGCCGCGCAGGACCGCGTCATGAACTTGAAGGCGCGCGAGATGCGCGAGCCGGAGGTCGCCATTGCCCGTCAGCGTGCCGAGAACGATCTGGCTGACCTTACCCGCACACGAATCGAACGGCTTGCCGGGTTGGAGCGGCTTACTTTAGCCAAACACGGCCCTGTACGGCACGTCGCCACAGCCTTAGTATTGCCTAGCACGCGCTCCGTCGAAGAACAGATCGGTGTAGCGCTTGCTGATCTCGATCCCGAGGTGCGGCGCAAGTCCGAAATAGCCGCTGAGGATGTGGTCATCGCGTACGAATCGGGTAGGGGGTTCGAGTGCGAGCGTGTAGGGCATCTGAAAATTGGCTTTGACGTGCGCAGCCTTGGACCGGCTGATCCGCAGACCGGGTACCGTGATCCGGTCACCGGTATCCGCCGCATCGAGGTCAAAGGCCGACGCCGGGGTCAGCCCATCCGCCTCACGACAAACGAGTGGTACAAGGCAACGCAGCTTGCAGACAGTTATTGGCTCTATGTGATTTGGAATCCGCTCGACAATCCAGACCCGGAGCCAATGAGGATTCAAAACCCGGCGAAGCATCTCGACCATGCTAAGCGCGAGGTCATCGCCGCACGATACTACGACATTCCAGCCGACGCTATTGAAAGCGCCGCAGTGAAGCAGAGGGGAATACTTTAGTGAGTGATGATAAGCGGCTTATTGAAGACTATCTGCCCATTAAGGACATAAGTGAGCAGGCCGCCCGCGAAAAATCTGTTCGGAAAGGCCACCCATCCAGTTTGCATTTATGGTGGGCTCGGCGGCCACTGGTCGCGTGCCGTGCGGCAGTTTATGGAGCGTTAGTACCCTTCAACAGATTCCGTCCAGCGAATGGTCCTGAAGAGAAGAGAGCTAATCTTACTCGGGCGAATGCCGCCAAATTTATGAAAGGGCTTTGTATCTATCCTGCGTCATCGTCGGCAGTAAACGAAGCACAGCGCCACATACTCGAGGCGCACGCCGACAGGTTAACATCCGAAACGCGAATTAGTATTACCCCTAGCGCCATCGTGAATGGCGAAGCGCCACGCCCAAGAGTGTTGGATATGTTTGCCGGCGGCGGTTCAATTCCCCTGGAAGCGCTCCGCCTTGGTTGCGATGTCTATGCAATGGACGTTAATCCAGTTGTGTATCTCATAGAGCTTTGCACTCTCGTGTATCCGGCAAGACACGGTCGGGCTGATGCGAACTCCAAGGGCTGCTCCGCTGACGGAACTTGGGCCGGGTTATCTACGGAACTTCGTCATTGGGGCACCTATCTCCTCAAAAACGTTCAGGACGACGTCGGCGATTTGTACCCATCGATAGCCGACCCAGACACACATAGGAAGCGGCCCATAAAGTCTGAGCGATTCTGGAACGAGGAAAGGGGCAGTGATGTTCGCCGTGAACATCTTGTCCCAATCGCCTACTTATGGACTCGCACGGTAAGCTGCAAGAAACCCGATTGTCACGCGAGCGTTCCGCTTCTACGCCAAACATGGTTGTGCAAACGCGCCAACCATTATATTGCGCTTAGGACCCTCCGACCAAAAGAAGGTAAGCAGGTTCGATTCGAGGTCGTGGAAGCCAGTTCTGAGAAGGGCCTTGGTTTTGACCCAGAAGCGGGTTCCACAAGGGGAAATGCTACATGCCCGTTTTGTGGAACCGTTGCGGACAACGACTACATAAAGCAGGAGGGTCGGGACCGAGGGTTTTCTACCCAGCTGATAGCGGTCGCATGTATCCGTCCTCACGATGCGGGAAAGGTTTACATCTCTGGCGATGAAGTTGGATCGCTTATTCCTTCCGGCTCGCAACTTAATGATCGGCTCATCGCGCTGTGCAAAGACACTGGTCTGTCGATTCCCGACGAGCCTTTGCCGAAGACCGGAACACTCGGCTTTCGAGTGCAGCCCTATGGCTTCAAGACATGGGGCAGTCTTTTCACCGTCCGACAACAGGTAATGCTTCTCACGTTTGCCGCAGCGGTCAGGCACACCGAGGAAGAGCTGCGAAAGCACGGTTACTCCGCAGAGCATGTAAGAGCAATAACGACATATCTCGGGCTTCTTCAAAGCACCGTCTCGAATTCCAACAGCACTGTTTGCCGTTGGATACCGCAGAATCAGCAGATGGGAAGTACATTTTCGCGCCAAGCGCTTCCAATGACGTGGGACTTCGTTGAGATCGCGCCCTTTGGTGGTGGATCAGGAGATACCCATGAATACCTTCAACGTCAGGTCGAAGCTGTAGAGGCGGCAGAGGTGTCGAATCGAGAGGTAAATGTAAAACGTGGTTCGGCAACATCTTTGCCTTGGGATGACTCAACGTTCGACGCGGTAATCACCGACCCTCCCTACTATGACAATGTCCCGTATGCTGACCTGTCAGACTATTTCTACGTCTGGCTGCGGCGCACAGTGGGCCACCTCTACCCGGAACACTTCGCATCATCTCTGACGCCGAAGAAAGCCGAAGCCATTGCGGAGCCAGCTCGTTTTGATGGTTCTATGGACCAGGCACGCGCGGCCTATGAGGGCATGATGCTGGACGCGTTTCGCGAAGCAGCGCGAGTGCTCAAGCCCGGCGGTCACATGAGCGTAATTTACGCGCACAAGACCACACTTGGATGGGCGACATTGGTCGATGCACTCCGCCGAGCAGGCTTCATGGTTACGGAAGCATGGCCTCTTGATACAGAGAAACCGGGTCGACTACGTGCTCAAGATTCCGCCGCTTTGGCATCAAGCATCGTCTTGGTCGGTCGCAAACGAGATAGCGAGAAAACGGGGCAATACGAGGACGAAGTGCGCGAGGAACTCGAATCGGTTGTCCGCGAGAGGGTTACTTCTCTCTGGCTTTTGGGCGTTTCAGGTGCGGACTTGGTGATCTCCTGCGTCGGTGCCGGCCTGCGTGCTTTCACTCGGCATCCAAGAGTTGAATACAGAAATGGCGAGGAAGTTCCTGCGGAACGATTTCTCACCGAAGTTGAGACCGTCGTGCTGGAGACGATCCTAGCTAGGCTGTCTGAAGATGTTGGGGGAAAAGGAGGCCGTTATGGTCTGGCTGGAATGGATGCCGCTACCCGCTTCTACACTCTATGGCGCTATACGTACAAGTCAGCTGAATTGGAAGCTGGCGAGGCAATTATTTTTGCGAATGGAACGCATGTGGAGCTAGACAGCCCGCACGGACTGTCGCAAGGTTCGCGCCCCCTCGTGGAGAAGAAGAAAGGCAAGTACCGCTTGCTTGACTACGCCGAACGCGGTGATGACTCAATGTTAGGATTACCGTCGGATGATGGGCAACCAGCGCCCTTGGTGGACGCGCTCCATCGGCTCCTATGGCTGATGGATCACCACCCGGCCAGTATTCCGGGGTTCTTCCGCGAAGCGAAGCCGAATACGGAGCAGATGCGTTTAGTCGCACAAGCGCTTTCAGGCCCAGCACTCAAGGGCGGCGAACTCGGCGAGGTCGCGACGGGCGGCGAGCTGGCCGCGCTGACGAAGCTGACTGCTAACTGGAAAAGCGTCGTCGAAGATGCGGCAGATTTCGCAGAGGGGCCACTTTTCAGAGCAGCGCGTACACACAGATGAGAAGTACAGCATAAAAGCCTAAGTATTACCTCTTGAAGTGCCGAGTCAAACTGCCGAGGAAGGAGAAATACTAATGACAGGTGAAGAGTTATTGATGGATCTGCTGATGGAACAAGGTCCGGGCCGAGACACACAAGTCCAACCGCCTGCTGGCGCTTGGTTCTCGTACTTCGGTCTCGATCCGGAACAGTTACCGACTTTGCGATTAATCGACCGCAAGCAGCAAAATCCACAACCAGAAGACCGCCCCGTTGTTGAGCACGGAACTCCTAACTGGACAATCGAGGTTGCCGGAGCGGCAGTCGTGAAGCCTGCCATCATTCGGTTTCACCGAACCGGAGACAATCGCTACGAATACTGGGTGTATACGCCTCAGGAACCTGAATATGCGCACTGTGACTGGCTACTGAACACATTCGTGAATCCGCAGCATCGTCGCGGCCGCAGATGGTTCATCATTTAACAGTTAACCGTTAGTCGGGGATATCAGATATCCGACTGCTTTGAAGTACGGCTGAACGATTCCACTTGGAGCACTTATACATGAGCGCAACGTCGGACAAGAACTCACTGGCCATCAAGCCTTGGGTTCAGGTAGTGCAAGTCCATTCGGATGTGGATTCGCCAACTTTCTCCGAAGATATCTTCGCGCTCGATCTCGGCCCACTCGCGGATGGTAACAAAAGTGTTCCCGCAGTTTACCGAGATCCCGAACACTTCTTCCGAGTCTCTTACCCGACCAAAGGGCTGCGGTCGCTGCTGGAGGATGTGCTTTCGCGCTTGGATGGGGGCACGGGTAACCGGATTCTCAAACTGCTCACGCCGTTCGGCGGCGGCAAGTCACATACGCTGGCTTCACTGTTTCATGCCGCACACAACCGGAAGGCATTGGATGTTCTGCCTGAGGCACTGCCTTTCGCCAGGCCAGCCAATGTTCGCACTGCAGTATTTGATGGCCAGTTCTTCGACGCCACCAAGGGCAAGGAAATTCCCGGCGCAGGGTTCCGCGCGCAAACCATGTGGGGCTGGATCGCATGGTCTCTGAGAGGTAAGCAGGGTTACGAGGTCATGCGCCAGCAGGATGAGGCGCGTGTCGCACCAGGTGCCGACGAGATTATGGCATTGCTGGCGGAAGGGCCAAATCTGATCCTGCTCGACGAGGTCTTGCAATATCTCATCAGCGTTGGCGGCATTAAAGTCCATCAGACAACGCTGCGGGATGAAACCATGAGTTTTCTGCACCGGCTCACAGGCGCAGTTGGGAACTCGCCAAATACGGCATTGGTTTTCTCATTGCAGTCCAGCAAACGCGAGTCCCTTGAATATGTGAACCTGCTTCAGACAGTGGACCATCTCGCGGCGCGCAAGGATCAGCTTCGCGAGCCTGTCGAGGGCAACGAAGTTCTTGCAGTTATTCAACGGCGTCTGCTGGCGCGCATTCCCTCAGCCGAAGAAGCCAATCCTGCTGCAAACGCGTACCAGGAAATTGTTACGCAGATGAAGCGCGGCAATGCCAAGGGCGCTGCTGAGGAACGACAAGCGGAAGAAGAAGGCCTCGCCCTGCGAGAGCGCATACGCGCCGCATATCCGTTCCATCCTGCATTGATCGATGTGATGCGAGAGCAGTGGGCTGCAATTCCTGATTTCCAGCGCACGCGCGGAGCTCTACGTTTTCTGGCAGCGTGCCTGCGTGCCACGAAACGGGAAGAGAAAAGCCGTGCGGTTCTCGGACCGGGTGATGTTCCGATCTACGACGCCGAGGTTCGCCTCGCGTTCTTCAAGGAAGTCGGGCAGCAAGCGGATTTCCAAGCAGTCTTGGAGCATGACCTGATCGGGGCCAACGCCCGCGCACGCCGTATTGATGATAGGCGGACAAAAGAAAGCCCGTCCGAGACGGGAAAGCGGGCGGCTTTCCGCCTTGCGACGGCGATCCTGATGTATTCATTCGGCGGTCTGCGACGCGACGGTGCGAATGGTACCCAGTTTCTACCCCCAGGAATCACCGAAGCCGACCTACTCTCGGTCTGTGTGGGGCCTGATCTCGACAGCACAACGGCGCTGGCCTGCCTGAAAGAGCTGAAAGAGCAATGCCTGTACCTCCACTTTGACGGTGCGCGGTACTGCTTCAAGAAAGACCCAAACGTCACGCTACTGGTCGAGCAGGAGTCCAACGCGGTTGCGCGAGACGAACGCCAAGTGGAAGAGCGTATCAAGGAAATGCTGGAAGCCCGGATCACGGGTCGGAATGCGGTCGTTTGGAAAGCGAAGTCCGGTGAAATCCCTGACAAGGAGCCTTGCTTCCTCATTGCCTACATGCCCCTGGGTTTCGGTACGCAGGCCCACAGTGGGCGTGAGGCAGCGGCGAAGGAAATCTTTGAAAACTCCGGCAGTGGTCCGCGCAAGTACCGCAATGGACTCGGATTGGCCGTTCCCGCAGCCGAACAGATTGAAATTCTTCGCCGCTCCGTTCGTTACCTGATCGCGATTGAGCGCATTCGCGAGAAGTCGAAGCAGCTTAATCTCACTGATGAACAAAAGTCACAGCTCCGCGAACAAGAGGCTACTCGCACCGCAGAAGCAGAATCTGCCCTCCTGAAACTCTACGCGGAAGTCTGGCTACCCAAGGTGACCACGGATGGCATCGTGATTGACGTGGTCGCCATAGGTGGTCGCCCACTGCAAACCACGCTCAACGAGAAGAAACAAGCACGGGTACACGACCGCGTGATGGAATTACTGGTAGACGTGCAGCGGCGGGTTTTCTCGACAGTCAACCCAAGTAAGATCGTTGAACTATTCAAACTTGGCGAAGGGAATCCTCCGACGCTGGGGATGAAAACCGCTGACGCGGTTGATGGGTTCTATTCATTCCTCGGTTTTCCAAGATTGGTTGATAGTGCATGCATAAAGAAGGGGATTGCGCGCGGCATCCAGGAAGGATTCTTCGGCTATTCCTCCGGTTCGACCCCCATATTGGGTAACGACGCCAAGTATCAGGTGCCATCAACCCGCTTGCGCTTCAACACAGTGGTCGGCGAAGACGAGATCGACATGGATTCAGGCTTCCTTATGATGCCGCAAGCCGTGCCCGTTGCGGCACCGTCACCGGCCAGCGCGGGCGCAGGGGCGACAAACGTACCAGGTGCGCCGGGTTCTGATCCGACGCTGATCCTTACTCCGCCCCCTGGGATATCGAGCGGGGCATCACCCTCCGAGGTGTCGGGCGCACAGAGGTCTGTTGAGATCATTTTCTCAGCCGACCGAAATCAGTTGTTCTCGGCATGGAATGCTATCGCGAACCTCGCCGATCTGGCAGGCAAGGTAAACGTTACGGTTCGTGCTGATTCTGCCGAGGGGTTCGACAAAAACAAACTCCAGAACGGCGTCCTAGAGCCGCTGCGTGAGTCCGACCTGATCAAGTAGTTTGCAGAGGAACTTGATGCCACTTCAACGGCCTAAGATTGGCTGTGTGCTCTGGGACTGCGTTGAACGGACACGTTGAGCCGCGCACAGGCTAGTTGGCTCCATCTTGCTATATAGCATTTGTTATAACATTTGTTGAAAACCGCCGGGCCAGAATTGTATGCTTTATGAATGTTAAGTCCCGATCAGCTCACAGCAATTCGTACCAGATTGGAGCTATCCCAAGAGCAGATGGCGCGACTGCTTAGCGTGTCGTTTGCCAGTGTCAATCGTTGGGAAGGAGGACACTCAAGTCCCACCGGGCCAACCGCTGATCTTTACCATGCGATTGATGCCGCGATTCGGGGTGGAACTGCCCCTCAAGCGATCCGCCAGTCCGCGAATAGTGAGCGCGGCGCATTTCTCTATTCTTTGTTTCGGATGGCCTACGCCCGCAAGAGGAGGTCTCGATGAGTTGTCCGATTGTGAATCTTCGACCGTTGCAGGCAGGAGGTAATGGGGACTTATATGTCGGCCAACGGAGCGATACTGGCGAGTACGTCGTCGTCAAGTATCTCCGTGAACACCATCTCTCTCACGCGAGAAAGGCATTCGCTCGGGAGATTCGGATCCTTGGTCGACAGTTGCGAGGGCTAGTCCCTCTGCTGTCTTCGGATCTGGCTAGTGGACGACCGTACTATGTGATGCCCTACCTGCCTGGAGGACCTCTCACACAGTACGCTGGACGACTCTTGGACGGCCAGTTGCACGCTGTCGCTATGGAAATCGCGATGACGTTGGCAACGCTTCACGCGGCAAATATTGCGCACGGAGACATCAAACCGGACAATATTCTCGTAACCCACGACGGACATTTGCAGGTTGCCGATCCGTTGGGAAATGGTGTCGGGTGCACGATGCTGTTTTCCCAAAACCGGGGCGGAACACCGGGTTATTGGGCGCCGGAGGTGTGTGCTGGAGCGCCGATCTCTGGCCCCGCAGACGTTTACTCGTACGGGGCGTTGTTGTACCAGTTGTTGACGGGGCGAAAGCCCAACGACGGGCAGAAGCTCGATCCCGTATCTGAGGGTTATGTAAACGCACCGATCGTTATCCAAGTGATCGTTGCCTGTTGTTGTAATATTCCCGCAGCACGTCCAACCATGCAGGAAGTGCTGCGTATCCTCCGCGGGGAAAAGTGGGCTGACATTCAGGCTGAACGAAAAAAGCGCGAGGAGCAAATCGCTGCCATCTCCGTCTTCGGAGCTTTAGCAGCCTTGGTATTCGCGCTCGCGAAATCTGGCAGAGCGGTGGCCTGATGCGGCTAGCCCGACTGCCAGCCCAGGCACACACCATGCTCATTTCAATTGTAGGAATCCGCGGCCTGAGCGAGGTGCTGACTGTTGGAATGTCAGTCGGCTAGATCACAGGCTAGAGCCCGCGGCCCTTCTTGCTGGACTTCAACTCCAAGTACTGCTTGAGCGTCATCCCGACCTCCTTACGAAATGTGTCGAAATTCACGTACCGCATCTCTCCGGCCTTTGTCTTGGCTTTGTAGTGCATAAGCACGGATGTGGGCCGTATCGATCGCCTCAATTTTCTCATTTCTTCATCGACATAGGTAACGGGATTGAGCTTGGTCATTTTGATAGGCCTGTTGAGCACCTTGTAGATCTCATCAGCGTCAATCTCGACCGGAAACCCAACTATGTACTCAACTGGTGCGCGCCCCTGTGCAGGGGACCATGCGTCGGCAGAATAAGAAGATTTGCATGCGCCCATGCTTTTGACAACCTGATTTGGCCCCACCTTGATACTCACATTTGGCCCCACCTGTATTAATAAGGATGGCTGTCCGGTCTTATGGTTCCAGCCAGGATGGGGTGCAGGGGAAGGAACGGCGTTTGAGTTCCTTCCCCTGCGCAGCGGCTATAGAAGCAGCCGCCTACGATGCTTTCTTTTTCTGCCGCACCTCCAGGGTTCTGCGAAAGCGGTACGATTCGGCGCCGGTTTCGATGATGTGCGCTCGGTCGGTGATTCGATCCAGCAATGCCTTGCACAGGCGGGGATTGGGAAACACCTGGGTCCACTCGGAAAACGGCAAGTTCGTGGTCACGATCAGCGTGGCACGCTCGGCGCGTTCGGCGATTACTTGGAACAAGAACTCCGCTCCGATGTCGGCCAGCGGCACGTAACCTACTTCGTCGAGGACGATTACGTCGTAGCGCAACCAGCGTGCCAGCACTCGCTTCACCGCGTTGTGTTGTCGCGCTTCCACCAACTCGTTGACAAGGTTCGCGGCCGTGGTGAATCGCGCTCTTCGTTTCTGTCGGCACGCGGCCACGCACAGGCCCGTCGCCAAGTGGGTCTTGCCGGTGCCGCATTCGCCCATCAGCACCACCGGTTCGGCGCGCTCGATATAGCCGCCTTCGGCCAGTTGGCGGATCTTCGCCGCCGGAATCTGCCGCGCCTGGTTGAAGTCGAACTCTTCCAGCGTTTTCAGCCGCGGCAGTTTGGCATCGCGCAGCCGTTGCTGAATGGCGTGCCGGTCGCGTTCTTCCGACTCCATCGTGAGCAGCGCTTCCAGATACCCGATGTGACTGCGCTGCTCTTTGACGGCCTGCTCCGCCAGTTGCACGAAGTGCGCTCCGATCATCGGAACGCGCAGGGCTTTGCAATATTGCTTTACGCTGGCGTGTTCGAGAGCCTGGGTTTGCTCTTTCATCGCGCCACCTCCGCCGTGCTGGAAGCGATGCTGAGTAACTGGTCATACTCGTTCATCAGCGGCAACGGACGTTCGTAGCGTTCCAGTCCGTTCAGTTCGAGTAACTCGGTCCGCGGACGATCCAGTTCCGTTGCCGTCAGCAAGTGCCGAACCGCGGCCGCATCCGTGCAACCCAAGGCCAGCGCCTTCTCCACTGCTTGCTGCAGCCGCTCCCAACCATGTCGCTTTCCAAGCATCAGTAACTCGATCATCTCCCGCGTGCCCGAGTGTTTGCCGTGTCGTTCCTGCAAACTCTGCCAGAGTCGATCGAAACTCTCCGGCCAGCGTCCGCGTTCCCGCCACTGCCGCAGCGGACTCGATCCCGCCAGCGCTCCCGGTTTCTTCTCCAGCACGTCGAGATAGTGCTCCAAATCGAGCACCTGCTCATAGCGACCGAAACTGCGCTCGTGCCGCGCCACGCACTCCCGTTCCTGCCAGATCTCGACATAGGCCGGCAGCAGTTTCGCTTGCGGGCGCGTGCCCGGTTTCAACGGCGTCGAGTAGAAGTTGGTGCGCACCTTCACGCAGCCCTTGCCGTCCACGGTCGGGAAACTGGCCTCCGCCAGCTCGAATCCTTCCGCGGACAGCGGCAGCAGATGCTCCCGTTCGATCCGCAGCGCCTCGCCCACCAACGTCGGCTTGCCTGCGATCCGCCGCTGTTCGTCTTGCTGGCAGCAACTGCGTAAGCGTTGGTTCAACTCTTCCAGGTTCTGCGCTTGTGGAACCGGAACCAGATGGTTTCGGCGGAAGTAACCTACCTCGCCTTCCACGCCGCCCTTCTCGTTGCCTCGCGCCGGATTGCAGAACTCCGTCTGAAAGCCCCAGTGCGAGCGGAAGGCGATCAAGCGTTCCGTCTCCTCGCGCTGATGCCCGCGCAGAATCTTCTTCACCGCACTCTTCAGGTTGTCGTAGCGCAAGCAGCGGAACACGCCACCGAAATAGTTAAATGCCAACTCGTGCGCTTCCAGAAAGGCCTGCTGCGTAGCGTGATAGTAGGCCACGTGAAACGCTCCCCCACTGGCCATTGAGCGCATCGCAAAAATGTAAATCCGCAATCGTTCGCCCGCGAAGTCGGCCATGGCTTCGTACCAATCTACCTGCGCCTCGCCGCCCCAGTCGTAGACTTGCGGCACGAATGTCTCCCGCCCCGTGAGTCCTAACTTTTGCTTGCCTTCCCGCACATAACGGCGCACGGTCGCTTCCGCCACGGTGTCCGAGCGCTCTTGCCGGATTCGTTCCCAGATACGATGTGCCGTGTGCCGTTGTTTACGCGGCGCCGTCTGATCCTCGCGCAGAATCTCGTCAATGAACTCCATCACCGGACCCAGCCTCGGCTTGTTTCGCGCCGCCAGTTTGCGTTCCGGCGGAATCGAACTAGCCAGGGCCTGTCGCACCATTCGCCGATGCACGCCCAGTTTCTTCGCGACCGCACGAATCGTGCCCGCCCCATGCGCATGTTCCCGCCTGATCTCTTCGAATAGCTCCACCTTGCGTCTCCTGTCCATCGCCCTCCCCGTCTGCTTCGCAGACAGGGTAGGCCGATCTATCGGTTAGGGTGGGGCCAAATGTAATGATCGAAGTGGGACCACTTCAGAGTAGCGAAATCAGCCCAACCAAAGGGAGATTGGGTACTTTCGCTTCATGGCTTCCGTAAGCACGTCCCATAACTCCGGCCAGTCAATGCCGTTAGAAATGGATGGTCCAAGCCCGCGAGCGTCGCCGTGGGTGCTGAAATACAAAAACTGAGAGTTTGGGTTGTGGTGGAGCCAGCGCTTGATCGCGGCTAACGCCTCGTCGCGTGTGGCGACGTCTGCAAATCTGATCTCAACCGTCTTGTGAAACTTGGCCCATGTGTCTTCTGCTTCCTTCTGGTCATCAGGGTTCAACCACGGAATGAAGAGGATGGGAGAGACGTTGTGGCGCGGCTTCCGGCGCTTCTTTCTTTTCATAGCAGATCCTACGCCCTAGGTCCACTGTTTCGCCCAGCAGTTTCGCCCAGCAGACTCCTACTGGGGAGGATGAGGCACACCGTCGGCACACTTTCTTTGAAGCAGTCAGTGAATTTCAGCTTGTTCTGAAGACCGGGCGAATGATGGGCCGTCAACCTTCCATTCTGCTTGATCCTTTTTCGCCATTGCACCACCAATGCGTTGCTTGGATATTGTCTGGATGGTCGTCTCTCCACGCTCCTCCCATCCCTTTGGGATCTCTATGGTCTGGGACGACGTCGTTGTAATCCGTAAACTCTTCGTGGCAGATGGCGCACTTCCTGTCCTGCTCGACAATCTTCCGATTCAAAAGCTTCCGCATTTCTGAAGCGGACCGGAGTTCCCGATATCCCCTCGGATGATGCGGATCATCAATGCGTCGAATCCCAGGCTGCAATCTGCGCGCATAGGGCGTTTGTCCCCGGCCACAGCAGGAAATCGATTTGTGGATTGGACAGTATTCATTGCGACGAAGCCTCATAGCATTTCCTCCTGGGAGAATCGGCGAAATCAGTCTTTGGTATGCGGCGATCGGGACGGGTGGCGACCGGGAGGGAGAGTCTCTGAGATGGGCTGCTACAATGCCTGTCCGAGGGGGACTATGACGAACCTGACGGGAGTAATCCGGCAATTGCGGAAGGAAAAACAGCGCGTGCACGGAGAAATGGAGCGGCTAAACGCCGCGTTGGCGGCCCTGGGAAGTCTCGGGGGGCCGGAGGGAAAGGCTAAGGGATCTCGCATGCCCAAGGTGCGGAGGACTATGTCAGCGGCCGCTCGCAAGAAGATCGCGGCGGCCCAGCGTCTACGCTGGGCGAAATGGAAGAAAAACAAGCGAACCAAGTGAATGGAAAGAACGGGCGAAGCGGATTTTGTAACATTTGCACGAATCCCTCTTGGTAAGGGGGTTTCGTGCAACGAACTGTTGCCTACTACGATCTGAACGATCAGAGTGATGAGCTGCGACACGAGGTTCCGTGACCGAGGAACCGTTCGATCCATGATCGTCTGACCCGGCATAGTCGTTACGGGAGGGAGCATAGACATAAATGATGAGGCATACGGCGGTCTATGCGCTTGTTTTCAATGCTTTACGACGATGTAAAATCCATGGTATTTACTTGTAATTATATTGTGATTTTAGCGTCATTGTGATACGCTGGCATTGAGTTCGGAGGTCAAGACATGGCAGTATCGACCCCGGCACGACCGGATTTGTTGGCGTATCGGGAAGCCACCACTCTGGATTTTTCCAAACTCGTCACGGAGTTGACCACAATTCTAGGGAAGAAACTGACGGCCTACATCGCTTCGGTTAAAGACACGAGAGCGATAGAGCGCTGGATGGCCGGCTCAGAGCCGTACAAGGGAGTCGATGAAAGATTGCGGCTCGCTTATCGGCTGGCGAAGGTGATTAGCGATCATGAGGGGCCACGGGTGGTTCAGGCTTGGTTTACGGGTCTGAATCCAGAACTAGGTGATCGCGTGCCCGCCCGGCTTTTGCGAGAAGGGGACGTGGAGACCGTAGGTCCGGAGATACTTGGCGCCGCTCGCGCCTTCTTAGCCGGAGGATAGCAATTCGTGAAAGCTCCCGGCGTGATTTACAGGCTAGGAAGGAAACCCGACCCATGGGTTCCACCCGACTGGGCCTCAGCGGGGCCTGGCGGGACGTTCGGCAACCGCTTTGACGACCCTGATGCGACCTACCGCGTTCTCTACGCGTCGTCGCAGAGACTAGGGTGCTTCGTCGAAACCCTGGCTCGATTCCGCATCGATCCCACACTGCTGGCAGAGT
>JBAVGI010000586.1:0-4724 GCA_049684755.1 Candidatus Sulfotelmatobacter sp.
CCTCCCGGTCTCCGCTTTGAGATTTCCCACTACGCGTCCAGAGCTCAAAGTTTTACCAGTTAAACTGCCTATGGCTCGCGTGCCCGTCGGAATCGTCACCCTTAAGAACCGCACACTCAGCCCGGTCGCACGCGTTTTCGTCGAGCAAGCCCGCGAAGTTGCGAAGCCTTTGGCGAAACGAAAATTATAGTCGCCATGTCGTGTTATGGCACATCGCGCTCGACGGCGCTGATGCCCTGAATGGTCGCTCTTGGGTGCACAGACAAATAGAGCTTTCGGTCTCGGCCAAATAGGCCGTCAATGACCCATCACGTCTGCGAGGCCTTATCAGGTCACCCGCAAGCACGTAAGACTGCTCTATCTTATGTAAACGCTGGGGGGGGTCGTGGCAAAGTTGACTGCAATCGCGCTCGTGCTGCACGCCGTGGTCGGACCGCGGGCAAATGCTGCTGAAATCAAAGTCTTTACGGCAAGGGCGGGCGCAACGGTCCTGGAAAAGATCAGTCCTGAATTCGAACGCGCCACGGGAAACAAGCTCAACGTCATAACAGGCTTCGGTCCCAGATTCGTAGAACGCATCGACAGCGGCGAGAGTTTCGACATTCTGATTGCTGGTCCTCCCATCATTGACGGGCTGATCAAGAGCGGAAAACTGCTCGCAGACAGCCGCATCGATCTCATACATAGCGGTATGGGGGTAGAAGCGCGGGCGGGCGCGCCAAAGCCGGACATCACCACTGTTGCTGCGTTCAAGCAGGCGCTGCGCAACGCGAAATCCATCGGCTACATTAAGGTCAACCGCGTGGGCGAATTGATCGAGCGGCTGGGAATGACGGACGAGCTGAAGTCAAAAATCACCGTGCCGGACTCCGATATCGTTTCTGAGCTTGTCGCCAAGGGCGAGCTGGAGCTCGGCATTGTGGTGCTCACTCAGATTTTGACCACGCCGGGAGTTGAGCTGGTTGGCCCGCTTCCGCCGGACATCCAATATTCTTTCCAGTTTACCGCCGGGGTGAGCGCACAATCCAAAGTACCGGCTGCCGCGCGAGATTTGTTAAAATTCTTCGGTACGCCTACGGCCATTCCGGTCATCAAGTCACAGGGAATGGAGCCGGGATAGGGCGCTCAAGTGGCCTCAACAAATGGAAGGCGAAAGTCCGAAAGTGGCACAAAGCGACGTTTCGCTGCCATGCGATAGCATGTCGGCTACTGGCGCGATTGTGTTGCAAAAGTCTCAAATCGCGGAGCAACAATTTTTCCGCCAGAAGACAAGGCAGGCGGCGATCGCCTATTAATATAGCCTCAGGCTTATTACCGAAGTCGCCGGTGAGTTCATCGCTGTGCGATGAGGTCCCTCACGTATTTATTCCAAAATCGCATCTAAAGCCCGGAGAATTTTTGATCAGTAGTGCAAAAAGACTTTTGCAACACAATCGGCGCAACAACGGACATCGCGCAGACTTGTGGCCTAGATGCGGCCGTTGAAAATGATGCCGAAGCAGACATGGTGTGTGATGTCGTCTTCAAAAGTTGCCTTTAGAATTTTGCCTATGCTCATTTCGGCCGAGCAGATGTGGCGCGGAGAGCAATAAGGCACTATCGTGACGACATGTGCGACCGCGTTTGGGCCATCATACGAAACGTTGTCTTACTGTCTACGCTTCTGGCGTTCAGGAGTCCCGCGTTCGCTGTGAGGAGAGCGCCTGCTCCGCCGCCATCGGTCGATGGTTGGACCGGTTTCTATCTTGGCGGGAATCTTGGATACGGCTGGGCCGATCCGCGCGTCGATACAACAGGCAATGCAATGACGATTAGCCCCATTAGTGGGCGACAATTTTCAAACAGCATTGCCTTTGCTGGTTCACACACTGCAGAATTAAATGGGTTCGTTGGCGGTGGCCAGGTCGGCTATAATTATCAGATCAGTCCTCGATGGCTGGTGGGCTTCGAGACCGACATTCAAAGCTCGGCCGTGCGCGGCACCGACATTTTCACGGATGCATTCTCTGCGCCGTTTTGCGTCGGCATCACGGGCCCTCCTATTCATTGCACCACAGCTCCCTTCAACGGCACGGCGACCACCGATTATCAAGCAAAAATTCAATGGTTCGGGACCGTTCGCGGTAGGCTTGGTGTTTTGGTGACCGATCGTGTTCTGGTCTACGGAACCGGAGGATTGGCGTATGGCAGAGTCAAAGTCGCCGGGAGCACCAAAGTTGATGGTTTGCTGCAGGTCGGTTCGATTCTAACGCCCGGTACGAGTGCATTCGCCGCGGAGCGGACAAACGTCGGTTTCGCGGTCGGCTGCGGGATAGAGGGTAAGATCTTCGCAAATTGGACGTGGAAATTGGAATATCTACACTTGGACTTAGGTTCGCTCGACTCGGTGACCACATTCCCTCCGATTGTCGTGAGAGGCGGTGTTACTCCTGCCGTAGGCACTATGACGACGCATACGGAATTCACCGACGACATCGTGCGCGTCGGACTCACCTACAAATTTGCAAGGTAATTGGCCAAAAAATTCAAGTATCCACGTGTCCCGTGATACGAATCCGGTTGAACTCTGAAGCTGTCCGCCGAATATCATGAGCCCTTTTTCAACACCATCCACCCAAAAGCGACATCGGTGAGCGATGGGTCAACTCACTGCGTGATATTCGTTTGCTTCGTCACGACAAAGTCCAGCCCTACCCAAAATCCAAAAGCAGTCGCCAGGAAGTTGATTGTCAGGGCGGACATGTACGCTCCCGCCGGATATTCGAAACCGCCTAATACATACGCGATCATTGCTGCGATGCTGACGGAGCCTAGTCCAACCATTGTTGCCAGCACGGACATCGGAGCCTGTTTGACATACACCGCTTTGCGCCGGCGCGGATAAGTCAATAGGATCACCAGCATGGGAAGTCCAAATATCAAAGCGCACGCCTTCCAGATCAATGCCTCGGGTATTTCGTAAAAGCTCAAGAGCACGGGGCTCAGCGCCCCAGCCGTAAAGATAAACAAGTGTCCGACAATCGTTCGAGTGATGAATCTGTCGAGTGCGGACAGTTGTGCTCCGGCACCCTGGCGAATGATGAGCAAAAGTGCTGCGAACCCGGCGAATGTGACCATTAATGTCGCCAGCGCATAAAGGTAACTTGCCCCTTTTAATTCCATACATAACCCCTTTGGTGTTCAATCATTATGACGATCTCCGGCTCCGCGCAAAGCCTAGACTGCATCTCAGAGGTCCCGATTGGCATTGAAGGACGTTCGCCGGTCTCTGCTGTCTGGTCGCGATTCGAGGGCAAAGCTGACGTGGCGCTAGAGGGCCGAAACGACGCTGATGACCCTTCACTGACATGGGCTCGCCAAGGCTTTTGCATTGCGCACCGATCATCCAAATGCGTTAAACGCTTGCCGAGTGACGGCGATTTTGGCTTAATCCCCTATTCGCGCAAGGACATGGCCTTCGCGGATAGGCTCGACGCCGCGCTCACACGATGCGAACTCCGAATGAGGCGCCATCGAAAAGGAGGTTTGCGATGCCCTACCGCATAGACAACATCGACCCAAGGACGACGGTCATGATCGTCGTCGACATGCAGAACGACTTTGTTGCCGAAGGCGCGAAGCTGCAATCGGCGCAAGCGCACGCCATGGTGCCAAAACTCGCCGCGACACTCAGATTTTGTCGGGAGAAGGGCATCCGCGTTGTCTACACGGCACATGTCCATCGCCGCGACGGCTGCGATATGGGACTATACGACGATCTTTATTCGGTGGTCGCGGATCGCTCGGTGTTGGTCGATGGATCGCCGGGGGCCGAGATCTACAAAGACCTGGCGCCGGCGCCGGGCGAGCACGTCATCAAAAAACACCGCTATAGCGCGTTCTTCGCGACCGACCTTGATCTGATATTGCGGGAATGGGCCGTCAAAACCGTAATCATATCCGGCACGACGACGGAAAACTGCTGTCACGCAACGGCACGCGACGCCATGTTCCGCAATTATCAAGTCGCGTTCCTTTCGGATGCGACGGGAACATTCGACTATCCGGACGTCGGTCAGGGCGCACTGTCGGCGGCCGATGTCCATCGGGCCACATTGACTATACTCGCGTTCTCGACAGCCGACGTTATGACCGTCGACGAATTCAAAACGCGCGTGGTCGGCGCCAATGTCGCCGCGGCGAGCAAGGCGGCGTAACGGGCAGAGCAAGTGGCAAGCAGCCCGGATTTCGCAGAGCGAAATCCGGGGAGACAGCGAGGGCTTCAGCGGGTGACGCGGGGGGTTCGCTGCGCTCAATCGGGCTACGTCCTCGTTATTCCGGGGCCGAGCGAAGCGAAGGGGTTGGTTACTGACGGCGTCATCTCGGCCCGGAGCGGGGAGAAGCGATGGAACGCCGTCGCGATCACGGCTTCGTTTGGACGCATCGACACGACGGGCGGTTTTCACGATGCGTCGACAACATCGATTAGGCGGCCATAGAAGCTAACTTTGCTGCAGCGCCAAAACGACGCGAGTGGCACTTAGCGACATTTCGCTGCATCGCATCGGCAATGACGCTATCGGACTAACAGCAGATAAAGGTCGATTTTGGTCCGCACCAGCTATGACGTGAATGACCCTGGCTGTGTAAAAACACGTCGCGGAAATTGATTCTCGGGATAAGATTCTCACGCGATTTGCGGGAGGATCCGATGAGGCGCTTCGTTGAAGGGGCGGATCGTGGTC
>JBAVGI010000587.1:0-1877 GCA_049684755.1 Candidatus Sulfotelmatobacter sp.
CGCAGCAGCAGGCTTCCTACAATGAATGTCATACCGGCCACGATTATCGGATAGTACAGACCGGCATAAATATTGCCGGTCTCCGCTACCAGCGAGAGTCCAATGAGCGGCAACAATCCTCCGAACACACCATTGCCTATGTGGTAGGGCAGAGAAAGTGATGTGTACCGAATCTTCGCCGGGAAAGCCTCAATTAAGTAAGCGGCGATCGGACCGTAAATAAGACATACGTAGAGAACTTGTATGAAAACCAGAAGCACGAGCATCGTGCGATCAGGATTTGAAGCTTCTTTGGCAGGCACAAGCGCCCCAGTCGCGTCCGTGGTCATCGCGGCCAAGCCGATGGCGCCGGTCACTTTGTTGCGCGAGGACTTGACTGTCACGACATTATTCCCAGCGGCGCGCTGCATGGCCTTGTAGATCGGAATGTAAGTCAGTACTCCAAGTAGGCAACCCGCCATCATAAGTTTTTTTCGGCCGATTCGGTCCGACAGCGCTCCCACCACCGTAAAGAACGGCATACCCAGCAGCAGTGCGATCGCCACCACGATGTTCGCGGTTTTGACATTCACTTTTAATATGGTCTGCATATAGAAGAGCGCGTAAAACTGCCCCGTGTACCAGACCACGCCCTGTCCCGCGGTAGCTCCGAAGAGCGAAATCAGCACGTTCTTTAAATTCGGCCACTTGGTGAAGGCATCCTTGAGCGGTTGCGTCGAAGTCATTCCGGCGCTCTTGAGTTCGGCAAAGATCGGCGATTCCTTCATCTTCAGGCGAATGTAAAGCGAGATGATGACCAGAATGATGGAAACCAGGAACGGGATGCGCCAACCGTAGGCGGCGAAATCTTCTTTCGACATCGCATTTTGCGTCAGCAAAATCACGATGAGCGAGACGAAGAGTCCCAATGTCGCCGTGATCTGGATGAAGCTGGTGTAGAAACCGCGCCTAGCATCGGGGACATGTTCGCCTACGTAAACCGCTGCGCCACCATATTCTCCGCCCAGCGCGAGTCCCTGTAGAACCCGGATTCCGATCAGAACAATCGGCGCAAACCAACCGGCCGTAGCGTACGACGGCAACAGGCCGATGACGAAGGTAGAAAAGCCCATGATCGACAGCGTCACGATAAATGCGTATTTGCGGCCGACCAGATCTCCGATGCGGCCGAAGAACAGCGCGCCGAAAGGCCGCACCAGGAAGCCGACCGCGAACGTGGCGAGATAAGCGAGGTAAGCGAAAGTGTCGTTGCCGGGTGGATAAAACTTCAGCGCCAGGATGGCGGCCAAACTGCCAAAAATATAGAAGTCGTACCACTCGATCATGGTGCCAACGGATGAGGCCATGATCACGCGCCAGATGCTGTACTCCGCCGCCTTACCTGTTCCTGCCACTTGAGCAGCATTTGCCATAACTTCCTCCGTTTACCTGTGTATTACTCCGGACCCGTATGGGCCTCGGGCGCTCCACAGCATCACAAAGATAGCCGGCCCGACTCCGCAAGCAACGACAGCAAACAAACTCGACATGTTTCTACAGCAACGTATCCAAGCCAGGTGGGTCTAATCTTTTTGCAAAATCGCGCTTACGGTCAACTCTGACCCGGGCAGCACCGATAGCTCACGTTTCCACTGCCCAAATCCCGGCATGGAAAAAGTAATTACATGCATGCCCGTGCTTACCGCGATCTGCGACGGCGTGTTGCCCACATATTTACCGTCAAGGTCGATCTCCGCGCCGGACGGCGTTGAAGTGAAACTGCAACGTACTTTTTCCTTTTCCGTTTCCGCGCCCCCCCGAAGGACAGGCGGTGTGGGAGCAGATGGCGTAGCAGGCGCCGGTGAAGTCCGCGCCGGTGCCGCAGGTTGCGGCTCGAC
>JBAVGI010000588.1:0-9719 GCA_049684755.1 Candidatus Sulfotelmatobacter sp.
TCCATGGCTTCCTTCCAGTCGACAGTGCCTTCTCCCGGCCACAAATGAGAATCCTGCACTTTGGCGTTGTCGTGAACATGCGTGGAGCACACCAGCTTCTTCAAAATCTCGAAAGCTTCACTCACCGACCCCATCATGTGGGCGTGACCGAAATCAAAGCAGATTCCAACATCTTCAAAATGCGCCGCCCGGATCATTTCGATCAATCGATCCGGGGTGGAGAGTTCGTTCGGGATATTCTCCAGCAGAATGCGCACCCCCAGCGGCTTGGCAAACGCGCGCAAGTGTTCAATGGAGGTCATTGCCGATTCGAATTTCTTCTCGCTGAAACTCTCGTTGGGCACTCCGAGATGCTGCACCAGAAAGCGAAACGGAATCTGCTCCGCGATTTCCAGCGCACGTTTCACTTCATCCATCGCCTGCACCAATCCGGATCGATCGGTAGATGCCAGGTTGATGGGAGGCGCGCCCGCCCGTCCCCACTCATAGTCGGCGTAGAGCGGCGAGTGCACGGAGTTCAACGGTACTCCACTGCCACGAAACCACTCCGCGATCTCCTTCACATGAGCCTTGCGGTTGGCATAATCGAGATGCTGCCGCGCCGCGAAAATTTCAATCGCCTGCACTCCGCTGCGGGTCAGCCCATCCAGGATTCCCGGGTGCAGCCGCTCTTTCACGTACAAATAAGTTGATACCGCTTTCAACATGCGCGATCCTTATCCGAAATTCTGATTGGTGATTTCTGATTGTTGATTGAAGCCCGGATCAAACCGATCGATCAATCAGCAATCAAAAATCAACAATCAACAATTCTCTAATATCCAACGGCCTTCCCATTTTCCCTGTAATCGCTGGCACCCAGCCGTTCTCCCGTCTTGGGATCAACCGCAACGCACTCCGCGTCGCTCCAATACGGAGAAACGTCCCCGCCATCATGCAGGCCGAACTCCACGTTGTATCCCATCTTCTGCAACCGCTGCACCGTATCCGGCGAAAACCATTGTTCGACATTCAGCACGTCGGGCAGCCACTGATTATGAAAGCGCGGTGCGTCCACCGCCTCCTGGATATTCATTCCATAATCCACCACGCCCATCAGAACGTTGGCCACCGTAGTAATAATCTTGGAACTCCCCGGCGAACCGAGAACGAGAAAGGTTTTCCCGTCATGAACTACGATGGTCGGCGTCATCGACGATAGCGGCCGCTTCCCCGGTCCGATCGCATTTGCGGCTCCTTGAATCAATCCATCGGAATTGGGCGCTCCCGGCTTCGCGGAAAAATCATCCATCTCGTCGTTCATCAAAAAGCCTAAACCGTCCGCGGTTACTCGCGATCCGAACCAGTCGTTGATGGTGGTCGTGACCGCAACCGCATTGCCTTCGGCATCGACTACAGAATAATGTGTGGTATGGGTCGACTCGTGATTCGCCAATGGGCTAGGATGCGCCGCCGCATATTGCTCCAGTTCGTTGAAAATCGCGGGCCGCTTTAACGCTTGGCTGGCGGTAGCGTGCGCCTCGTCGATCGAGTCCCGCCAGGCTGCCGCATACTTTTTATCAATCAGCTGCGGCACCGGAAGCTTCGCAAAGTCCGGATCTCCCAGAAATTCCGCGCGATCAAAAAACGCTCGCCGGAACGCCTCGGTCGTAAAGTGAATGGACTCCGCCGATCGATCGCCGAGTTTACCCAGATCGTAACCTTCCAGAATGTTCAACGACTCCACCAGAACCGTTCCACCCGAAGACGGGGGAGGAGCGCTGATGACTTCATATCCGCGATAAGTCCCGCGAATTGGCTCGCGCTCCTTTACTTCATAGTGCGCCAAATCGTCGGCTGTGATGAGCCCGCCGCCTTTTTGCATGGCTGCGGCCAATTCCCGCGCCAGCGCCCCGTGGTAAAAATCGTCGGGCTTCGCGGCAATCCGCTCCAGCGTCCGCGCCAGATCAGGCTGGCGAAAAAGTTCGCCCGGCTGATAGTAATTGCCATCGCGCTGGAAAATTCTTCGCGACTCAGTAAACTGGCTCAAATATTTATCATGCAGATCGCGCGCTTCCTGCCAGCTCAACGAATAACCCTCGCGTGCCAGCCTGATCGCGGGCGCCATCACCTGCTGCAGCGTCAACTTGCCATATTTCTGTTCCGCATAGACCATGCCCGCTACAGACCCAGGAACTCCAATGGCTTTATATCCATATTCACTCGCGCCCCCGATCACATTGCCTTGCGCGTCCAGATACATATCGCGTGTGGCGCCAGCCGGAGCTTTTTCCCGGTAATCGAGAAAATGGGTCTTGCCATCGGCCATGCGAATCAGCATGAATCCGCCGCCGCCAATATTTCCCGCCGGCGGGTGCACCACGGCCAGCGCGAAACCGGTCGCGACGGCCGCATCTATCGCGTTGCCACCGGCCTGCATGATTTCAATTCCCGTCCGAGAGGCCAACTCCTGTGCGCTGACCACGATTCCGTGTTGCGCATGCACGGGCTGCGTGGAACATAGAGCGGGCTGCGTTCCACAAACCACCGCTGCCGCCAGCAGCAGCAAAATCAATAATTTGTGCCGGGATCGCATTAGGATCGAAGGTGTCCAACAACGGGCGGACTATTGAGGCTAGCCGACGCGGCAAGTAGAGTCAAATCAGCCCAGCCGCGGAATCTCAGTGGTTTTTTGTCTTAGTGCGTCGGGAGCGCTTCTTCACGCTTCGCTTTTTCTTGACGTTCCTTCCAGGCGCTTTGGCCGCTACCATCTCATACGATAGCTGTATTAACTCCCGCAGCTCATTCCAGCGCAACGCATCGAGGCGGTCAAGCATCACCGATTTGTAACGTCCAACATAAGGAGCGGGACGAATATTCTCACGCTCGATCAATTCCGCAAACGTCTCTGGCGTGCATTTGAAACACAGCCGTGGATTGTCCAGCCCGAGCATCACAAAAATCTTTGCCCCAACTTTAAAGCAAAGCTCATCGCCCCACTGCAGCTTTTCCGTAGAGTTTGGCAATGCCAGGCAAAATTCGCGAATTATATCGACATTCATTGCGCTTCAATCATTGCGCTTCAATTCTGCATCGGATCGACCGCGCCATAAATCAAACTGTACAAGGAGATTGAAATGCAAACTCGCAAACTTGGCAACTCCGATTTAAACATTACTTCCGTGGGCTATGGCGCTTGGGCCGTCGGCGGTTCGGGCTGGCAGTTCGCTTGGGGCTCGCAGGACGATAGCGACTCCATCGCCGCCATACACCGCTCTCTCGAACTCGGCGTCAACTGGATCGACACCGCCGCCGTCTACGGTCTCGGACACTCCGAAGAAGTGGTTGGACGCGCCTTGAAAAGCTGGCAGGGAGCCCGGCCTTATGTTTTCACCAAGTGCGGCCTGCGCTGGGATTCCAAGGGACAAGTGGAGAAAGTTCTCAGCGGCGATTCCATCCGCCGCGAGGCCGAGGACAGCCTGCGCCGCCTGGCTGTCGACGCGATCGACCTTTACCAGATTCACTGGCCTCCCGACCGCGATTCGCCGGCGCTGGAAGAAGGTTGGTCCACGCTGGCCGACCTGAAGCGCGAAGGCAAAGTACGTTGGATCGGCGTTTCCAACTTCAATGTCGTGCAGTTGAAACGCGCTCAAGCCATCGCTCCCATCACGTCTCTGCAGCCTCCGTACTCGCTAGTCCATCGGGAAGTCGAAGAGGATATTCTCCCTTACTGCTTGCATAAGGGAATCGGCGTGATCGTCTATTCGCCCATGGCTTCCGGACTGCTTACTGGCACTATGAGCCGCGAGCGTGCCGCCAGGCTCCCGCGAGATGACTGGCGCAGAAGCCATCCCGACTTTACCGAGCCAAACCTGTCGCGCAATCTTGCACTGGTCGATCTCTTGCGAGAAATAGCGAAACGCCACAACCGTAACGTCGGAGAAGTTGCGATCGCGTGGACGCTGCGCAATCCCGCCGTCACCGGAGCCATCGTTGGCGCCCGCAACGCGAAGCAAGCCGAAGGCGTAATGCGCGCTGGCGACCTTCAACTCAATGATAAAGAAGCGGGCGAAATCGAAGACTTCTTTGCCGAAGCCGCAGCGTGAGAACCTTTCATTGCTGAAATAACTATTGCATTCACAAAATCAAATTGTCATTCCGATCCCCTCGCAGCCGCCCGAAAGCGCGTCGCGAGTGGCGAGGAACCTGTACGCTTTTGTCTGGAAGACGCGCATCACGTGAATCTCTTAATCACCGTCACCCTGCTGTAAGCCACGCGAAATCCCAGCCGCTCGCAGTTCCGCTGGGAAGTCGTGCCGCCCTGCGTAACCACCACCGCATACTCACACCCGGAAAGTCCTTTCCGTGGACCACAGTTAAACTCGCCCAGCCCGAGGCACTGAAAGCCGGTTCTGGCACTCCGAAATGGAACACCTCCCGTAATGAATCGGCCACGTTCAGAAAGAAAACAGGTTGTGACAATCATCACAAGCGTTGCGAGGGTCGCTGTCGATAATCGATGCAGCAAGTGGCAATTCGTTAGCCGCCGTTGCGAAAAGCATATTGCGATGGAGCGGGTAACGATGGCGAAACTCAGACCTCGATTTCATAGGTGATCAATACTGAACAGATTCTTAAAACGGACTTTTGTAGAGTGAAAAGTCGCAAGACAAGAGCGTGGCGACTTCTCTGCGAATCTAGAAATTGCTTTTAAATGCAGTCGTGACCAACCTCAGGTGTCGAAGGAGGCGCGCTAATGCCAGCAGATTCCAGAATCCCGCGAGTTCTTTTGTGCTCCGCCTTATTCCTCTCCGCCGTCGGCTTTGCTGCGGCAAAGTCTCACCCGCTGGTGCAGAGCGCTCAACCCGCTAGCGCCCAGGCGGTCAGTGCCTCGCCCTCCGAAGCCTCCAAGTACGTGGGAGCGGAAACCTGCAAAACCTGTCACGAAGAAATTTTCAACGCCTGGGAGAAGACACCGCACTGGAAAACCACGCTGAACAAAGCGGGCGGCCCAGCCAAGCAAGGTTGCGAGGGTTGCCACGGCCCCGGCGCGGAGCACGTCGCCGGAGGTGGCGACAAAAGCAAAATATACGTGTTCGAGGGAAAATCACGGGAGGAAACCAGCGCTCGCTGTTTGACCTGCCACGGCGAAGCCCACGAACAATCTCACTTCGCCGAGTCCGCCCACGCCAGCAACGCCGTCGGATGTCTCGACTGTCACTCGCCTCATCACGCCGTCGAAAAACAGCATCTTCTGGTTCAGGAGCAGCCCCAGCTCTGCTACGGTTGCCATACTTCAGCCAAGGCGGATTTTGCCAAACCCTTTCATCACCGGGTGAATGAAGGTCTGGTGCAATGCGCCGACTGCCATAACCCTCACGGGACGGCGACCGTAAAACAGCTCCGAAGTCTCCCCAGCGGAGATGCCGTTTGTTACAAGTGCCACGTCGACAAGCAGGGCCCGTTCGTTTACGAGCACGTGCCAGTAAAGGCCGAGGGATGCACCAGTTGCCACACGCCCCACGGTTCTACCAATCCCCGGCTGCTTAAAGTCAGCATCGTGAACATGCTCTGCCTGCAGTGCCACACTTTCCCGGCAATTGGCCCCAGCGGCCCGGTACACAACCAATCGGCGAAGTATCAGGCCTGCACTATGTGTCACAGCCAGATTCACGGATCGAACTTCAGCAGTGTGTTTTTTAAGTAAGGGGAATATCAATGACGCTGCCAAGAAAAATCAGCCTGCAATCCGTCCCCCGCTCCGCTCCAACCCAACGCGGCGGGTTGATTCCGCGATTCGCCTGGAAATCATCTGGCAACAGATTTCTCCTCACCGCGCTCGCTTCGGTCTTGTTCGTGCCTTCATCGGGAATGCTCTTCGGACAAGCCCCTGGCGCTGGCCAGAACCCGCCAGCCGAGCCCGATGGCGTCTCCGGCGGTGGCTATCAGATTCATTCGTCGATCGAACTGGGCGGCCGGGCAGTCGGAGTCTCGGGTAGCGGTGATATGTACGACACCCTGGTCAATCTGCAAACCGGCCCGCGAATTCTCGACCAGACACTCTCCATGCAGTCGCTGGATCACCAGGGCCTGCTATTCGACGATCTTTTTCTCAACAGCTTCGGCTGGGGTGGCGACCCGAACAACGCTCTGCGCCTGCGCGCAGACAAGAACAAGTGGTACAACCTGCAAGGCAGCTTCCGGCGCGACCAGTATTTCTCCGACTACGATTTGCTGGCGAATCCGCTGAACCCTCCCACCTCCACTCCTTCCATTCCCGTTCTAACCTCGCCCAACACATTCGACACCACACGCCGCATGACCGACTTCGACCTCACGCTGCTGCCGCAATCGCGCGTCAGTCTTCGCCTCGGCTATTCCCACAACAACATGACGGGGCCGGTATATACCAGCATTCACGAAGGCACGGAAGGTCCGCTGCTCCAGCCCTGGAACACAACGATGAACTCGTACCGCCTGGGCGCGGACTGGAGGATGGCGCCGCGAACCGTCCTCAGCTACGACCAATTCTTCGACTACTACCGCGGAGACACTGACACCCAATTGGGTTCTTTCGCCTCCGCGCTCCTGCCCGGCGGCGCTCCGGTGCAGCTGGGCCTATCCATCGACACCGCCAACAAAGAGCCTTGCGCCGTAAAGCCGCCAGCCACCAGCCTCATCAGTCCGACCGGTACTTTGACCAACGTCGCCTGCAGCGCCTACTTCAGCTACCAACGCAACCAGCGAATCCGCACTTCCACGCCCACCGAGCGTCTCGGATTTCGCAGCAATTTTTTTTCCAGGATCGATCTGGTCGCATCTTTTTCTTACAGCGACGCCGAGATGAACACGCCGCTCGACGAGTCTTTCGACGGACTGATCACCCGCACCAGCACCCGCGCCTTCCTCGGTACCGGCACTGCCGACGCCAGCCGCATCTCCGACGTGCTCGATCTGGAGGCCACGGTCCACCTCACCAAACATCTTCGCCTGATCGACAAGCTTTATTTCTGGGCCTATCGCATTCCGCAGAGCGGAAATTTCAGCGAGGTTGACAACGATTGCACCAACCCCGCAACTTGCACGCTGCTCACCCCGCTCAGCGCCACCGCGCCCACAACCATACCCACTCTCGCCCAGTCCTCTTTCAACCAGAGCCTGAAAAGAAATCAGAGCGAATTGGCTTGGGATATTTCGAAGAGGGCCGGGGCCCGCGTTGGCTTCCGCTACGGAGACCGGGTTTTCAACCTGTTCAATGATTTTTCCGGAACCGAGACTGTCAACGCATATTCGACAACCGGAGAAGATCATTTCGTGGTGGACGAATACACGACGCTGCTTGGCTTCTGGGCACGGCCCACGGCTGCGCTGCGCTTCAATTTCGACCTGGAGCACACGAATTATGACAATGTGATCGTTCGCATGGCTCCCCGCAAGGAATCGCGCTATCGCTTCCAGACAAGCTACATGCCACGGCAGTGGGCGGTTCTAGGCGCTTCTATCAACATTCTCGAAGACGCCAATGCCGACTCGCTCACCAATTTCATTGGCCACAACCGCAACTACGGAGTCACCGCGTCGCTCACGCCGCGCGAACGCTTTGGAATCGATCTGGCATACAACTATAACGACGTGATTCAAAATGCTCTGATCTGCTTTAATGACACGCCGCCGGTCGGTGTTAATCTCCCTTTCGTGACCAATGCCACTGCTTGTCCCGGCCCGATCGTTCCTCCGGCGACAGTTGCGACGAATCCTTTGCTGGCAAATTCTTTTTACACCAACAACACCAACTTCGGGATGGCCACGGTCCGATTTAATTTGGACAAGCGAACATCAGCCAACGTCGGCGGCAGCATTACCAACGTCAACGGCAGCGTTCCTCAATTCAACATCCTGCAGCCGCAAGGCACCGCTCAATACAGTTTCTATCAGCCGGTAGCTTACCTGCGCGTGGACTTAGGCCATAAGCTTGCATGGAATACTGGCTGGAATTATTACCAGTACAACGAGGGCTCCTTCGTAGGACCTACGGCGCCACGCTATTTTCACGCCAACACGCTCACTGAGTCGCTGCGTTACGCATTCTGACAAAGGAATGGTCCTCGCCGGATTCAGGAACCGCCGGAAGAAGCTTCTATACCTGCTCTCTTACACCTGTTCCCTGGCTTCGCCTAACGCCACGCTTACATCAAGTTTTTTCTTGTTCCGGTAAATCGTTACTTTCACCGTGTCGCCAGCCCGATGGTTGTTCATCATCTGCGCCAGGGCGTCCTCATCCTCAACTTTTTCACTATCGATGGCGACAATCAAATCTCCGCCAAGCATGATCGGGGTGTTTCCCAGATACGCGCGTTCAGTGCCGCCGCGAAGGCCAGCCTGATCCGCCGATCCCCCGGGGATCACTTGCACAATCAGTAACCCGTAATCCACCGGCAATCCCATTTCCTCGGCCAGTTCGGCACTGATGGGAATCGTGCTCACGCCCAGGGCAGGCCGGCGCACGCGCCCCAGCGTCATCAAATCGTTCAGCACCGCCTTCGCGGTGTTGATCGGAATAGCGAATCCAATGCCCGCATTCTGGCCAACGCTGGAAAGGATCATGGTATTGATGCCAATCACCTCCCCATGCCAGTTCATCAGCGGGCCACCGGAGTTGCCCGGGTTAATGGCTGCATCGGTCTGAATTGCTTCATCGATGGTCGCCCCATTCGGCTCGCGCACCGGACGGATCGAACTCACGATCCCCCGCGTCATGGTTCCCGCCAGACCGAAAGGATTGCCGATTGCGTAGACTTTCTGCCCGACCTGCAGGTTGCGCGAGTCGCCGAGTACTGCAGGAATAAGATCGGGCGCCTTGATTTGAATTACTGCCAGATCGTGCGGCGGATCCGTACCGATAATCGTCGCATCATACGTCTTACGATTATGCAGCGTTACCTTCACCTGCCGCGCGCCCTCGACGACGTGGTAGTTGGTGAGGATGTGACCCTGCCTGTCAATGACGAACCCTGAGCCCTGCCCTTCCTGCGGCACCAGCCCGTAAAAGAAATCGAAGGTCATGGCGCGCGATGTAACGTTGACCACCGATGGAATATTCTTCCGGTAAACCAGGATATTGTTCTGCTCTTCGCTGTCAAGCCCCTCATTGCCGGCAGCTTCCGTGATTTCCACTTCCGCAGGATGAGTCAGCCAATGCGAGGGATGCAGGAAGCTCGAACGCGAGTTCGAACGCCAGGTGGTGAAGTAGAAAAACGCGCCGGCAAACACCAGCGCGAATATTGCAGGTCGTAGGAGTTTCATAAGTCAGCCTTGCGGAACACGAATCGAACCTCAAACACAAGTTCTCGTAGAAAAGAGTTCCGAATCGATTCTAATATGTTCGGGCGCAAGAAACGCGCCAAAGCAGGGCGCGCGGAGACTACCCCGCATTCATCGCCTGAGCACACTTAAGAAAGTGGTGAAGATACAGCCAAGGAAAACGGGAATCTAGCGGTCACTACCGTGCCAGTGTCGTCGGATTTGATTTCGAAGCGACCACCCAGCTGGTTTACTCTTTCGCGCATGCCCTGTATTCCGACGCCCGCTCTTACCGGTCTTGCGGACGATCGGCCATTGTTCGACACGGGCATGTTCGAGGCGGGCATGCCCTGGCCGTTATCCTGAATTTCCAGGCAAATTTCTTCGTCGGACCGAAGCATTCGGATATTCGCTTTCTTGCCGCTTGAGTGGCGATGAAT
>JBAVGI010000589.1:0-1719 GCA_049684755.1 Candidatus Sulfotelmatobacter sp.
CGATGTTCTTGGGTTGAAATTCGCGGATCTGCAGGTTGGCGCGAGTGGTAATGTCAGCCCGGCCCGAGCCCCACTCCTCAGCCATCGACGCAAGGCCTCGCATCTGTTTTGCCGTAACGATCCCTCCGGGCAGTCGCAGGCGAAGCATGAATGAGTCCTGGGCCGGCGCCACATAGAACAGACCGTGGGATTTGAAACGAAAATTGTCATCCGGCGCGGGCGCGCGATTGTCGTCGGCGTGCGCGACGAGCTTATCCCAGAGATCGAGAGGATTCTGCTCATGCTTCCAGCGTTCTTCTTTGCAAAGCTCTGACACGGGCGTGCCGTGAAATTTCTCGTCTGCAGGTTCCGCCAGATTCACTGTCCCGGAGGCCGGATCGCCGGTGAGCAGACCGTTTGCGGTGAAGCCAACAAACGGCCGCGCGCTACGTTGCATCGCGCCCGCGAAGAAGCCAAGAAGATATTCCTTCTGCTCTGCCGTAAACCCAGCCGAGTTGAGAGATGCCGGTGTTTCCATGCCGAATGTCCTCAAATGAAACCACATCCAAAGCGAATTGGCTGGGGAGCTCTCCGGACGCGTTCGCGCCGGATGCGCGAATCGGCGTCGAGACCAGATCGAACACCGCAAGAAATGCGGAGGATTCAAGGCTCATCGCGGAGCGGGGACGTACTTAACTGTCGGAGTGGAGGACCGCTGCACGGCATGGTGCAGGGCTCAGAGGTTAAGAGAAAACTTCGTAGTCTCTCCTATATTCCGATAATAGCGTGCATCCGGGGTGATTGCAATATGGCATTGCGCGCCGGCCGGCGGCTTTGGCGTCAGTTCCCGACATCATCGCCGACTGGCAAGCGACAAAGAACGTTACACTCAATTTCTATTACGCCTACGCACAAGGCAAGACCGTGGTAGCGGCAATCTATCCCACGAACCGGAACACGCAATACGGTTATGTGGAGTTCGTGTATCGCTGGGGACTCGATCAGAAAGGGATGCCGGCCAAATAAACATCGCAAGACTCGTCACGATGCCTCGGGCAAATCCGTAAGAGCTGAAGACGATGCGTCGCTCGTTGCCGATTTTCCGGTTTCTGCAAGACGGCTCTTGCGAAGATCTTCATTGAGAATAATGGCATCGGCGATCTCGCGCATGGATTTGCGGCGCTGCCGGCTTTCGCGCTGCATGGCCCGGTAAGCCGAATCTTCATCGAGTCCGAAGTCGCGCTGCAACACTCCTTTGGCTTTTTCGATGGATTTGCGCGATTCCAGCCGATCCGAGAGCTGCAGATTCTCGGTTTCCAGCCGCGCCCGCTCAAGCTCCGCGCCCACCATATGGCCGATGGCGGTAAGAAGGCGGACTTCGTTTTCCGTGTGGTAATAGGGCTTTCGATGCTGGAGATTGATTACCCCGACCAGCTTGCTGCGGCAAAGGATTGGCACTGAGAGAAAGGCTTCAAACGTGTCTTCGGGCAAATCTTTGAAGCGCTTGAATCGCGGATCTTTCAATGCCTTGGCGGGAATGGCGACGGGTTCACGATGCCAGCCAACCCAACCGGTGATTCCCTGGCCAAGCCAGAGACCCAGGCGGTCCACCACGTCCGAATGCGGATTCTTCGATGCGCGAAGCACCAGTTGATCGTTTTCGAGAACATAGACAAAGCAGGAGTCGCATTTGATTAGAGAGCTGGCAAAATCCACGATGCGATCGAGGACCGTATGAAG
>JBAVGI010000590.1:0-19819 GCA_049684755.1 Candidatus Sulfotelmatobacter sp.
GGAGGAACGGTATCCATGTGTGTGGAGAAAACAATCTCAGGATTTGGCTGCTCCGGCGACGTGGCGTAGACATCAAAGCGGTTGCCCTCCACGGGGATTTTTCGCGTTTGATAGCCGATTCGGCAAAGCTCCCCGTAAAGATAATTTCCAACCTCAGCTTCGTTGCCGGAAATGGATTCGATGTCGACGAGTTGGCGTGTGAGCGTGATGGCGTCCATGCCTGAAAGAATAAACTACGCACTCTGCGCGGCGGCAGGTCGGCTGAATCATGTAGTCTGAACGTTGTGAACGAGCAGAGCTCAACAATTCGGTCGCTTTTCCTGGAAGGCCCTGCGGGACGGCTGGAGGGGCTGCTGAATGCGGGCGCCGAGAACGCGACGCATGCGGCCGTGGTTTGTCATCCCCACCCGTTATTCGGCGGCACGCTGCATAACAAAGTTGTGTTTCATACCATGAAAGCGCTGAATGGTTTTGGTTTTCCCGTGCTGCGCTTCAACTTTCGCGGTACCGGACTCAGCCACGGTGAGCATGACGAAGGCAAGGGGGAAGTGGAAGACGTTCGCAGCGCTCTCGGCTGGCTCGATGCTGAGTATCATCTGCCTCTGATCTTTGCTGGATTTTCGTTTGGGGCTGCAGTTGGGTTGCGGGCTGCATCTTCGGATGCGCGGGTGGATGCATTGATTGGCGTGGGTGTTCCGGCGGCTCCGGTGGCTGCCAGCGCTGAAGAGCCGCGCGTGTATTCTTTTGATTTCCTGCGTGATTGCGTAAAGCCGAAATTGTTTGTAAGCGGAGCGCGGGATCAGTTCGGTCCACGCGCGAAGTTGGAGGAATTGGTCGCATCGGTGCCGGAACCGAAGAAATTGGTTGTAATCGAAGGCGCAGATCATTTTTTTGAAGGAAGACTGCGCGAACTGCGCCAGGCAATTGAGGTCTGGGTGCGGGAAACGATCGTAGAAGGGCCGTCGACATAGTTCTTGCCCATGTCCGATGCAATCAATGCGAGCCGGGATTTGGTGTTTCGAGAGATGCGCGCGAGCGCGCGAGACATTTTTCTCAAAGCGCTCGGCGAGGCTTCGATCGCCAAGGGATTTGCCCGGCACGTTCATTGCGAACGCGGGGTGTTGCGAGTTTGCGAAGATCTTTACGATCTTCATTCCTATTCGCGGGTGGTAGTGGTTTCCATCGGCAAGGCGGGACATACGATGGTGGAAGCGCTGGCGCAGCAACTGGGTGAGTCTGCGCTGGAAGGAATTGTGGCGAGTTCGGTCCAACCGCCGGCGCAGGTGCGCGGCTTTCGTTATTTTCGCGGAGCACATCCCACGCCGAATGCCGAATCGGTGCATGCCGCGAAGGCCATTCTCAAAATGGTCGAGGCGCAAACTGCGGCGTCGCTGGTAATTTTTCTGCTGAGTGGTGGGGGATCGTCGCTGGTCGAGAAACCCATCGATGATGAAATTTCGCTGGACGACCTGATCGCGACGTACCGAGTGCTGGTGCATTCCGGCGCACCGATTGCCGAGATGAATGCGATTCGCAAACATCTTTCCGCAGTGAAAGGTGGACATCTCGCGCAAGCGGCCTTTCCGGCGCAACAGGTTTCGCTGCTGGTTTCTGATGTTCCCGATGACGCTCTTGATGCGCTGGCGTCCGGTCCAACCATGCCGGACTCGACCACCGTGGAGGATTGTTACCGACTCGCGCAGAAGCACAACTTCGTCGAGAAACTTCCTTTATCCACTCGCGAGCTTTTTGAGCGCCGGGCGCTCGAAGAAACGCCGAAGTCCGATGACCCGGCATTTCACCGTTCGCGTTGGTGGGTGATGCTTTCGAACCAGACGGCTGTGGAGCAGGCGACTGCGGCGGCCGAGCGCGCCCGCTTTGTGGTACATGTGGACAATTCCTGTGACGACTGGGACTACGCGCGTGCCGCCGAATATTTGTTAAAGCGGCTTCGCGAGCTAAAAAAAGATTCCGAGCGCGTCTGCCTGATTTCCGGCGGAGAAGTGACAGTGAAAGTTACAAACGGCGGTGTTGGCGGACGTAACCAGCAATTCGCGCTGGACTGTGCGGCGAAGATCGCCGGAGAAAATATCACCGTGCTCAGCGCGGGGACGGATGGAATCGATGGGAACAGTCCAGCGGCGGGAGCAGTAGCGGATGGAAGTACGATGACCCGAGGGCAGGATCGCGGACTCGATATCCGTGCGGCGCTCGAGAAATTCGATGGGTATCCATTCTTTACAGAGTTGGGCGATACGGTTGAGACTGGGCCTACGGGGAATAACCTACGCGATTTGAGGATTTTGTTGGCCTATTGAGAGGTCGGGCTTCGCCCAACGGACAGCCGAGGGCCGCTGTCCCCACATAGTCTCGAAGCTCTTCCAAGCTTACGCAGCTTCGCTCTTCACTTGCACGCCCGCCCACTTCTCAAGCAGCGTGAGCGTAGCAGCGTAGTCCAGGTCACGGTGACCATCTTCGGTGGCCATTTCGTATATCTCTTCTACGGTTTCCAGAGCGGGCAACTTTACGCGAGCCTCTTTGGCGGCTTCCAGAGTGAGAAGAATGTCTTTGTGCATAAGACGGAGAGGAAAGTTGGGCGTGAAGTCGCGCTGCAGGATGAACGGTCCTTTGTAATCGACGACGCCGGAGCGAACCATGGTGGCTTCGATCAGAGACAGTAACTGCTTCGGGTCCACGCCTAGTTTGGTAGCGAGGGTAAGGGCTTCGGCGAAGCCTTCGAAGATCAAGGCAATTTGCAGGTTCATGGCCAGCTTGGTGGCCTGGCCTTTGCCGGTCTCCCCCATGCGGAAAATCTTCTTACCCATGGCGGCGAACAAAGGACTAAGGCGATCGATGACGGCGGCATCGCCGCCCACCATGAAAATCAAACTGCCGTTGGCCGCGCCGATTTTCGACCCAGTCATCGGAGCGTCGACGTAGGCCACGCCTTTTGCACGAACGCGATCGGCGAAGTTGACTGTGGCCGAGGGAGAGATGGTGCTGGAATCGGCGATGATCATTCCCTCGACGAGCGACTGCTCCACCCCGTCAGTGCCGAACAAGGTTTGTTTGACGGCGGCAGTATCGGAAACACAGAGCCATACTACTTCCGCTCCTTGGGCCGCGGCTGCCGGAGTGGGCGCAATGCCCGCGCCTTCCACGAGTTTGCCTGGAGTACGGTTCCAAACCGTGACTTCATGGCCGGCCTTGACCAGATTCGTGGCCATGGCTTGCCCCATTATGCCCAGACCTAAGAAGGCGACGCGCATCTTGAAAATCTCCTGACTATACGAGGAACGTTAAAGCTCAAGGCTTCTAAATTTGGACGGCCCCTAAATTAGATATGAGCGGCGGGATTAAGGTCAAGCAAACTACCGGGTTTTGTGCTGCGGGGACTGACGAGGAGTTCTCTGAGGGAACCGCCGAAATTACGCGCCTTTCTCCGCTGCGTGGACTAAAATAGACCCAGCCGCTCCTTGCTTTCATCAAATAAGCAGGCCAGCCCCCCGGATGATTAAGGCAACGCTTCGCAACCCGGCCCTCCGCAAGCGCGCGTCCCAGTTTGGGCGCCTGGTGCGCCATTCCGCTGTAACCCCTTTGAGTGGCGAGACTCACAAGCCGCACTTGGTCACTAACGGCGAACTAGGAGTTACGTTCATCGGGCATTCCAGCTTCCTGGTGCAGATGGCTGGGCAAAGTGTAACGATCGATCCCAACTTCGCGCGCTGGCTGTTTGTGTTGAAGCGCCTGCGACGTCCCGGGGTTCGGGTGCGAGATTTGCCCGCCATTGATCTGGTGCTGGTGACGCACGCGCATTTTGATCATCTGCACCGGCCGTCATTGCGGGCGATCGTGCACAACAACCTGAGAGTGCGGGGAACTGCTCCCGCTATCATTATTCCCAGCCATGTTACCGACCTGGTTTCAGATCTGGGCTTCTCCGAGATTATCGAGCTTGACTGGTGGGACACTACGCGGCACGGTAATTTGTCGGTGACCCATGTCCCTTCTCGCCATTGGGGAGCGCGGATTCTGAAAGATTCGCACCGCGGCTACGGTGGCTATGTACTCAAGGCCGGGAAGCACTCGGTTTATCATGCGGGCGATACCGCCTACTTTGCAGGCTTCCGAGAAATCGGACGACGCCTGGCGCCCGAGTTGGCGCTGCTTCCGATCGGCGCCTATAATCCAGCGACGTTTCGCAATGTGCATACTAACCCCGCCGATGCGACTCATGCGTTTCTCGACTTGAAATCCCGCTGGATGGTGCCCATGCACTATGGGACGTTCCGGTTATCGCACGAGCCAGTCGACGAGCCTTTGCAGCTTCTCGAAAAGGAAGCGCGTGCTGCGGGAATTCAAGACCGGGTGGTGGTGCTGGAAGAGGGCGTCACGAAGTTCTTCTGATCCCGTCTTGTCTGAGGCGCAGGAAGAGTTTATGAAACAGTCTGCCAAAGAGTGCGTGAACGTTGCACTTCGTAGCTGTTCTTGAAGAGCGCGGCTCCGGTCGCGCTCTTTTTGTTCCTACTACTTTCGTAATGTCCCTGATCCCCGCTATTACACAAGTATTACAGTGACATGCCCGAAGCCTTGATAAGTTAGATATGTACGCTAGCGAACTTAGGACAAACGGGGACCCTCCTTGGACATGCAACTGGAAAGCCTGGAAAAGCGACAAGCCGCGAGAAATGAAGTCAATTGGGTGACGGCAATTTTTATGATGTTGTTTCATGTCGGCGCCATCGCTGCGCTCTTTTTCTTTACCTGGAAGGCGTTATTTGTAGCCATGTTCTTGTGGTGGGTATCGGGTAGTCTGGGCATCGGGATGGCCTACCACCGCCTGCTCACCCACCGTGGATACAAAACCCCGAAGTGGGTTGAATATTTTATTACGGTTTGCGCTACTCTGGCGCTCGAAGGCGGACCGATTTTCTGGGTGGCAACGCACCGCATTCATCATCAGTATTCCGATCAGGATGGGGATCCGCATTCGCCGATCGATGGCAAATGGTGGGCGCACATGGGTTGGATTCTCATGGGCAAATCCATGCACCACGACACCACCACGCTAGCCCGCTACGTTCCCGACCTGGCCAAAGATAAATTTCATGTCTGGATTACGAAGTATCACTACGTACCCATGATTGTGCTGGGAGTGATTCTGCTGGCTATCGGTGGACTTCCTTTTCTGATGTGGGGCATCTTTATGCGGACGGTGGTTGGCTTGCACGCCACCTGGCTGGTGAATTCGGCTACGCATTCCTGGGGCACGCGTCGTTTTACCACGCGCGATCTTTCAACCAACAGCTGGTGGGTGGCTTTGCTGACCTTCGGAGAAGGCTGGCACAACAATCATCACGCGCATCCGACCGCCGCGCAGCATGGTTTTACCTGGTATGAGATCGATATGAACTGGTATGGCATCTGGGCGCTGAAGACGCTCGGACTAGCGTGGGATATCAAGCGAGTTAAGCTGGCCGATTTGGAAAAGGGATTGGTGGCAGCGCCGAATGGACAGTTAATTACGGGGGCTTTGCCAGAGGGTGCGGCGGCGGGCGACTAGATTTACACATTTCTTGTTAAGGACCCCGGCTGATTTCAGTCGGGGTTTTTTGCTGCCCACCAAATGTTAAACACAGGGGACATAGAGAAACACAGAGTAAATCCTCCGCCTAACCCTGTGGTCCTGGACGTCCTGTGTGGTGAAGATTCTGATTGAGCCTGTAAAATCAGGCCATGCGCATCACCAGCCGCCGCGGAACGATCGTTTTCTTCCTCTGCCTGGGCATCGGCCTGGTCGCGCTGGCGGTCGCGCTGAATGTTGGATGGATCATCCTTAACTGGCGCGAAGGGGTGCTGCTGTTTTTCGGCATCATTTTTTTTGCACTGATCATTGCGGGCATGATCATAAACACCAGCTTTCTGGTACGCGAAATTCGCCGCAGCGAGCAGCACGACAGTTTTATTAACGCAGTGACGCACGAATTGAAAACTCCGGTGGCGTCGATCCGTCTCCATTTGGAAACTTTGCTGCGACGTGAATTGCCAGAAGCTCAGAAACAGGAGTTTTATCGCCTGATGCTTAGCGATACCGACCGCTTGACGGAGACCGTGGAGCAGGTGCTGCGCGCCGGGCGCGCGGGAGACAAGAAAGCGGGACGGCAAAAATCCGTGGTCGATTTCCGTCAGATTGTGCGCGAATGTATGGAAGCGGCCCGCACTCGACATCACCTGCCGCCGGAGGTTTTGCGTTACGAAGAGGCATCCAGCAATGGCGGAGGTATGCGAGTGCGGGGAAGCGCAGAAGACTTGCATACCGCGGTATTCAACGTCCTCGACAATGCAATCAAATATTCCGGAGAGGCTGTGGACGTGCGGGTGCGGCTGGACGTGCCGGACGAGAAGCGTGTGGTTCTGAGCATTCAGGATCAGGGCGTCGGAATTCTTCCCGACGATTTGAAGAGCATCTTCAAGCGTTTCTACCGGGTTAGCCATCGTTCGCTGGCACATGTGAAGGGAACAGGGCTGGGATTGTTCATTGTGAAAGCGATTGCGCGGAAGCACGGGGGCAGGGTTTTTGCCGAGAGCGGCGGCGAAGGCGAGGGCACCACCGTGACGATCGAACTGCCGAGGTCGAACCCATGAGCCGGGTTCTGGTGGTGGAAGACGAAGCCCATCTGGCGCAGGGACTTTGCTTCAACCTGCAGGCCGAAGGATATTCCGCCGAGGTGGTGGGAGATGGCGAGTCGGCCACGGATCGGTTGCTCGACAAGAAAGAAAACTTCGATGCCGTGGTTCTTGACATTATGTTGCCGGGCAAAGATGGCTTCAGCGTGGTGGCGGAGTTGCGCGCTGCGCGTAATTATGTGCCCGTGCTTATGCTGACCGCGCGCAGCCGTCCCGAAGATGTTTTGAAGGGATTTGCCGCGGGAGCTGACGATTATCTTCCCAAGCCTTTTGATCTATCGATTCTGCTGGCGCGGCTGCAGGGATTGCTGCGACGCAGTCAGTGGGTGCGCGGAGGCCAACCGGCGAGCGCCCCGGGGAATCAAGTCGCTTCTGACCGGGAGTGCACCGGCGACTTTGGAACATTTTCGTTCGGCGGCAAGACTATCGACTTCGGGACCCTCGAATTGCGTACGGCCGACAATGTGATTCATTTGACCTTGATGGAATCGGAATTGTTGCGGCACTTGGTGCGCAACGACGGACGCGTGGTTTCGCGCAAGCAAATTCTCGAAGAAGTCTGGGGACTGCACGAAGATACCGACACTCGTGCTATCGACAACTTCATGGTGCGCTTGCGGCGCTATATTGAGGACGATCCTGCGCAACCTCGGCACCTGTTGACCGTGCGCGGAGTCGGGTACCGCTTCCTGGCGAACCCGGAAAAGAAGTGAACGCGAGCCTGAGTTTCCCACACAACTAATTTTGCTGCGCTGGGTTCTTACGGGACATTGGCCATTCTGGCTCGTCGCTCCGCTGGGAGCTTGTTTAACCATCATTTAAGTGACTTTTGGGCGCGCTTCGAGAACAAACCGGTCAGTAACGTAGCGATTCTGGTGCCAGCGCCGTGCCGCGAGCTAGCAGCACACAAGGCGCTGCGCCGGGTAAGCCCTCAGACACGTAGCGTGGTCAGCAAACTCAAGGAGAATTAACGTGAGAAAAATCATCAGTATCTGGAAAACGGGCGCAGGGTGGGCCAAGAATCTGCATCGAGACGCTGCAATTGATTCCTTGCGCAATGTGTTGGCAGTCGTGGGTGGGGCGACAATTCTAGCCGACTTCGGCACCATCAAAGCGTGGTTCATTCCTCCGATGCTTGGCTTGGCCTTTCTCATTTGGTTCCTCGATTATGAGCGCCACTTTCGCGGCCAGACTGTCGAGGAATCAAAGGTCGTGCGATGACGCTGCTCCACGCGTTGTAGTCTCTGAGTTAGGCTCGACAGAGTTCCGCAATCAGCGTTTCCCTCCGCCCTTGCGATAGACGATCCATGCGATTAAGAACTATTCCGTAAATCGCCAGCGAAACTGCGCCCAATAGCAGCAAGAGCGACCCGGCGATCCAGGAATTTCCAAGGTAGCGCGCTGTCCAGAAAATGCTCACTCCCACGCCGACGACCACAATCTGCAATGCCAGGCTGATGAGAACGGTCATCTGAGAGGCGCGTTGGCGGCCGAACTTGGAGTAATCCAGCTTCTTTGGCGAATAGAGAGATAACACATTGCCCACCGCAAAATTCAACGGAGCAGCGAAGAGCAACCCCGCTAGCGTGGCAACCGTGATGTCGAGCGCGGGTCTGCCATAGAGGAGAGTCACGGCAATAAAGGCGATGATAATTTCGAAGGACAGAATGCCTGCATGAATAAGGTTTTTGGCCAGCACAATTTCGCGAAATCTTACCGGCGAGGCGTAGAAGAATTGGATGCCACCGGCGTCGCCGCCAAAGGTGTTGTAAACCAGATTCGTGAGCAGGAGAAGGGTATACGCGGCCGCGAGCGGGAATGCCAGGTTTGGAGTGCGAGCAAGAAAGCCAGAGTGCCGGGCAGCGTTCATCCCTCCAAAACGAAAAACGAGCAGCGCAAAAATCGGCATGACCAGGTTGAGCAACATAGGGCCACTGCGCAGTAGATAGCGAACTTCCTTTTCGAAGACGGCCGCGACCGCAGGAGGAAATCCAGGAAGCCTCCAGCCCAGGCGAAGTTGTCGATCACGCGGGAGAGCGGACGCTGCAACCGTCTCATTGAGGTTTTCACCGCGGTACTGGGCTAACAGCCTGAGGTGTAGGCCATATCCAATCACTATTACGAAACCACACAGCAGTGCGAACGAACTGAATGCAACCGGCCACTGTGGATAAATCCCTTGCACAATGGCATCGGCAGCCAGGCCCGGAGGAAGAATAGCCTGCGCGGGAGCCAGAACAGCGACGACTCGTTGTACCTCCGGCCGCGCACGCTTGCCGTAGCGTGTCAACGGTCCGATCAACTGAAAACTCAACAACAGTAGAACAAACAGAATGCCCATGATCTCGCGGGTTCGGCGCTGCGCCAGCCAGCGCTCCACCCAGGCGAAGATCATCTGCATCAAGAGGAGGTTGAATGCGGCGAACGCCAGCAACACCAGCGACAACCATGGCAGCAATGCCGGTTTTGCAAAGCTGACGCCGACCAGAACTCCACAGGTCCATAACGCTCCAATAGCGCTGGCCGGATCGAACGCTCCATAGGCAAGCCGCACTAAGTAATACGATCCATAACTGAGTGGGAAACGCAGCAAGTCGGAGGAGTCCGGATTGTTGGTGAAGGCAGTCGACATGATCGGGAAAAATTGCCAGAAGAAAAAAATGACCCACAACGGCGCGGCCAGCAACTGCGGCTTGCCTTGCATGAGGACGAAATAGGCCAAAGCACCCATGCCGAGCCCGCCGCCCAGCCCGACGAACGTGAATGCGAGCGAGACCAGGACGCGCGAGAGCAACTCTAACCGACCGTGGGCCGTGCGCAGAGTGTTTACGAACAGCCGCCAGCGTACCCATGCGATGGCGGTGAGTTGAGTGCTATGGAGGGATGCTCGTGGAGCAACGCTGATTACCCCAGCCACGACAACTCCTGTTCCGTGCGCCGCTCGCCGCCCACTGTGCGTAAGAAGATCTCTTCCAGCGTCAGCTTTTGTCGGGATCGCATTGCAGAGCCATCCGCACCGTCGCCGGATGCCAAGGGCGTCTGCGCCTCTACGCCCGCGCGTAGTTCCTCCAGCGATCCTTGCGCCACCAATCTTCCCCGATGAATGATGGCGACGTGGCTGCATAGGCGCTCGACGATTTCGAGTACATGCGAGGTGAGAAAAACGGTGGCTCCGCGGGCAATCATGCCTTGCAGCATTGCTTTCAGAGTTCCGGCGGCGATGGCGTCCACGCCCTCGAAGGGCTCGTCGAGAAATAAAACTTTCGGGCCGTGAATTACGGCAGCGGCCATCGCCAGCTTTTTCTGCATGCCGTGAGAGTAATCGGTGACCAGCTTCTTCGGCTGATCTGCGAGCTGCATGAAGTCGAGCAGTTCGGCAGTGCGCTTCGCTGCGGTTACACGATCCAGTCCGTACATGCGTCCCGCGAAATTCAGAAACTCGGAGCCGGTAAGGCGTCCGAAAAGCGCCATCCCTTCGGGCACGACACCGATCTGGCGTTTCACTTCGACCGGATGTGCGGTCAGATCGAGCCCAAGGATTTCGATTCTTCCTGAGCTAGGCGCTAATAAGCCGGTGAGCATTTTGATCGTTGTCGATTTGCCTGCACCATTGGGCCCGAGGAAGCCAAAGAATTGCCCCGGAGAAACGCGTAGCTCGACGCCGTCCACGGCGATGAGATCTCCGAAGCGGCGAGTCAGGCCCTGGGTGATGATGGTGGGAGCGGGATCCATGAAGAATTCGAATCTAGCACAGGCGGGCTAGCGCCGCGGAGCGAGTATGTTCAGGAAACGAAAACGCCCTGGCTTGCGGCCAAGGCGTTGTTGGGCGGAACGGCAGCAAATCTAAAACAAATTCCAGAGGAATTGATTGTAGACGTCGTGGTGATACTGCACTTCCGGCGCCTTCACGAAAGTTCCCAGCAGACGCGGACAGCGATCGGCGGCAGCCTGTTTAAGGTCGGCGTAACGTCCCTTCACATCTTCGCCGAGAATTTCCGTTGTCCATTTCGAGTTGCGGAAATTCTCCAGCGCTGTGTAGATGTTGTCGGGCAGATAGCGCTCGGCCTGGCGCAGGTTCTTGATCTTCGAGGTGTCGCCATCGAGTCCGGTCTTGAAAATGGAATATAGAACGAGATAAGGATTCGCATCGGGAGCCACGGAGCGCACTTCCACGCGCATGCTCTTTTCATTGCCGATCGGAACGCGGATCATCGATCCGCGGTCCACAGCCGATGCTTTGATCTGATTCGGCGCCTCGAAATGCGGGTCGAGACGACGATAAGCATTTACGCTGGCGTTCAGCAATAAACAGATGTCGTTGCCGTGGGTGAGGATGCGATCGATAAAGGCCCACCCGGTTTTGCTGAGTTTCTCTTCGCCCTTTGCGTCCCAGAACAAATTCTTGCCGTCATCGCTGACTGAGACATTTGTGTGCATGCCGCTGCCGTTCACTCCCACTACCGGCTTTGGCAAGAACGACGCCGTGAATCCCATGTTGGTCGCCACTTGCCGGCAGATCAGTTTATAAAGCTGAATTTGATCTGCGGCTGCGACCACTTCACCGTAGCCGTAATTGATTTCGAACTGCGACGGCGCAACTTCCGGATGGTCCTTCTCGTTCTGAAAGCCCATCGCGCGCTGCACTTCCGCCGTGGTATCGATAAACGTGCGAAGAGGATCACCCGGGAGCGAGTGGTAATATCCGCCGGTGTTTACGTATTCGAACTTGCCGGTTTCGTGGTAGTTTCGCTCCGCGTCTGCGCCTTTGAAGAGGAAGCCTTCAATCTCATTGGCTGCGTTGAGCGTATAGCCCTTTCTCTTGTGTAGATCGCCGGCGAAGCTTTTCAACACGCCGCGAATATCGGCGTTGTAGGGTGTACCGCCTTTGTCGATGACTTCGCCGAATACCAGCACTTTGCCGGATCCGAACACGTCCGCAGGAGCCCAATAGAACGCGCTCCAATCGATGCCGAGGCGAAGATCGCTCTCGCGCTGCGCGGTGAAGCCGCGAATCGAAGAGCCATCGAAGGTGAGGTTGTCCCAACTCTTGATCAGAAATTTCTTGTCGTAATCGAGCATGTGCAGCCGGCCTTCGAGATCGCTGAATAGCACGGTGACTGCCTTGATCCGCTTTTCGTCGGTTAAATACTTCAGCCGGTGCTCCTGGATCTTGTCGATTGCAACCCGGTTCTTACGTTGCTCCTTCGCTTCCAGATTGAGTTCTTCCAGTTCGTCGTAGGTAAGTGCCAAAAAATTGCGAAGTTCATTCGGCATGGATGGTCTTCAGTCTCCTATTCGTGATCTGCAAATAATGATTTCAGCAAGCAACGCCAATGAAACATGGAGTTGAAATGGCTGGAGAGTACCGGAAAGAATATCGCGAGTAAGGACCGGCGACAATCGAAAAAGCTGATGCGAGGTAGAAGCAAATCTGTTGAGCGCGTAGGGCAGGCTAACGCATACCGAGGCCCGTTCCCGGCAGTAGGTGGAGGATCACGCCGAGTGCCGTGAGCACCGCGATGTAATAAATCGTAGTCGCAGGGCTGGCATGGGTCGGCAGATCTTTGGCGAAGAAGACTTGATAGGCAGCACCCAGCGCGACCAGGAAAAACATGTTCTCGCCCAGTGCCAGCCAGAGAGCCAGAGACGCTACAAGCAGAATCGCCCGTTCTAACTTGCTCAAGGCCTGCACGGCTTGACCACCGTCCAGGATCCAGACAGGAATCAGATTCAACAGATTCAACACTGCACCGACGCGCGCCAACGCGGCCCACAAAGGATTGCCCGTTTGCCACCACAATGCTGTGCACGCGAATGCCACGAAAAATCCCGCCAGCGGACCGGCCAGGCTGATCGCCGCTCGCGTCTCCAAAGGCACGCCCAGAGCCTGCCAGCGAACGTAGGCTCCCAGGCCGGGCAGAAATACCGGCATTTCTGCTGGCAGGCCGCGGCGCTTGATGTCGATGAAGTGTCCCATCTCGTGAAGCAGAATGAGAACTGCAAAGCCAACGCCGAATTTCATTCCCCAGGCGGCCCAATAGATCCCAATGAAGGCGGCAAAGCTCAGCAGAAATTTCAGCTTGGAAAGCGCGAGCAGAACTGTCTTAGCTTTGGCCAGCAAGATCGCGACCGGACCGACCGGTCCCAGGCGCTTGGCCCATTTATTCTCCGATGATTCAGGAGTCCGCGCCTGATTTGCCGCAACCTCAAGCGCACGAGCGCGATCTCTGATCCATTCATACTGCTTCGACGAACGCGGCAAGAAATTCAAGCCGGCGAGCCATCGCTCCCGCGCCTGTTGCAAGTCTCCTTTAGCTTCGAGTTCTTTTGCCTCGCTCGCCAAACGATCCAGTTCCCCGGAATGGACGAGGGCGTGGCATTTGTCGCAGACCAGTGTCCCCGGCGCCAGATCGCTGGCGCATCGGGTACAGTTTCGGATGGGCTCAGGAGTGAGCGCAGGCACGATTCGTCATCTTAATCCTTTACGGTTGTCAGCCCCCCCGCCAACGCTGCAATGCGAATCAAGGCTGGGCGTAATAGCCAGTGCGGGTGCGCGCTTTTGTGTCTGGCTTGTCCACTTTTACGTCGATCGCATGGAACTCGTTGGCATGGTCCGCGTGTGCTGCCTCGAAGGATAGGACATAAAAAGCCTCAGCGTCAGCGGTACACTTCGCGATTTCCGCCGTGATGTCGTTGCTGGAATTGAGGACGCGTCCGCCACTTTGAACTGCAAAGACCTGGAGGCTCAAGTCAGCGGCTTGGGCCTGGCTCGCGAATTTTACCCCTTTCAAGAATTCCTCATAATAGGAAATGCGAACGCCGCCAGCGTCTGCCAGACCGAGTGGATCTATGCTGTAGAGGGTTATGTTCGCCCGCCTCATCTCGTTGGAAGTTGCCACAATCGAGTTGAAGAATCCCTCTTCGTCTTTGCGGGTGTATTCAATACTCGGTCCCGTGAGCAATGGCCATCCGGGACTGAACCAGATCATCAGTTTCCTGCCGGGCTGCCTGCTTTCGTAGTCGACGAGAGAAGTGAGCATCCGTAGCGACAGCGTAAATCGATCTGCCGCGCCGTAAAATCCCTGAGATCGATTAATAATCCGCAGTCCAGTTTCGTACTGATCATATAGCGCAGCCAAGGCGTTTCCATCGCGAGAGGAACCCTGCTGCATCTTCGTTCCAGTGTCAGCAAAAACGACGAGCGATACCGGCTGGGCGAGCTTGCCGCCATTCTGCAGGAGAAATTTCTTCAACTCACTTCGCTCGTAAGTAACTGCCTGGAAAGAGGCGTTGACGGCATCCACGACCAGAACGATTTCCACCGGCGGATTGGCGTTCTTGCCGCCTTGTTCGTCTACCGCCTTAAACGAGAGGATGTTCTGCGGCCGTTTGTCGTCCAGAACTGTGAAATCTTCTTTCTGAAGTCCCCGAACAGGCGCGCCGGATTTGTCGGTGACCTGAACCGTAAGTTCGATTTGCCGATCCGTCGGTGGCGGTGAGGGGGCTTTTTCTGGCTCCGCCGACCGAGGATGAAGCTGGGGTGGGGGAGGATTTTGTGCCAACGAAAGAGAGCTTGGAAAAACAAGAAGAGTCGCAAAAAGGACTAGGAGCAATCGGCGCATATAGGCTCACCTTAGTGGGGAGTTCTTGCTTTCATCCCGAACACTTTAGCAGATTGGGAGACTGAAAGGCGTCTACTGACGGTGGGTTGAAGCTCCAGCGGCAATCTCACGCAGAGCGCTGACGAATTCCGCCGCGACATTTGGATCGGCCAGCGCTTCCAGACTCACCGTGGCGGAAAACTGAGGCGACTCCGGGCGGAAGTGCACCTGCAGAATATCTTGCCTGCGAGCCGACATAAGCGCATTCAATTCAGCCGATGGGTCCTGCTTCCAATGCGTACGCGTAGTTAGAATGACCGGGCCCGGTTCGTAAATCTCCCACTCACGGTCGTCGCGCGTGCGGGAAGACATGCCGCGGTTGCGAGCGCACCAACGATGACGAATTACTTCCAACCGGAAGCTTGGAGAACCGTCCAGATCGGCTTCGAAGGTTAACGTTTCTTTCTGCTTGTGCCAGCAGCTTATCAACCACTGAATGGGTAGGGCGCGAGGCTGAAATTTTACCGTCACGCAAGCGTTCTCAAACCAACGGGAAGGGAAATGCAGCCGAGCCTGCAGGCGCGAGGTTCCCATCCAGTGCGATTCCAGAATTCGTCCCTTGCCGGCGCAAGCGGTTTGCACCCAGCGCAAGGCGGTCGCGCCTTTCTTTCGGTTGTAGTGGGAGAACACAACGTACCATACCGCCAGAACGGCGACCGAAGAGACAACGTCAATCAGCAGAAGGCGCCCCACAACGCTCCTCTAGATGCTCATGGTACGTCCGGGGTTGCGAACGAAGCAAGGGGCAATCGCCCGAATTTTCGTGCCGTGAAAGCCGGGATGCTTCGTCGGTGGAAATCCGCAGCAAAACAGTTCCGCGGGGAAGGGAATGGGTTTCGGGCACATCGTCCCCAGCTACAATGGCCTCGTGCCCTTCATCGTTCGCGACTTCCAGGCCTCCGATTTCGACACTCTTTGGAATATTGACCAAACTTGTTTTCCTGCGGGGATTTCCTATTCGCGGGCGGAGCTGAGACTTTACATGCGGCGGCGGGCCTCGTTTACTCTGGTGGCGGTCAATCAAGAATCTGGCGAATCGAACGATTCGCCTTCCGCCACTAAAGCCGCTAAAAAGGATAAGATTTTGCCGGGGCCCGGTTTGTCGGATGCGACCGTCGCCGGCTTCATCGTCGCGGAAGCGGGAGCCCGTGCTCGCGGCCATATCATTACTATTGACGTGATTCCTTCAGTTCGCCGGGCCCGGGTGGGATCGCTGCTGCTCCGCGCCGCGGAGGATCGCTTGATCTCGGTCGAATGCCGATCCGTAGAGCTGGAGACGGCTGTCGATAATTTGTCTGCCATCGCCTTTTACAAGCGTCACGGTTACGGCGTGATCAAAACTTTCCCCCACTACTACTCCAACGGGGTAGACGCACTCGTTCTGGAGAAGATTCTGGTTTAGGCTTCCGAAAAGTCTTTGCCCGAATCGATTTGCGTTCCGCGCGCTCTCCAGCTACCTTGCCTTGATGAAGGTTGCGGCAACAAAAGTCGCCATCCAGGGGGAACTCGGCTCGTTCAGCCACGAAGCGGCGGAGCAGATGCTGCCCGGCTGCAGGGTGGTTCCCTGCGCCCGCTCCGTCGAGGTCTTTGATCGGATCAAGAAGGGCTCCGTCACCGCCGCCGTGATTCCAATTGAAAACTCGCTGGCCGGCACCGTGGCCGAGCATGCTGATCTGCTGGTGGCGCGCGATGTGTTTATCCAGGCCGAATATCCTTTGCGCATCGTTCATAACGTGATCGCGGCGCCGGGAGTAAAACTGAGCGAGGTGCGCGAGCTTCTCTCCCATCCCGTGGCGCTCGATCAATGCCGCGATTTCTTTCGCCGCCATCCCAAGATCGAGCCCATCCCGTTCTATGACACGGCCGGCAGCGTGAAGCACGTGGTCACGAACCATTTGAAAGATGCAGCCGGAATTGCGGGACGTCACGCAGCGCGGGAATATTCCGGCAAGATCCTGCAGGCAGGGATTGAAGACGACAAACGCAACTTCACTCGCTTCTTTCTGATTCGCAGGTCGGCGGCAAAGCCGGGGGTTCGTGCCCTGCGCTCTAAAAACCGATCCGTATCTGGCCCTGCTTATCAGCGGCTCATTCCAAGGGGGGCGAACAAGACTTCGATTGCGTACAAGCTGAAAAACCAGCCCGGCGCGCTGTTCAAATCGCTCAGCGTTTTCGCCCTGCGCGATATCAGCCTGAGCAAGATCGAGTCACGTCCCCTGCGCGGCAGGCCTTGGGAATACGTCTTCTACGTCGACTTTCTTCGGGGGGACGATGAGTCGGCCCGAAACGCCCTCCGGCATCTGGGTGAAGTGGCGGAGTTCGTAAAGGTACTGGGGATTTACCGGGCGGCGTGAAGTGCTGGGTGCCAGCATCGACCATTCCCAGTCTTTGCCAGCGAAGGATCGATTCGGCGACGCCTCCGCAATAGCCCCGGTACCTTGGGCATCATGTGCTGCCGGGAAGATTGCCGATAAAATCTAAAAACCTTCCGAACTCAGGGGATGGGATGAAACCTTTCCGAAAGAGAATCATCTAAGCTTGAGTGAGTTACACTCAAGGAGAGCCAATGAGCCAACAACCGCTTTCCGAGCCAGTTGTTAAGCATCGAGAATCCAATGACGTACGGGCGTTGCCCGTGCTTCCTGTGCGGGATACTGTTCTTTTCCCCCACGCCGTCCTGCCCCTGACCGTGGGACGCGAGAGTTCTGTTCAGCTTATTAATTCGCTCGGAGAGGATAAGACGATCGTTGTTGTCGCGCAGCGCGAAGCGCGAGTCGACAACCCCCAACCCAGCGACCTTTATACCGTCGGCACATCTGCAGTGGTGCATAAAGTCGTAAAAATGCCCAACCAGAGTCTGTTCGTGTTCGCCGAGGGCTTGGAGAGGGTGCGTTTAGGGGAGTTCACCCAATTAGCGCCGTTCATGCGTGCGCGCGTGTCGTCGATTCCGGAATCTGCTTCGCCGGATAGCTCTGAAATCGAAGCGCTGCAACGCAATGTTCTGACCTTGTTCCAGCAGATTGTCGCCGGTTCGCCGACACTTTCCGACGAGCTTTCCACCGTCGCCTTGAATATCGACGAACCCGGCCGCCTGGTGGATTTCATCGCCTCGTCATTGCCTTCGTTATCGACGCCCGACAAGCAAGACACACTGGAAACTCTGGATATTCGCATACGTCTGGAGAAGATCAACCAGCACCTCGCCAAAGAACTTGAAGTGCAGCAACTGCGCAACAAGATTCAAAGCGAAGTGCAGGATCGCGTGCAGCAAACTCAGCGCGAGTATTACCTTCGCGAGCAGATGAAGGCCATTCAGAAAGAACTGGGCGAGCAGGATGAAGGCCAGCGCGACGTCGAAGACCTGAAAAAGAAAATCGATGAAGCCGGCATGCCCGACGAAGTGAAGAAAGAAGCGCTCAAGGAATTGGGCCGTTTGGCGCGTATGTCTCCCATGGCTGCCGATTATTCACTCACCCGAAACTACGTTGAGTGGCTGGCCGTTCTGCCGTGGAATAAGACCTCCGGGCAGGAGATTGAAATTCCGAAGGCCAAGGAGATTCTGGATACGGATCACTATGATCTGGAGAAAGTTAAGGATCGCATCCTTGATTATCTTTCCGTGCGCCGGCTGAAGCCGAATATGAAAGGTCCGATTTTGTGCTTCGTTGGGCCTCCCGGAGTGGGTAAGACTTCGCTGGGAAAATCCATTGCGCGAGCATTGGGCAGAAAATTCGTAAGGCTCTCGCTCGGCGGCGTGCATGATGAAGCGGAAATCCGCGGTCATCGCCGCACTTACATCGGAGCGTTGCCGGGACAAATCATCCAAGGCATTCGCCGCGCGGAAACCAAAGACCCGGTTTTCATGCTCGACGAAATCGACAAGGTTGGCCGCGACTTCCGCGGAGATCCCGCTTCGGCGCTGCTCGAAGCCCTCGATCCCGAACAGAACTCGACCTTCCGCGATAACTATCTCGACGTCACGTTTGATTTGTCGAAGGTACTGTTCATCACGACTGCAAACATGCTCGACCCAATCGCCGAGCCTCTGCGCGATCGTATGGAGATCATCGAACTACAGGGCTACAGCGAAGAAGAGAAGCTACACATCGCAAGACGCTATCTGGTTCCGCGGCAAGTAGAAGAAAACGGAATCAGCGCCGAGCAGATTGAATTTCCCGACGAAGCTTTGCGCTACGTGATTCGTCACTACACGCGCGAGGCCGGCGTACGAAGCCTGGAGCGCACCATCGGAACCATCTGCCGCAAGCAAGCGCGGCGGTTGGCAGAAGGCAAGACGGAAAAACTTGTGGTCACGCAGGAAATCATTCAGGAATTCCTGGGCGGCATCAAGATCCGCACCGAAGGTGAAATCGAAGAACGCACGGAGCGTCCGGGAGTGGCTGTTGGTTTGGCCTGGACTCCATCGGGCGGCGACGTGCTCTTCGTCGAAGCCAACGCGATGAAAGGCAAAGGTGGATTCACCATGACCGGCCAGATTGGCCAGGTGATGCAGGAATCCATGCAGGCGGCTCTCACGTGGGTGCGGTCAAACGCAGCGCAGTTAGGAATCGCGGAAAACTTCTTCGCCGATCACGACATCCACATGCACGTGCCGGCGGGAGCGATTCCGAAAGATGGTCCGTCAGCGGGCGTTACGATGGCGACTACACTGGTGTCACTGCTGACGGGACATCGCATTCGTCCGCTGCTGGCGATGACTGGCGAGATCACCCTCAGTGGCAACGTACTTCCGGTGGGTGGCATTAAAGAAAAAGTGCTGGCCGCCAAGCGCGCGGGAGTGACGGACGTGATCCTGCCCGCGGAAAATAAAATGAACGTGGATGAGGACCTTACGCCCGAACAAATCGAGAACCTCACAGTTCATTATGTGAAGACCATCGATGAGGCGTTGCGAGTTTCGCTTCCGGCGGTAGCGGAATCCACCGCCGCGAAGATGCTCACGCCGCAGCCCGAGGTTCACGACAAGGCCTTCGCTCAGGCATAACGCGAATACGATTGATGTTGTTGCTGCCAGTTCCGCGAGGGACTGGCAGTTTTTTTGCTTCGAACTTAGACTTAAATTGGCCTTCGCTGGGGAGTTCACTTTTCATGCGCGTGCGCGTTCTCTTTTTCGGGATGTTGAAGGATCTAGCGGATAGATCGAGCGACACGCTGGAGTTGCCCGACGGAGCGACGGTTTCCGATTTGCTGAAGCACTATCAAGCACGAATTCCCAAACTGAAAAATTCATTCTCATCGCTGGCGGTCGCTGTGAATCAGGAATATGCAGCGGCAGCGACCGAGCTAAAGTCAGATGATGAAGTTGCGCTGCTGCCGCCGGTCAGTGGCGGCGCGGGTGAAGGCGAGAGTGAATCTCATGCTTCGATCATTCGCTCTCCGATTGAGACCTTGCAAATACTTGAAAAGATCAAGCGCGGCGAGGATGGAGCAGCCATTGTTTTCGAAGGCAT
>JBAVGI010000591.1:0-28563 GCA_049684755.1 Candidatus Sulfotelmatobacter sp.
AGTAGACGCAGGGCGTGAGCTAAAGTATCATCGCCTGCGTAGAAACCACGTGGTTGGCTCCGCCCTTAGCTGCTTGCGCCGTCCCGTGAAAATAATTTCATTTGACCGCCAGCGGCCCATGCCCGAGGCCGCTGCGGGGAGGCTTAACGCATGCGATGCAGTCGCAGGCTTTCGTTCCTGGTGTTGGCCGTCATTATGTCTTCGCTCGTCACACCACAACCGGCGCACGCGCAAAATGCAATGCCGGTGATTGCGACCGACATCATCATCCAGCACGACGTGGCCATGAAGACGCGTGACGGCGTCACCCTCCATGCCGACATTTATCGTCCGAAATCCGCAGACAAGTTTCCTGTCATCCTCATGCGCACTCCTTATGACAAAAGCGCGAGTTGGGCTGTCTCACCGGTCTTCAAGATGGTGCCGCGCGGCTATGTTGTCATCATTCAAGACGTCCGCGGCCGCTACACTTCTGAGGGGGAATGGTATCCCTTCAAGCACGAGCAAGCAGATGGCTTCGATGCCGTGGAATGGGCGGCAGCGCTTCCATATTCGGATGGCAAAGTGGGTATGATCGGCGCCTCTTATGTGGGCGCGACCCAGATGCTCGCGGCTATCGCCCAGCCACCCCATCTCGCTGGGATCGCTCCCAACATGACGGCCAGCAATTACCATGATGGTTGGACTTACCAGAGCGGGGCGTTCGAGCAATGGTTCGATCAGAACTGGACTTCTCAACTCGCGCAGAACTCGCTGGAGCGCTTGATCCATCAGAATACCGATGCTCGAGTCGGCGCAGCTACGCTTCCTATCGCGAATTATCCCGTCTTCAATTTCGGCCAGTTGCCGGCCGATGCACAGCTCACAATAGCGATTGCGCCTTATTACCTCGACTGGTTGGCACATCCCGATTACGACGATTACTGGAAACAGTGGTCCATCGAGGAGAATTTTTCGAAGATTGCGGTTCCCATGCTGCAGGTGGGTGGATGGTACGACATTTTTAATGCCGGCACTCTGCGCAATTACATGGGCGCCAAGGCTCACGGGGCCACCGAGGCCGCGCGTACCCAACAGCATCTGCTGATAGAAATCGGAGGTCATTCCGGCTTCGGTCGCCGGATCGGCGATGTGGACTTCGGTCCTCACGCCTTGGAAAACGTATACACAGACGTTATCCTCGACTGGTACGATTTTCTTTTCAAGGGCATTAAGAATCAATTTGCTACCGATAAACCCGTCAAGCTTTTCGTGATGGGCGCGAACGAATACCGCCAGGAAGATGATTGGCCTCCGCCGCAGGCGCGGAGCACGAAATATTTTCTGCACTCTGCCGGCAAAGCAAATTCAGTCCGCGGCGACGGATCACTTTCCACATCCGCACCCAAATCCGAGCCGGCAGACAGCTACGTTTACAATCCCGCTAATCCCGCGCCTACCATCGGCGGCCCGCTCTGCTGCGATGGGGAGCACATGGAGCCTGGCCCGCGCGACCAGCGCGCGGTAGAGAATCGCGACGACGTGCTGGTTTATTCCATTGGCCCGCTAACCAGCGATCTGGAAGTCACCGGCCCGGTTACCGCCGATCTTTTCGTCAAATCCTCGGCCGTGGATACTGACTTTACCGCCAAGCTTGTCGACGTCGCGCCCGACGGCTTCGCGCAAGATCTTACCGAAGGAATTCTACGCATGCGTTATCGTTCCTCCGCGGAACACGCCACTCTGATGAATCCCGGACAGATCTACGAGATCACCCTCGATCTCTGGGCCACCAGCAACGTGTTTCTCAAAGGCCACTCGCTGCGCCTCGAAATCTCCAGCAGCAATTTCCCACGCTTCGATCGCAATCTCAATACGGGGGAAGAAATCAAATTCGCGCAGACGATGGCGACGGCAAACAATACGATCCTCCACGATTCGCAGCATCCGTCCTCGTTAATAGTTCCGGTTATGCCGTCAAAATAAATTCGATAGGAGAACTTGGCACGCGAACAGATCTTTTTCCTTCGGCGGCTTTAAGAGCGTCTAAGCATTAATCCTTGAACCCCGCCACTTTCCCACGCAGGACAGAAACCGAGGCCTTCGGCAGAGTAAATGCGGCATTCGGGCCCGCCGTTAGAGTCGTCGCAATTGGCGGATGATCCGGGTCCGCGTGACTATTCGGCCCATCGTCAATCCAGACATACTGCTCGCTTCCGAACGTCACGAACGTAACTGCTCCGGAGAATGTTGCATTCTGTTTGCTCTTGGAATCCTCAAACTGCACGCGCACCGGGTGCGAGTTTATTTGATCGCGATTCACCAACATCAGCGACCAGTCTCCATCGGGGCGGCGTACGGCATAAGAGGTAACCAGCACATTGCCTTCGGCATCTCTGATATCCGTAGCGGAAGAAAACATCTGATGCACTCCCGAGTGGTGCTGCACCCACTCTAAATTAATCATGTGGGCGGCGAAGTATGGTGATGTGTAACCCTTGATGTCGTACTCTTCGTCAGAGACAAAATTCGACCACGAGGCCCAGCCAAGACAGCTATTCTGAAGACCCTGCGGCTGAATCGGCGAGTGATAAAAGGCAGCGCCCCCGCCTTCGAAAAATGAGCCGACATTATCTGCGAGCCACAGCGCTGCGAAGATCGTGGTCATCGGTCCGGTCAGTTCGCTGGCCAGATGGTTCTCAGTCACCATGAGCGGCACGTCTTTGGGAACGCCGTCATCTCTCCACACTTGCAGAATGTGCTTCATCAGCTGAGGTTCGGTGTACAAAGTTTTCCACGTGATGGTGCAGGGATCGAACGGATAGTGTTCGAATGATACGAACGCCAAGTCGGAGATGCGGCCGTGCACTTTCAAGTAATCGACGAACCTGCCCATCCATGAGGTGAGCCCCTGCGCGTCGGGCCAGACTTGAATGTCTTTGTTCACTCCTTCGAATACTGGCCCACCCAGCCTGAGTTGCGGGTCAACTTTGTGAATCGTCGCGGCCCACTGAATGTACAGAGCAGCGTAGTCTTCCGGCATGGCGTGCTTGCCGTCGGGCTCCTCGCCCATCTCGATGTAACCGATGCGATACCCGCGCTTCTCAATGTAGGCGATCTCAGCGGCTGCGTCGTCGGGAGTGCCATAAAGCAGAGTTACGGGAATCATAGCCGGAAGATTGTTGGTCAGTCCGCTGCTGAAGAAGAGATCGAAGCCACTGTGCTGGTAGCCGCCGTTTCCGTCCACATCAGCGGCGGAGTGCCAGGGATCAATCGACGAGGTGCAGAAGGTAGTCGGCTTGTCGCCGAGATTTTTCTGAATCTCAGCGAAGGCGCCACTGGAATCGACGGTTCCTACGTGAATTTCCTGAATGGCATATCCCACACAGTTGCGGATGTCTTCTTCCCCGTGCAGATCGCAGGTGTTCGATGATGCCATCATCAGAATGCGCACGTATCGAGCATTGACTGGCGGGTCGGCGAGTTTCAGATTTGCCGTTCCTCCCTGGCTTTCCTTGATTGCTCCGCCAGTAAAAGTTCTCCACTCGCCTTGTGGACCTTCATCGAAATCTAGTGCGCGCGTTCCCACCCAATACTCCACCTGATAGCTCACAGCGTAAGGGTTAGCCCAGGCGATGCGAATCGCGTTTACCGGCTTTTCAGCCTGCAGATCCATCACCACCCATTGCGGATGCAGCGCGTCGCTTTCCCCAGTGAACTTGCTGGTGAGATACGGATTGCTTTTCCAGTAGGTGAGGCTTGGGCCTTGCAGCGGGCGATCGCCGCTGGTCGAGAAACCGCGGTGCGGCAACGCGTAGGAAAGAATGTAGCGAATCGGCTCCCTGAGATCGGTGCTCCCAGTAAAGTATCCGCTTTTGTGCGCCGGATCACTCCAGGTTCCGTCTGCGTTCCAGTGCCAGGCTGCCATACGCAACTCAGAATTGTTGCGATAAGTGATCGGCCCCCAGCCCGCGGAGAGCGACTCCTGAATAATGTGCGGCGTATAAACCTTGTCGATCCCGTCATGGGAAAGAACATCAATGGAACTGCCGAGAGCGCTGTCGGGATCGAAAGAATTAATGGCATGTCCGGGCGTCACATCGACGTGAACCGTTGCGGTTTGTGTGCCGGCAGCGGCTGTCGATTGGGCGTTGGCAATTGTGCCGAGAGGGATTGCAGAAAGAATTGCGATTACGACCGCAGAATTACTCGCTAATTTCCGGCCAAAGCTTTGGCTGAGGTTCCGAAATGTCAAAAGACCAAACTGCATGGCATTCTCCTAAGCAATCTGGGCATTTTAATCTGATGGGATTTTCTCAAGAGCCGGATCAACGGGTGTCAGATTGAGTTGGCGCGACGGATCTACAACCATCCAACTCGCCGCCCCAACGACACACAATCCGGCCGCCACTAGAAATGAGGTCGTCCAACCGAAACGGGCTGCGATCCACGGCGTAAGAGAAGCGGTGATGGCCGCCCCGATCTGGTTTCCCATATTCATAAAGCCTGATACCGACCCTGAAGACGCTCCGGCAATATCGGCCGTTACCGACCAGAAAGAACTCTGCGAGAGATACAACGCGCCCGCGCCGCCGGCGAGTACGACGCTTGCCAGTCGCGCACTCTGAACTTGTGAGCCCAGCGCAATGAATATTCCCGCAACTGTGATCGCGAATACCGCAAGACCACAGCGTCCCATGCGCGCCCCCATCCGTTTCGTCAGCCAGTCGTTGATTGTTCCTCCTAAGAGGCAGCAAACCAACATCGCCAGAAACGGCAACATGGTATAGAACGCGCTCGCTTTTAAATCCAGCCCTCGTACTTTGGCGAGATAGCGATAGAACCAGCTAAAGAAAATCCATGCGACGTAGCCATAACAGAAGTAGCTCAGGGTCACGGCCCACACTTCTTTGCTTCGCATCACGCGCGCCCAAGGCACGAGAATCTTTGCGCCAATCGCCGACTCACCTTGCGTCAGTCCAGAATTGATAATGTTCAACTCCGAGGCAGACACGCCGGGATGTTCAGCAGGCGTGTCACGAGCATTCACAAACCACACTGCCCCGGCGGCAAATCCGAGGATGGAACAAGCCCAGAACGACGAGCGCCATCCATAGTGAAGCATGATGTACGTAATAATCACGGGCGTAAGGCCGGCGCCGGCTCCCACACCGGCAAAGATCCATCCGTTCGCAATGCCGCGCTCTGTTGTCGGAATCCAGCGTGCAATAAATTGATTGGCGGACGGGTAGATGACGGCTTCTCCAGCGCCCAGAAGGAACCGTACAGCAATGACGATGAGCAGAGCGCCTGCAATATCGGCTGGCACCAGAGCGGTTAAGGCAGTGAAGATTCCCCACCACACAACCCCTCCAGCCAGCACGCGGCGAGCGCCGAAGCGGTCCGCAAGCCTGCCGCCGACGGTTTGGAAAAGCGCGTAACCGACCAGCATGGCGCTGAACACTTTTCCCAATTGCACATCGCTGAGATGGTAAGCCTCGGCGATGGAGCCGCCGGCAATCGAAATGTTGACTCGATCGAGATAAGAGACAGCACTGAGGATGAAAAGCCAGAACACCAGAAACCAGCGCACACGGCTCGTTTTGATGCCCGTCATTGGCGACTCCTGGGATTGCAGGTAAGAAGAAGGCTTTTTCGTACAGTTCGTCCGTCGGACAATGTGCGATTGCTCCGCCCAGTACCGTGTGATATTTTCGCGGTCGCGACCAAGCTGATCTTAAATCCCAAACTTTTTCCCGGAGCCCTATGAACAAAGCTGCTTTTTTTACCGGAATGATGTTCTGCGTAGTATTGCCTCTGGCCGTGCCTGCCCATGCGCAACTTGATTTCTTCTCGAAGGAGCAGCGCGTCGAATTCACGCCGCAGTGGCATGGCGACCGGTTTCCTGACGGACGGCCGAACGTGCCGGATTCGGTGCTGGCTCGGCTGAAAGGCGCCACCGCCGAACAGGCATGGGACGTGCTGCAGGATGCCGGTTACCGCAACCAGTTCGAGGGCGGGTGGAAGGTGATTAATCCCGGAGGCCGGCTGGTGGGTCGCGTCGTCACCGCGGTGTTCATGCCGCAACGGCCTGACGTCGATTCCGCAATTCGCGCCAATGGCAAAAAGGAAAATCGCATTGGAGATGAGAACTCCTGGATCATCGACATTCTGAACCCGGGCGACGTGCTCGTGGTCGATCTGTTCGGCAAAATTCGTTATGGCACGATTGTCGGCGACAATCTCTCGACCGCCATCTATGCCAGGAGCCATAACGGATTGATCGTTAATGGCGCAGTTCGTGATGTGACTGGCATTCAGGAGATTCCGGGCTTTCAGGTTTACATGCGCGGCGCCGACCCGTCCGCTCTCGAGAACGTAATGCTGACGGGAATAAATGTCCCCATTCGAATCGGGGATGTAACTGTAATGCCAGGCGACATAGCGATCGGCGACCCTGAGGGCGTGACTTTTGTTCCTCCGCAACTCGCCGAGAAACTGGCCGACGACGCTGAAATGGACCACATGGTCGATGAGTGGGGCCACACGATGCTCCGCGAAGGCAAATACACGCCGGGTCAGATAGACGATAAATGGACTAAGCCGATGGTCGAACAATTCAATACCTGGCTGGAGAAAAAAGGATCGAAGCTCCGCATGCCTGTGCCTTGAACGTATCTTGCACGTCTGAGCTTTGCGTTTCTCGATTCTCCAAGGTTCTCCTGAATCCATCGCGCGCACTGACGATTTTTCTTCAAGCTGCGTGTTCGCGCAGAAGGTGCGAGAGTTGCTTGGCAACAATTTTGTTTTCGCCTGGCTGCAGCATGAACGAGTTCATGACCAGTCCCGGCCGCCCCTCGCCGGTTCCCATCACAATGGACGGAGTCGAACTGCGCAACATCTTGGACGCTTGTGCTGGCGTCAGTGAAATGCGCGCAGCATCCCAGGTGATGCTCATGTGCGGCACATGATTGGCGATGTCCGGGACGAAGAACGAAGTGCTGACGCCAGGAACTTTTGTGATTTCGCCTGAGATCATTTCCAGCCGGGCCTGCCATTCCTTCGCCAGAGCGTCATGATCTTCGGCGAGAAAAAGTTCGAGCGCCTTAACCATCCCCACGATTTCTTCCTTGCCAACTTTCTGGCTCCGACCGAGTGTGTCTTCGTGGGGACTATTGTTGAGCAGTGCGTTCGCCACCATATCTTTGCGGCCGATCAACATGCCGGCACACTGCGGCCCGCGAATCGCTTTCCCGCCGCTGAAAGTCACCAGATCGTACCCCATATTTGTATAGTCCCAAAGATGCGAGACTGGCGGCGTGTCAGCCGCAGCGTCGTTCATGCAAGGAATGTTATATTGCTTCGCGAGCCTGACCCACTCGTCGACTTTGATCTGTCCTGCGGCATTCGCAAAGTTGGAGAAGTGCATCATCGCCGTCCGTTCGTTGACCGCGGCTCGCAATTCATCCTGCGTTTCAATCACGATGAGCTTGATTCCCGTGGATCGCAATTGATGATCGAATGGGTTGCGGTGCGATTTTTGAATGATCACTTCAGATTTCATTCCGGTCAGGTCGGGCAGTTGCCGGATCAAGGCTTCGTTCCCGCCGGTTAGAATCCCAGCTAATCCCGATTGAATCGCGGCCGCGGCGCCAGATGTCACCAGTGCTGTGTAACCCTCCGGCAGCTTAAGCATTTCCGCAATACGCTTGCCGGCCGCGACTTCCAACTCCGGAATGCTTACAAAGTGACGCCCAGCCATCGTCATTACTGTTTCGAGTTCGGGATGGGGCAGGGAACCGCCCAGCATGGTCATGGTTCCCTCGCAGTTAATCACGGTTGTGACACCAAGTTCTTCGTAGGGATTGCCGGTCTGGCCCAAACCGCTCATTCCCGGGCTGGAGTTAGTGAACGCGCGATTCGCGGAAAACAATTTTCGCGGCGCCAGAATTGAGCTGGCAATTAATCCCACGCTGCCGAGAAAACTGCGCCGGTTCCATTTCGAGCTGAATCGCATGAACGAAGCTCCTTGGCCGCTCACTTGGAAGTGACCGCAGCGATGCAATTGATTTCCACCAGCGAGTCTCCCGGCAGTGCTGCGACTGCCACGGTCGTACGGGACGGCCCACCGTGAGGAAAATAAGTCGCGAACACTTTGTGCATTCCATCCCAGTGTTCAATTTTCACCAGGAACACATTGGCTTGAAGAATGCTGTCCATGGTTCCTCCGCCAATTTCCACATGCTTTTTAATCTTATCCATGACCATGGTGGTGTGCGATTCAATGGTCCACTCTTTGGAATCTCGAGTATCATGCGCGCCCTGCCCTGCGACATAAATTAACCCATTGTGGACAATCACCGGCATGATCACATCTTTGTCGCCGCCCGGTTTACCTTCGCTATTCAGCTTGCGGATCGCGCCCGCATCCTGTCCTGACGAACTTTGCGCCGATGCTCGGTCGCCTAAGACAGACGTGATTCCCAGAGCGGAAAACAGGGAAGCAAAGCGCGTAGCAAAAGTTCTACGAGTAAGAGTCTGATTCATATTTTTTCATCCTCCAAAGTAGTCTCTTGAGATCCATATGATTATCAAGGCAACGCAAAGCTGAAAACGTCGCTGCCTGCGGCAATCGCCACATATTGTTTTCCGGCGATTGCGTAGCTCATCGGAGATGCACTTATTTCTTGCCCGGTATTAAAGTGCCAGAGCGCCTTGCCGCTTTGTGCATCCGCGGCTTCAAGCGAACCAGCATCGTCGGCGAAAAACAACAAGCCGCCAGCCGTAGTTATCGTTCCTCCGGAGGAGCGGCCTGCGCCAATTTGCGGGTATTTCCAGGCAATCGAATCTGTATCCAGATTGAACGCGACCAGAACTTTCTGAGAGGTTTCGTCGGGAATGCGTTTTACCCCGGTTGAATAATAGCCCTGGCCCTCGTGAAAAACCTGCGGTTTAAAAAAATAAGTTTCGCATTCCTCGAGGGCCATGAAGTAGACGGAGTGAGTTGATTCGCTATACGACGGCGCGAACCAATTAGTCGCTCCCGAATATCCGGGGCAAGTCCTTGTCCCTGCTGCTGTAGGCTCAATTCCGGTCAGCATCGGTCTGCCGTGCGCATCGATTCCCCGCGCCCAGTTCAGCTTTTCCACGAACTGCGTTGCGGAAAGAAATTTTCCGTTCGTGCGATCGAGTACGTAAATGTAACCGTTCCGGTTTGCCTGCACCAGCAGCTTTCGCACTGATCCCCGATATATTGCGTCGATCAGAATCGGAGTCTCAACCGCGTCGTAGTCGAAGAGATCATGCGGCGTGAATTGAAAATGCCATTTCAGTTTTCCAGTATCCGGGTCGAGGGCCAACACGCAATCGGTGTAGAGATCGTCTCCCGGCCGCACTCCGCCTTCGAAGTCAGGCGCGGGATTGCTGGTGCCCCAATAAATCAGGTTGAGTTGGGGGTCGTAGGTTCCGGGCATCCAGGTGGTGCCCCCGCCGTGCAGATAAAGTTTTCCCGGCCAGCTTTCGGAACCGAATTCTCCCGGGCCTGGAATCGTCCAAAAGCGCCATACCAGCTTGCCAGTCATTGCATCGTATGCGGAAACAAAACCTCGCACGCCGTCATCGCCGCCAGACGTTCCCACTAGGATTTTGTCTTTGACCACAAGCGGTGCGCTGGTTGCGCCGTAGTTCTTGTTCCAATCCGCATAGGCAACGTCCCAGATCAGATTGCCCGAGCGCACATCGAGGCACAGAAGATGAGCGTTATCCGTCTCCATGTAGACGCGATCGTGCCAGAGTCCGACGCCGCGGTTAATGTGCCCGGATGCGTCGTCGATCAACCCTGCCGAAATCGGCCACGAGTGATGCCACACCACTCGGCCGGTACGTGCGTCGAGCGCGGAAGCATCGTTCGCGGCGGTTACAAACATCATCCCATTCACTACCACTGGAGTTACTTCCAGCCGGCTGGTATTGCGAGCGTGAAACACCCATTCCGCACGCAGCCTCGCAAGGTTTCCGGGATTAATTTCCGTAAGCCCGCTAAATCGTCGTCCCGAATAGTCTCCGTTATAGGAAATCCAGTTGGCGGCGGGAGGCTGAAGCAGAAGGTCTTCGGAGCGCACGTCGATTGCCGTGGATGAAGGTGAGGTGGAGTTATCACCAGCAAGAGCTGACAAGCAGACAAAAACGACGGCGATCAGTACGGCGATCCGCACGCTAGATTTCCTTCCTCCAATTTCGCTCAGAGAGGTTTCGCAAGCGATGCCTCCCCGCTAGTACTTCTCCGCAGCGTTGAGTGGCTGGCGATCCGGTATCCTAATTCGCGCGAGATCTGCAGTCCGGCGCTTTGAATGAGCGGAGCTAGTTGCCGCAAACGTGTGACTGTCATGCGTACCATCGGCGCTGTAATACTGAGGCTCGCGTTTACAGCGCCGGAATGATCCCGAATGGGCGCAGCCACGCACCGTATGTGGAGTTCGTTCTCCTCCAGATCGCAGGCGTAGCCGTTCTTTCGCACCCGAAACAGTTCGGCTTCCAGTTGCTGCAGGTTCCCCACCGTGTTGGGCGTCAGGCGCTTCAGTCCTAACTGAGGCAGAATTTTCTTGCGCTCCTCCTCTTCCATATAAGCCAGCATGACTTTGCCGACGGCCGTGCAATATAAGGGAACGAACGCGCCGATGCGGGAGTGAATACGCAAGGGTTCGGGTGAATCCAGTTTCTCGACGTAAACCGCGGAGAGGCCGCTGCGCACCGTCAGGTGGATGGTTTCTCTGGTCTCCCGGTTCAACTCCTGAAGGTAGGGCAAGCTCACTTGGCGAATATCGAGCTGAGCCAAAGCCGCCTGCCCGAGCGCGAAACATGCGATTCCCAGGTGGTAGACTCCGTCCCCGCCGCAGTGCAGAAATCCTGCACCTTCCAGATTCGCGAGAAAACGGTGGACAGTACTCACCGGAAGTCTTGAGCGCCCCGCGACATGCTTCGCAGTGAGGCCCTGCGCCGACTCGCTGAAGAGCTGCAGAAGACGCAACCCGCGCTGCAGCGCCGTGATGTTGTAACTTCGTTTTGGCGTCTCGGCCATGAGTGACTAGCGCGCTCGACGATTTACAAAATGAAAGTGCGAATTATCTGATGAAAGTCAGTTTTTCGCAAGGGGGAGCTTCTTCTAAAGCCTGCCAAACTTCTTCACCGCCTCCAGAATCGACTTTGTCTGTTCGATTACGGCATACATCGAGTGCTCTTTGAAATCCATTTGTTGCGCCAGAGTTAGAACCTCCTGAGCCTTCGCCCGGGGAACGACCACGACTCCATCGCTATCTGCCGCGACAATGTCGCCCGCATTCACGGTTACGCCATCGCAAGTTACGGAAATCTGAGATCCCGCGAAACGGTAGTGATGCACAGATGTCGAGGGTACGATGCCAGTGGCATATACCGGAAACCCGATTTTTCGTAGATACGCCACATCGCGAACTCCTCCATCAATCACAGCTCCGGCATAACCCCGCGCTGCCATCGCCGTACCCATTAGTCCTCCCATGCCGGCAATGTCTTCGCCGTCCTCCACCACCATCACGTATACCGAATCGGTGGATCCCTGATCAATCGCTTCCAGCATTCCGTTCAATGCGGCGGGGTCAGCGTTGCCTTCGTCTTTCTTGAGCAAGACAGTCCGCGCTAAGCCGGCAAATTTTGTGGTGAAGAGCGGATGCATGCGGTGACTCATGTACATGCGTTTGCCAGTCAGTTGCTCCAGCGCATCTGAGACAGAAGCCACTTCCACACGGCGATAGTCGGCGAGTAAGGCACTATCGGACAAGCCTTCAGTCTTTTCGGCAGCAGCGGATTGCGCCCGCAGAAATCCAGCTTCGCCTAAAGCGGCGCCGGAAAATGCGATGAATAGGACCGATATCGCGACGATGTGCGATTTCACGAAATGAAGAAACTTGTTCATCTCCCGCTCCTCAATGTATATATGTGCGCGGACTCTAACACTGTTTTTTCTCGAGTGGAAGAGTCAAGTTGTGGACGAACACTGATCACAGAGGCAATTAGAAATGAAAATTCCAATGCACGCAAAAGCATCCCAGGTTTTTATTTGCGCTGTCGCAGTCGCACTGACCATCGGTGTGCTGGGACAGAATGCACGCGCCCAGGAGAAAAAGGCGATCAATCTCTCACCAGCTCGAGGTCTTCCATTCAGCGACGCCGTCAGGGTGGGAAATACTCTGTATATCGCGGGTCAGGAAGGCACAGATGATTCCGGAAAACTGGCCCCGGGCGGCATTGGTCCGGAGACCACAGCGGCCTTGGAGAATATTCAGAAAGTCGTTAAGGCTGCAGGGTTCGAAATGAAAGACATTGTCAACGTTACTGTCTTTCTGTCCGACATTCATGAATTTCCGGATATGAACCAAGTTTATAAGAGCGTAATGCCTGACCCGAAGCCAGCTCGTGCCACGATTCAGGCAGCGGCCCTGGTGAACAACGCCCACATTGAAATCTCGGCCATCGCAGTGAAACAGAAGTAAGTAGTTTGGCTAGCGATATCCGGGACCGGCTTGTAGCCGCTGGAGAATCCATCCCACGGTCAAGCAACGCTTTTCCTCCTTTGTGAGTGCAAAAGGGGTTGACATGGCCGCTGCGATTGAGATAAACCCTCAATCCAACGGGTACTAGATTTTCAAAATTAACCAGCAGGTTTCACCAGGCGAAAGTGGTGAGTGGAACCTGCTGAATGGGACAAAACCCGTTTCGGCGGAGGTCACCTATGGGTAACCGTTTGTGCGTTGCCGTCGCAGTTCTTCTGTTCACGTTGATTGCGTTAACGGTCGTATGGGCAAGCATCACCGGGTCCATCTCCGGAGTGGTGACCGATTCCTCGGGCGCCGTCATCTCCGGAGCCTCGGTGGTCGCCGTCGATAGCCAGACCGGCGTTCGAACCACGGTCACGACTGACGCAAAGGGTTTCTACAATCTGCCAACCCTCGCGATCGGGACCTACGCGCTTGAAATCCGCCACATCGGTTTCAAGACCTACCAAAAAAACGGATTGATCATCGATGCCAATTCGTCGCTCCGCGCAGATGCCGTCCTCGATGTCGGCGCGATCAATGAGAAGGTCGAGGTCAGCACGGATTCCGTTCACGTGGAAACCCAGAGCACGCAGATGGGAGACGTGATCACCGGGAAGAAGATGGAAGCGGTTCCGTTGAATGGCCGCAGCTATACCGACTTACTCGCACTGCAGCCCGGAGTATCTCCCTACACTTCCACCGACACCGGAACTCCGGGAATCAGCGACCGCTCCGTTGATGGTGGTTTGAATTCCGGCAACCAGTCGGTCAACGGGCAACGAGAAACCGCCAACGGTTTTATGGTGAACGGATCGAACGTGGAGGAAGGGAAGAACAACGGTGCGGCTATCATCCCCAACCTCGATTCGATTTCTGAATTTCGCATAATCACGAACAACTTCGACGCGGAATACGGAAACTACAGCGGCGGACAAGTGAACGTCGTAACTAAGTCGGGAACCAATCAATTCCACGGCAGCGGGTTTGAGTTCTTCCGCAATACTGCGCTCGATGCCACGGAATACTTTACTAATGCCGTTCCCGTCTATCGCCAGAATCAATTCGGAGGCACGTTCGGCGGACCGATCAGGAAAGACAAGACCTTCTTTTTCCTCGACTATCAGGGTACACGCCAGACGCAGTCTTCCCCGGTGAATACGCAAATGCCATCGGCTGCTAACTTCACGGGAAACTTCGCGGACTCCGTGACCTCCCTTACAGGGAGTGTGAACGGCGCAAACTTCGCAAATATCCTGAACCAGCGGATGGGGTTGCCTCCGGGGACTATCTTCGACGGCGAACCTTACTACGCTCCGGGCTGCGCCAGCCAGAGCGATTGCGTTTTTCCGAATGGCTCGATTCCCAAATCAGCCTGGTCGCCAGTGGCCGTGAGCATGCTGAACCTCGGCCTGATTCCCCAGCCGAATGCGCCAAACAATTTTTTTGTGTCCTCCCAGTACGCACAAAAATTGCGCGACGATAAAGGCGGCGTTCGCGTCGATCAAAATACCCGCTTCGGTACGCTGTTCGCCTACTACTTCGCCGACGATTATTTGCTGAACGCCCCGTATCCGAATGGCGGTGCCACTGTTCCGGCCGCCACATTTGCCTACAATGGCACGACTGCCGGGCGGGCCCAATTGGTGAACCTGGGAGACACCAAGAATTTCGGGTCATATTCAGTCAATGAACTCCGCCTCAGCTACGTCCGAAATAGCCTGGCCCTGGCAGAACCGCAAGGCGGCGTTGGATCCAATTACAGCCTGGCCAACTTAGGATTCGTGACCCCCTGGTCCAACCCCGCCGGAGGCATCAGCCCGATCGCTCCTAATCTCGAAGGCGTGCCTTACATCACGTTCAACAACTTCAACATCGGCGTTCCCCAGGTAAGCACGGGACAGTTCAATAACTCATTTCAGCTGCTGGACAATTTTACGAAGGTCATGGGAACGCATAGTTTTCAGTTCGGAGGCCAGTTCCACTACGACCAGATCAACGAAAGAAACCTGGCTGCGGAAAACGGCCAGTACTCATTCACCGGCGGCGAGACTGGAATTGACTTCGCCGATTTTCTCATCGGAGCTCCCGACAGCCTGACCCAGGCGAGCCCGCAAATCTTGGATTCCCGCAGCAAGTACTATGCGCTGTACGCCCAGGATAGTTGGCGAGCTACTAGCAATCTGGTGTTGAACTACGGTCTGCGCTGGGAAGCGAGCATGCCGTGGTATGACACGCAGAACAAGATTGAGACCATCATTCCGGGAGAGCAATCCGTAGTGTTTCCGGGCGCGCCGAAAGGATGGGTTGTCCCCGGCGATCCCGGCGTCCCGCGCACTCTCGCGCCCACGCAGTGGCACAATTTTTCCCCGCGTTTAGGACTCGCTTATTCTCCGGGTACTTCTTCAGGAGTTCTCGGAAAGCTTTTTGGTGGGCCGGGAAAAACCAGCATTCGGGTTGGCGGAGGTCTCTATTACACCTCAGTAGAGGATCTCTCGCAATTCCTCGAAGTGGGTGATCCGCCGTACGGCCTTTACTACGGTAGTTCGAATCCTCCACTGCTGGAGGCTCCCTATACGGTTCGCTCCACTGGCGCTGTGGTCTCCGGATGGCCGCGCTTTCCTTTCACTTTTCCTCCCACCAATGTTTCAGCGAGCAATCCGGATACGACATTTGACTGGGCAGGCGTAGAACCGATCTCCTATGGATTTTCTTTCGATCACAATAACAAGCTCCCGTATTCCGAACACTACGAGTTCTCGCTGCAACGCGAGATTGGATCGAGCACTGTGTTCACCGCCAGCTATGTTGGAAACCAGGGACACCGCCTGGTGACTTCGATCGAGGCGAATCCCGCCAATCCTGCGTTGTGTTTGTACCTGAGCAATCCAGCGAACCTTGATCCCGCGAGCACTGCACCGCCATGCGGCCAATTCGGAGAAACGCCTCCATCGGGCACCGCCTGGGTCACGCTGCCCGGGCCATCGCCGTACGCGGGTCAAACTTTCCTTAGTACCCGCCCTCTGGGACCTAACTTCGATACCAATCCCTACGTCTCCACCGTGGCAAATTCGCGTTACAACTCACTTCAGGTGAGCGTCAGCCACAACACCGGATCGCTGAGCTTTCTTGCGGGATATACTTACAGCAAGTGCATGGATAACGCTTCCGGCCTGCAAGACTCCACTTATCCATTCGATCCGCGGCTGAGCATTGGTCTTTGCAATTTCGACTTAACCCATAATTTCGTATTCAGCTACAACTGGCTGCTGCCTTTCAAGCTCGCCAATGCAGGCTGGGTGGGAAGAGTAGTGAACGGCTGGAGCCTGAGTGGCATCACAAACTTTGCGACAGGGCTTCCAGTCTCGCTGACAGAAAATGACGATAATGCTTTGATCGGCGCGAACGCGGTTCCAGTCGACGTTCCGAACTTCGCTGGCGGCCACGTTCTGGCGGACACGAATCCGCGCGACGGTAATCCTTACTTCAACACTTCGTTATTCAGCAACGAACAATTGGGGCAATTTGGCGACTCACGCCGCCGCTTCTTTCATGGTCCGGGACTGAATAACTTCGACATGGCTCTTGCCAAGTCAACCAAGTTTACCGAATCGAAAGAACTTCAGTTGCGCCTGGAGGCATTCAATCTGTTCAACCATGCGCAATTCGAGAGCCCGACCGGCGAAATTAATTCCAGCCAGTTTGGACTCGTGACCTCGGCGAGGCCGGGCCGCATCCTGCAACTGGGCGCGAAGTTTCTGTTCTGAAAGTAACGTTATCAGCAGTCGGTAGTGATCGAAGACAAACTACGGATTCGAGTCAGATTTTTTTGATGCTTGCAAACGTGAAGTCAGCGGCAGCGCTATTGTTTTGTCTGGCGGCCTTCATTGCCCCTGTCGCCAAAGCGCAAACTCGGCGGCAAAGTCCGCAACCGCAACGCTCCGCCGCTGCTTCACTGCATGGGAAACAAACTTTCGCATCGAGCTGCGCCGGATGCCATGGCCTTGACGGTAGAGGCGGCGAGCGCGCCCCGAACATAGTCGAAAACTCCAGAGTGCAGCGGCTCTCCGATACTGAGATCGAAAACATCATCGAGAACGGCATTCCTGGAGCTGGAATGCCCGCCTTCGGCTCGCTTGGGGGTTCCCAGATCAAAGCGGTCATAGCATATTTGCGCACACTCCAGGGAGCCAACCATTCAGCTAAGTTACCCGGCAATGCCGATCGCGGCGAAGTACTTTTCTTCGGCAAAGCGCACTGTTCCGGATGCCACATGGTGGCAGGCAAAGGCGGCTTTATCGCGTCGGATTTGTCAACTTATACCGGCACTCGCGGTCTGGATCAAACGCGAAGCGCGATCACCAGTCCCGCTCTGCGCGGTAACCGAGCAGTGCGGACGGCAACTGCGACCACTCGAGACGGCGCAAGGTACGTTGGCAGAATCCGCAACGAAGATAATTTCTCGGTGCAACTGCAGGCCTTTGATGGCGCCTTTCATTTCTTGTCTAAATCAGATCTGCAGACGCTCGAGTTCAGTCCGCAACCATTGATGCCGACTGAATATGGTTCGATCCTGAGCTCGAATGAACTCGATGATCTGATTAGTTATCTGGCGAGTGTGGCGAACCTCAACCGGGCGGGCACTCCAGCAAAAGCCAACGAAGAGGATCCGTGATAACCATATCGGCTTGAACGAATTCACCCCGTCTCGAAAGGAAAGGCACTTCTTGTGAATCGCAGCGTAAACATTTCGCGCAGTTGCATGGTCATCCTGCTGCTATTTGCGGTTCGAGCCACAGGCTTATTGTCTGCACCTTCGGCGCCGGTAGAGTTTCACCTGCAAGCTGAGTCGCCGCAGTTCTGGAATCTGGTCGATCGCAACGCCAAACTAAGTGTCGTGGGCACTGGCTTTGGTTTTACTGAGGGCCCCGTTTGGGATCACGCGGGCTTCCTCTATGTGAGCGATGAAACCATCAACAAGATTTACCGCCTCCATCTTGATGGCAAAAAAGAGGAAGTGATTGCGCTTGGCGACCCGGACGGCAATACGTTCGACCGCCAGCATCGGCTGATCGATTGTGCCAGCGTGTTGCGCGCCATCATCGAGGTAACTCCGGATGGAAAATATAAGATCCTGGCTGACCATTACGAGGGCAAGAAATTTAACAGTCCGAATGATGTGATCGTTGGGCCGGACGGAGCGTTGTATTTCACGGACCCGACCCTCGACCTGGTGGCCGGCGAAAAGCAGGAGATCCCTTTCCAGGGTGTCTACCGATTGGACGCGAAGGGTAACGTTCACTTGCTCACCAAGGATTTGACCCAGCCGAACGGTCTCGCCTTTTCACCGGACGGCAAGCATTTCTACGTCGATGACAGCGAATTGAGAAACATCCGCGTTTACGATTTCGCGCCTGACGGAACTCTGACGAACGGCCGCATCTTCGGCGAGGAGCCGGGCGGCAAGGGCGACGGCGTGCCGGATGGGATGAAGGTGGATGAGAAGGGAAATATCTTTGTTACCGGGCCGAAGGGCATCTGGGTGTGGGATGCCAAAGGAAATCATCTCGGCACAATCGTTATGCCCGAGCAGCCGGCAAATCTAACCTGGGGCGATAAAGACTACCACACGCTTTACATCACGGCCACGACGTCGGTGTACAGGCTTGAGATGAAGACGGCAGGCTTCGTGCCTTACCTGCGGTGAAGTGCGCGGGTGATGTTTGGATGTGCAGGTGAAGCGAACCAGAAGTCGACAACCAGGGACTATCGATTAACGCCACTCGCCAAAAAGCCGCCATCCACGGCAAGCAGAGTGCCGGTCACAAAACTGGCAGCATCGGATGCGAGAAAGACCGCCGCTCCGATCAACTCGTCTAATTCGCCGAACCGGCTCATCGGGGTGCGCATCAACACTTCTTCTCCGCGCGGCGTGCCGACCAACAATTTTTCGCTCAACGGAGTGCGGAAGTAGCCCGGAGCAATCGCGTTCACACAAACTCCATGCCGCGCCCATTCGATCGCCAGCGACTTCGTTAAAGAGGCAACACCCGCCTTGCTCGCGCAATACGCAGCCACTTCATAAAGCGCCAAAAACGAGCCCATGGAAGCAATGTTGATTATGCGGCCATAACGATGCTCGATCATGTGCCGTCCGAAAACCTGGCAGGAGCGCAATGTGCCGGTCAGGTTGGTATCGATGATCCGGTTCCAATCGGTCTCAGGAAAGTCTAGCGTTGGAGCACGTTGATTGATTCCCGCTGCGTTCACCAGGATATCTACTTTTCCCAGCGTCTCGACAGAAGCTTGCAAAACGTTTTCCAGGGATCCACGGTCCGTCACGTCGCAAGTTACACGCAGCGACCGTCGGCCAAGCGATTCAATTTCATCGGCAATTTTGTTTACAAGTTCCAGTCGCCGCGCGCTGGGCACCACATCTGCGCCAGCTTCAGCCAGTCCGCGCACGAGAGTACGGCCAATTCCAGAGCTTCCACCGATCACCACCGCAACTTTGCCATCGAGGTCCAGAGGCTTATATCCCATAGTTTCTCAAAGTGTATGCGAGTGTCAGATTCGCCGAACCGACCCTTCATCCGTGCCGAGAGTGTTGCGCACCAGCAGCCCAGAATCATACCGATGAGCAAAAGCAATCCGGCCGCGACGACGCGGAGCAATTCGGATTATGCAAAGATGCCATCGTCTTCCGCGCAGCTTATTCGATGGGACAGACTGTCTTCGATCGACCACCGGCATGAATCGGCTTCCTGGCGCTCGCCATGTTTGACGAGTTATGACTGATGGATCGCAATTGGCATGCTAAGAGCAAATCGTAAACTGCGATTCATTATTCTGCGCATTTTCGTTAGACGCATTCTGCAGGGCACTCAGGCGCGCGGCCGAATCTCTGTCGAGATAGACCGTAGCATTCGGATGAGTGCGCAGAATCGACGCCGGCGCCACGGGGCCGATCGCGCCCTCAAAGCAAGCCTTCACCGCTTGCGCCTTCCGCGGTCCAGGCACAACCGCCAATATTTCCCTGGCCTTAAGAATCTGGAGCACCGACATGGAGATCGCCTGCTTCGGTACCTGCGAGATGTCGGCGAACCTCGCCTCGCCGACCTGCTGCCGCCGGCAGGCTTCATCCAGGTTCACGATGATGTAAGGTTCCTCGGTTTCAAAGTCGGCGGGAGGATCGTTAAACGCGATGTGCCCGTTCTCGCCGATGCCGAGAAACGCAATATCCACGGGTAACGATGCCAGTTCTTTGCCCACTCGGCTCACCACTTTCATGGGATCGGTGGCGTCACCTTCAAGCAGATGGTAGTTGGCAATTCCAGTTTTCTGCACTAACTGTTCCAGCAACATTTTGCGGAAACTTCCCGGATGGCTCATAGGCAAGCCGATGTATTCGTCAAGATGAAAGGCTTCTACTTTGGACCAGTGGATTCCCGGTGCCGTTGTCAACGCATCCAGAAATTCCAGTTGTGATGCGGCGGTCGCGGCAATGATCCGCGCGCTGCCACGTTGTGCGATAGCGCGGCGAATGGCCGCGGCGGCTTGCTGCGCGGCCGCTTGCCCTGATGCCACCCGATCATTAAATACTCTAAGCAACATGAAGAATGCTTTCGCGGGACGGAGGAGTGCTCAATTGCGAACTGGGAAATTATACAAAAGAGTGCGGTTGGTCACGGCTGGCGCACTTCGTCGGTAACAACTTGGAAGTTCGTCAGCCTTGCCCGTCCGAATGAGGTAGTTATCGCACAGTCGGTTGCGTCGCGCCCGGTCGCCATTAAGACTCGCCCGATGCGCCGGATGTTATGCCGCGCATCGAAGGTCCACCAGCGGCCGCCCAGAAAAACTTCAAACCATGCGCTGAAATCCATCGGACTGGGAGCCACGATCACTCCGATGTCTCCCAGATATCCGGTCGCATAGCGAGCAGGAATATTGAGAGCTCGGCAAAAGGTAATTGCCAGGTGCTGAAAGTCCCGGCAGACTCCGACTCGCTCGGTATAAACTCCCAGCGCGGTGCGAACGGGATTGGAAAATTCGTATCCAAACGTGACTTTGCTGTGCACCCAACCGCACACGGCTTCAACCCGTTTCCATCCCCGGGGAGCATTCCAAAATAACTCCGCCGCTGTATTCGACAAGAGATCCACTTCGCAATACCGGCTGTTCATAAGGTAGGGCAAGACATTCACCGGCAGTTGATGGATGGGAATCTCGGGCGCGTCGCGGTCCTCGATGTCGGGTTTCCCCGAGTCTTCAATCAGTGTGGAATTCTGGAATCGAATCTTGCCGGGCGGCGCCACCAGGCGGCAGCCATGATTTCCGAAGGTGTCCTCGTAGTCCTCGACTTTCACAAGTGGGTCGGTTTGAAGCTCGTCAGGCTCGCGTAGATCTTTTTTTCGCGACGGATGGACATTGAGCAGGGTGACGATTGGTACTTCCCCCACTGTCTCGAATTGAATGTCATAGCCAAGGCGAATCAGCATGAATGTCAGGGTTCCTCAAGCGAAACAAGTGCTTGCGGGGATGAGATGCCGAAACTATCACGGAATCTGGTTGGTCTTCGACATTTTTTCTTGCTGGTGTGAATTAGAAATTCACCGCGAGCGATCAGTGTATTATGCGGTAAGTTCACAATCGAGGGTAAAAGTGACATATTGTTTGGGAATTTCGACGCGCGAAGGTCTGGTCCTGGCCTCCGACTCCAGGACCAATGCCGGATTTGATCAGGTCAATGTCTGTCGCAAGATGTTTCGCTTCGTCCAACCGGGAGAGAGAGTTTTTGTAATTCTAACCAGCGGAAGTCTCTCCATAAGCCAGTCCGTGATTACTTTGCTGGGAGATGATTTCGATTCCGGACGCGGCCTCGCCCAGGCCAACTCGCTCTACGACGCCGCCCGCATTGTGGGCGATTGCGTGCGCAGAATCTCCGATATCGACCGCGCTTCGCTCGAGCGCGATTCCTTTAGCTTCAATGTTCACTTGCTGCTTGGCGGCCAGGTTCGAGGGCAGGAGCCGAACCTTTATTTGATCTATCCGCAAGGCAATCCCCTGGCGGCCACGGAAGACTCGCTGTATTTGCAGCTCGGGGAGTGTAAGTACGGGCGGCCTATCCTCGACCGCGGCATCCAGGCCAGCACGTCTCTGGAGGTGGCTGCGAAATATGCGCTCCTGTCCCTGGACGCCACCATGCGATCGAATGTAACCGTCGGCCCGCCCTTCGATCTGTTGCTTTATAAGAAAGATAGCCTGCAAATCACCCGATATCGCCGCGTTTCCGCCGGAGACCGGGATCTAAATCTGATCCATTCCAGCTGGGAGCAATCTCTTCGCCGTGCGGTAGAACAACTGCCGGACATTGAATTCCAATCTTCAGGCAACGAAAACCCCGCTGAGAGCGTCAGAGAAGTCGCGCGATCCAGGGTATAGGCTCGCCGGAGCGCTCCGCGCGGTTTCTTCGATGACGCGAATCGCTTTTCCCGCTCATCAATTCGCGGGCTGATGCGCTATGCTTGCGGGGAAACAGGCGCGGTAAACATGATTATCGAAACGGATGCGTCCGATCGCGGCGGCGCAGAAACCCTTCACCGGTACGAACTCAACGGCGCTTATGATGAGATGTTCCGCGCCGTCGAGCAACCGCGAAAACAATATCGCCCGCTCTACAACCTGCTCTTGAGCCTGGGCCCGGACGAACTGCGCCGCAGCAAACACGAGGCTGACCAGTCCTTCTTCAATCAGGGCATCACTTTCACCGTCTACGGAAGCGACAAGGGTACAGAGCGGATTTTCCCTCACGATCTGCTGCCCAGAATCATTACAGCGGCGGAATGGGAGACGATTGAGCGCGGACTAACACAAAGAATCACGGCGCTGAATCTCTTCCTGAAGGATGTTTATCATGAAGCAAAAATCATTGAAGACGGCGTCGTGCCTGGAAACATCGTTTACACCTGCAAACATTACCGCCGCGAAATGCGGGGCATCAAAGTTCCTCGAGATATTTACATCACAATAGTCGGTACGGATCTGATTCGAAACCCCGAGGGCAACTTTGTGGTGCTCGAGGATAATCTCCGTGTCCCCAGCGGGGTCTCGTACATGCTGACCAGCCGCAGGGTGATGAAGCAAATATTTCCCGGGCTGTTTCAAAAGTGCCGAGTGCGGCCGATCGAACAATACAGCCAGGCGCTTCTTTCGACTTTGCGTTTCCTGGCCCCAGAGGGCCGCTCTGAGCCGACGGTCGTTTTGCTGACTCCGGGGTCCTACAACTCCGCTTACTTCGAACATACTTACCTGGCGCGGCAGATGGGCATTGAACTGGTCGAGGGGCGAGACCTGGTGGTCCACGACAATGTGGTTTACATGCGAACCACCTTCGGCCTGCAACGCGTCGACGTGATTTATCGGCGGATCGATGACGATTATCTTGATCCGCTGGTATTCGAAGGCGGCTCCGCGCTCGGGGCGGTGGGTCTATTTAACGCCTATCGCGCCGGAAACATCGCCTTCGCAAATGCGCTGGGAACGGGCGTGGCTGATGATAAGGCGATCTACGCCTACGTGCCCGCAATCATCCGCTACTACCTCGATCAGGATCCGATTCTGGAAAACGTCGAGACCCTGCTGATGTCGGATCCCGCGCAACGGGAGCACGTCTGCCAGAGGATGGATGAATACGTCGTGAAAGCCGTAGGCGAGTCAGGTGGGTACGGCATGTTGATCGGTCCGCACAGCACGGAAAAAGAGCGCTCGGAGTTTCGCGACAAGATCAATGCACAGCCGCGAAACTATATCGCGCAACCAACCATCAATCTTTCCACCGCGCCCTGTTTCGTGAACGGAAGCATCGAGCCTCGTCACGTGGATCTCAGGCCCTATGTCCTTTACGGCGAGAAAATTACCATCATCCCCGGCGGCCTGACTCGCGTGGCTCTGCGCAAGGGCTCGCTCGTGGTTAATTCCTCTCAAGGCGGTGGTTCGAAAGACACCTGGGTGCTGCAAAATTAAGACTTGAAGAATTGAGTGGCAAAATGTTGTCCCGCGTAGCCGACAGTCTTTATTGGATGAGCCGATATTTCGAGCGCGCAGACAATGCTGCCCGCGTGCTCAAAGCGACTTACGGCCTGATTCTCAATCCCGCCAAGTTTTCCACGGAAGAACGCTGGTTTCGCGCCGTTTCCTCGCTGGCCCCGGGAGCGGCTGCCAGCAACGTTGACCCGCAGCGCGCTCTGTTCTTGTTGGTGGCAGATCCGGAAGGTGCTTTCTCGATTGTGAAATGTATCAGCGGCGCCCGCGAAAATGCCCGGCAAGTTCGCGAGGAGATCAGCTCTGAGATGTGGGAGCACCTGAACCGCCTTTTCCACGACGTGACTGGCTTCGAACTGCGCCCCGATGATGATGCAGGTGCAATGCGAGTGGTCAGCCTGGTTCGCGAAGGCTCGTACCGGTTCAGTGGGGTCACTGCCGCCACCATGAATCATGACGAAGCCTGGCACTTTATTCAGCTGGGCAAATACATTGAACGGGCGTGCAATCTCTGCGTTTTACTGGACGCTTATTTTGTCGCCGACAAGCACGCTGATGATCTGGATTGGGTAGGCCTGCTGAGCAGTTGCACTGCGTTTGAAGCGTATTGCAAGGCATGCACGGCCGAACTCAAACCGGAGCGGATAGCAAATTTCCTGTTATTGAAGCCCGAGTTCCCGTATTCGGTGCGCTATTCGCTGGATCGAATGCACGAAGCTTTGTCCGCAATCAGAGATCTTTCCCTCAGCCGCCGTACCGAAAAAATCGAAAGGCTGATTGGCCGTTTGCGCTCCATGGTCGCATACGTACAGGTCAACGAAATCATCGCCGGAATGCACAAGTATCTTCTGGGCATCATCGACCAGTGCCGGGAACTGCATGCCGCGGTGAACGAGCTCTATATCGAATATCCGATTGAAGTTGCTTTCCAAAACTGATGTTTTACGCCATTCGCCATTTCACGCGTTATCGCTACAGCCATCTCGTCTGGCAGAGCATGATGGAAGTCCGCATGCATCCCAGAAGCGAAGGTAACCAGCGCTGCTTTGTTTTTCAGTTATCAGTGAATCCACGTGCCCGCATTTTTGGCTACGCGGATTCCTACGGCAATCTTGTGCATCACTTCGACTTGCCCGCCCGCCACGGCCATCTCACCATAATTTCGGATGCCCTGGTGAATATTGACGCCCAGCCGTCAGTCCCCGAGTTCATGAATTACGAAGCGTGGAGTGATTTGGAGGAGCTGATCGAGAAAAAAGATTACTGGGACATGCTGATGCCCAGCCATTTTGCCCGTTCATCTCCGGAGCTTGAGGAGTTGGCGAAGGAAATCGGCGTAGCGCAAAGGGAAGGCCGAAGCCCGCTTGCATTTCTGCAGGATGTTGCCGCGGGGGTGCATCGCACTTTTAGCTACGTAAAGAAAAGCACTGCGGTAAATTCTCCCATTGAGGACGCACTGCGGTCGCGACAGGGCGTGTGTCAGGATTTCGCTCACATCATGATCGCTCTGGTTCGAAACGCGAAAATTCCATGTCGCTATGTGAGCGGATATCTTTATCAGGACAGCCAGAATCACGACAGCCAAAATTCGCATCCCTCAGCAGATGGGGCTACACATGCCTGGGTGGAGGCGGTTCTGCCGGGCGTGGGTTGGGTGGGCTTCGATCCCACGACAAACCGGATTGCGGGTGAGAAGCACATCCGCACCGCCATCGGTCGCGATTATGCCGACGTTCCGCCCACCATGGGCGTGATGAAGGGAAAAGCGGAAACGCAGCTCCAGGTTCGAGTTCGGGTCACGCCGTCCCAGGCCGTGCTTCCACCCGACGAGGAGTTCGCCGCCGACGAAGAATGGTCCCAGTTTCTCGACGAGACCCAGCAATCGCAGTTGCTCGATGCCCAGCAGCAGCAGTAAAAACGTCGGCATTTTCCAACGCACATGCAGACGCTCGGTCTCACCCCCGACTACCGTAAGCGCCAAATCTTAGATCTGAAATTGCTTTGAGATCGGTCCGCCTTGGCAGCAAATCCGTTGTAAGCTTTTTGTAAGATGCCAGATTGGAGGAGCGATGGCCTCGATTTCTCTGCGGGTAAACGGTCGCGAGCACACGGTTGATGTCGACCCGGAAACTCCGCTGCTCTACGTGCTCAGCGACGAATTACAACTGCGAGGTCCCAAATTCGGCTGTGGCCTCGCTCAGTGCGGCGCCTGCACCGTCATTCTCCAGGGGCAAGCGGTGCGATCTTGCGTGTTACCCGTCGGCGCCGTGAAACGACAGGAGGTCACAACTCTCGAGGGTTTGGGAACGCCGGAAAAACCGCACACAATTCAGAAAGCGTTCATCGATGAGGGAGCAGCGCAATGTGGGTTCTGCCTCAGCGGCGTAATACTCACAGCAAAAGCGCTGTTGGATGAAAATCCTAAAGCCTCGGACGAACAAATTCGAGAGTCGATGTCGAATGTGTTGTGCCGGTGTTTTACGCACACGCGGATGCTGCGCGCCATTAAGCGCTATCAGGCGGAGCGCGCATGAGAACGGGAATCTCTCGTCGCGACTTTGTAAAAGGCTCCGGTGCTCTTGTCGTTTCTTTCAGCGCGGCCTCATTCATAGAACCGTTCGCCGAAGCGCAGGGGCCGTTCGACACGCATCGCTCGCATGTCGATCCGGACAAATTGGATTCGTGGCTCGCGGTCGCGTCTGATGGCACGGTAACCGCATACACGGGAAAGTGCGACTTCGGGCAAGGCATGTATACCGTGCAGACGCAGTTGGTCGCTGAAGAATTGTGTGTATCGCTGAGCAATGTGAAATTGATTCAGTGCGATACATCCGTGACTCCCGACCAGGGAACGACCTCCGGCAGCCAATCTACGCCGACCAATTTCAATACTCGGAACCTCGCACAGGCCGCGGCAACGGCACGCGAGGCCCTGGTTGCGATGGCGGCGCGGAAACTCGCTGAGCCCGCAGATCAGCTTACGGTTGAAAATGGCGTCGTCAGCGCGAAAAGCGGACAGCATGTCAGCTACGGCGAGCTTATTGGCGGCAAACATTTCAATATCGCAGTGAACTCCACGGCGAAGCGCAAATCGCCCATCCAGTGGAACGTGCTCGGCAAACCTATTCCGTCAATGGATCGAGTTGCTCTAATGACTGGCACGTTCGAATTCGTTCACAATGTGCGCGTGCCAGGGATGGTACATGGTCGGGTCGTGCGTCCGCCGGAAATCAGAGCAACCGTCGCGAACGTAGACGAGAAATCCGCGCAGCACGTTCCCGGCCTCATAAAGATCGTTGTACGAAATAATTTCGTCGGCGTCGTCGCCGAAAAGCAGTGGCAAGCTGCGCAAGCCGCCAAAGACCTTAAAGTCACATGGAAGCCGGGCCCCGAACTGCCGGCGCAAGAGAATTTCTACGACTACATGAGGAAGCAGCCGTCACGCGATTTGATGCTCGTCGATTCCAAGGATGTAGACGACAGGCTGAAAGCGTCCTCTCGCGTTTTGAAAGCCACTTACTCGCATCCCTATCAAGCCCACGGTTCAATCGGATCCTCCTGCGCGGTAGCCGATGTGCACCCGGATCATGCGACCGTCTGGTCGGCCACGCAGTCGGTCTATCCGACACAGCATGGCATCTCGGCGCTTACGGCTTTGCCGCTCGATAGTGTTCGAGTAATTTTCGTTCGCGGCTCGGGCTGTTATGGGCTAAATGCTGCCGACACTGTTTCCTTCGATGCGGCCCTTCTGTCACAAGCCGTGCATCGACCGGTTCGCGTGCAACTCACGCGGCACGACGAGTTTATTTCGGAGAACTACGGCTCTGCCTGCGTGATCGAGCAGCAAGCCGGAATCGATGCCAACGGCGCGATTGACGTTTGGGCGTGCGAGACGTGGACCGCGTCGCTTGGCGGCAGACCCGAATATAACAAACCTGGAAATGTGATCACCGGATTGCTTGCCGGCTTTGATCCTGAAACGATTACTCCGCGATCCGCCATAGAGCCTACGGAAGAACTGCGCAACGGCAATAATGCTGTCCCGTCATATGTGGTGGGATGCGTCAACGGAAAGTGGGGCGGGGCAGGTTCGATCCGCGGCGAGCGCGTTCTCACTCATGCGGTGAAGTCTCCTTTCTTTACTGGACCGTTGCGCTCCCCACTGCGCCTGCAAAATACCTTCGGGCACGAATGCTTTATGGATGAGATCAGTGCCTACGTCAAGACCGATCCGGTTGCCTACCGGCTGCAGCACCTGAGAGAAACGCGGATCATTGACGTTGTCAAAGCGGCGGAGAAGGCAGCGAACTGGGATACCCGTTCCTCACCCAAACCCGACACGCCGCACGTCGGCACAGTCAGCGGACGCGGGATCGCTTGCGTCGCGTATGAGGGCGATAACGGATACGCTGCGCTCGTCGCCGAAGTGGAAGTAGATCAGTCGAGCGGGCAAGTGCTGGCAAAACGGTTTGTGGTCGCCCACGACTGTGGTGCAATTTCCAACCCTGACGGCTTGCGCAATCAGATCGAGGGCGGAATACTGCAAGGGACCAGCCGCGCTATGGGCGAGGAAATCACCTGGAACGATCGCCAAGTAACTTCAATCGACTGGCAGAGCTACCCCACGCTGCCGCTAGGGATTCAAGTTCCGGTGATCGATTGTGTTCTCCTAGACCGTCCGGCCGCGAAGGCCACCGGCGCCGGAGAAACAGCCATAACACTGGTTGCGGCCGCGATTGGCAATGCGATTTTTGATGCCACCGGCGCACGGATTCGCGAAGTTCCCTTTGCGCCCGATCGTGTGAAAGCGGCTCTGGCTGCCCGTGCGTGAGCGCGATCCAGCCCTAAATTCTCGCTTTTGCCGGTTGACAATTGTCGCGCGAGAAGGCACTATGGTTTGGCTTTCCGGACGATTGGACGATCGATGCTGCGGTGCGTCGCTTGTTACCCGATCGTTTCCAGGATGACAGTCGCT
>JBAVGI010000592.1:0-1926 GCA_049684755.1 Candidatus Sulfotelmatobacter sp.
GCATACGGGGGCGCTGAGCCCGCGCGGCGCGCTAGCTTCCTCGACCCCCGGAATTGCGCGTTCTGGACGCCCCCCGGAGCACCTGATCACAGCCGCAACCGCTACGCTTGCGCCGCGTGACCGGTCACACCTATACTGCCTCCCCATCAAATTGATGGGCTACCTATTCGGTGCCGAATCAGCCGCTTACAGAATTTCGCGCCACAAGAGCATGGGCGCGGGAGCGAATCCGCGAACTGGCGGCAGATACCGCCAACGTGCGGTGGGGCCAGCACGCTCGCGAGCGTATGGTCGAACGCAGCATCACGGATATGGACGTGCTGAAAGTGTTACGTAACGGCCACATTGAAACCGACCCGGTCCGTAGCGATAAAGGGGATGGCTGGAAGGTGAAAGTCGTAAAGACGCACTCAGCCGGCAGAGAGATAGGCGTTGTGACTGTAATTCTTGATCGTGGGTTCCTTCGTCTCGTCACTATCGAGTGGGAGGATTGCCAATGACAAAAGCAATGTTTTGCGGGGGTCACGCCCCGAAAGAGCCGCTCCACTACCGAGAGTGCGGCCTGGATGACGTTTACCTCGTGAGCGGCTACGAACGCATAGACGCGGGCGACGGTACCGAGGATTTGGTGGTGCAGAACATTGATGGCCTGCACCACGCGATTGCGGAGTGCTTGATCACCGAGCGGAAGGCGCTGACTGGCAAGGAGTTCGCGTTTCTGCGCCGTCATCTAGAGCTGACACAGCCGGCGCTCGCCACTGAGCTTGGCACAACTGTGCAGAACATCTACCGCTGGGAGACGGGAAAATCGCGCATTCCTGGCTCGGCGGAAACCCTGCTACGGATCATCTGCCTTTCGCGCATTCGGGACGGGATTGCTGCGGCGAAGGCCAGCGAGATTGTGCGTCAGCTACGTGAGATGGAGCACCCGTCGCACGGTCGGATGATGTTTGCCGGTACCAAGAGGGGATGGGTGCCAACAGTTGCCTGTGCCTGAGATGGCCAAGCGACCGAAGCCTTCATCCCCCGATCAGGCGCGCGCTAGCGAACTCGTCGACTTCTTGCAAGACGTGGCTCTCGGAAAGCGAAAGGCGACGGATGCCGAGGTTGACCAGGCGCAAAAGGAATTCGATAAGCTGCTGCCGGATGCCGAGGCCGATGAGTAAGTGATGGCTGATTCACGCGTACACGTTGGCGCGAAATGCCCGAAATGCGGGAAATCCCCTTTCGCCCGTTATGTCGAGCGGTTGTTGCTCGAACAGCCCTGCTGAAACCTGTCCGGTGACTCCAAGAGGGAGGCGGAAGCTGCGCTGTTCGCGACGACGAATTGATGCACACTCATCCGTGGTTCCCCGGAGGCGGCGTAAGCGCGGCCAAGATCCTGGCGATGTCCCGCTTGGGCAGAGTGATGGAACGCTTAACAATCTCGATCACTCTCGCCCGCAGAACTTCGGAGAGTCGTCCCACGGCGACTTTCTGGTCCTTACTGTATTCGGCCTCGAGCTGATCGAGCGGGTAACCGTGGAGCTCGGTGCAATCGAGCCACGAGTCATACTTGAGAAACGCATGACCTGCTGCGTCGATTTCCAATTGACCGACCATCAGGTCCGGCCGCGTTTTCTTGTATTCTGTTATTTCGGAATTGATTAGGAAAAAGAGAGGTTTGGGCTCGATGCACACGAGCACGCAATACTTGTGTTTCGGGTTGCGCAGGCTCTGAACGTACACGTGTACGACGTCCCCCGTCCGAAGCGCCATGCGCGACCCAACCCTTCACTCGCCGGGGTGTGGATCTGCCAGATGCTGAATTAGCGGAACCGGATCGTCGGCTAGCGCGGCAATTGCCTCAACGGCAATCTCGCCACAACGGGCCGTCGCCTTGTACGCCGCATCGTGCGTCTTTCTCTTCAGCTCTGAGAATGGGAG
>JBAVGI010000593.1:0-1572 GCA_049684755.1 Candidatus Sulfotelmatobacter sp.
TCTGTGAGGACAGAAATCCTCAATGTTTCACACGTGTGAAAGATTCAGGGGGGGGCAGCCTGACGGGCACGAACGATGAGTCAATGAAAGAGAGAGAGATAGAAAGAGGACTCAGGAGAGTAAATAGTCAGAGCAGGGAAGTTGGCTGAGTATTGATAACCTGCTTTACACTTTTAGTAGTTGGAAGAGTGCTGCTAAAGCATTGAGCGTAAACAATGACGCAGCCGACTCAGATGTTCTGCCTCTGGAGCAGGCTATCGGGGTTCGAATCCCTGGGGGGCAGCCAAAAATTTTATCCTGACACCCTCCCTCCGTGAACCTTTCCGCGATTATGAGTTCGATTCTCCGAGAGCCTTAATCTGATCGCCTATTTCTTGTCGCCGACGTTTCCGGCTATTCAATTCGGCGGCATAGACGTCCGATTTGGAGCCTTCTTTGTGATCTTTATCCAATTCTTTCAGCAAGGCGAGTTCTTGCAATAAATCCATCATCTGTTCCGAAGGCTTGGAGCTCATTGAGTTCTCCCGCTCACATCCTGAGATTTTTTCCAAGTCTAGGATGCAATTGGCGGCTGCCAGGGCTACAGGGAGAATCAAAAGTTGCTATGGGCAGTGTGTTCGCGGCGCCGAACGGAGCGTTAGCAAAAGGATTCCCGTTCCATCACCATGAGGATCTCATGTCGCTGGATGTGCCCCCGGCGGCGGGAACGTAACCTTTCTGCGTGTAATCCATCACCATGCGGTCCGCGTTGAATCGCCATCCCAGGGTACGGATGGTTCGCTTCATGCGTTTGATCCAGCCTCGCGGTAAACCGTCACGATCGCGCTGGTAGTACAAGGGAATCACCTCTTCGCGTAGTGCGCGCATCAAGTCTTCCGCGTCGCGGGTATCATGAACGCTCATATCAGCGTGGGTTCTTCCGGTTCCAATCGCAAATCCATTCCTTCCGTCGTAAGCCTCGGCCCACCAGCCATCGAGGACGGAAAGATTAAGCCCGCCGTTTAGAACTACTTTCTGACCGCTGGTGCCCGATGCCTCAAAGGGACGCCGCGGATTGTTCAGCCATACATCGACTCCCTGCACGAGATAACGTCCGACGTTAATGTCATAGTCTTCGATGAAGACAAACTTGTCGGCGAACCGGGGATTCCGCATGAGTTCTGCGATTTGCTGCAACACTGATTTTCCCGGCTCATCGTTGGGATGCGCCTTGCCCGCAAACACGAACTGCACCGGGCGTTTGGGATCGTTCACCATCGACGCCAGGCTTTCGATATCCCGCAGTAAAAGGTTGGCCCGTTTGTAGGTGGCAAAGCGGCGGGCAAATCCGATGGTGAGCGCGTCTGGACTGAGCACCTTGGCGAGTCTTTGTAAAGAATCAACCGGTTCATTGCGGCGCTTGGCTTGCTCGATGGCGCGGCGACGAACAAAATCCAGAAGCCGTGATTTCAGGCTGAGGTGTGTCTCCCAGAGTTCGCCGTCATCCACATCCTCAATGCCTTCCCAGATGCGCGCTTCGCTGCTGTGCTCGTGCCAGTTTGTGCCGAGATGGCGGTCGTATAAACGGAACAT
>JBAVGI010000594.1:0-1876 GCA_049684755.1 Candidatus Sulfotelmatobacter sp.
GCTCGGCTGACGGTGAATTCGCGGGCACTGCCGCAGGAGCGGCGGGAGTGGCAGCGTTCTTGGCGGGATGAGCGGAGGCGCCAGCCACCTGCGCATGACAAACTTCGGCCACTCCGATCAGGAGAACAAAAGAAACTGTCAGGCGGACTCCGTGACGGGCGAAGGCTCTGAGGACACTAACTTTCATACGACCTCCCTGTGCGCGCCGCAGGCTTTGGCAATGGCCGTGATCCGGACAAGATCAGGTGTGCTGGCGGCAACTTGCGCAAAGTGTGCGCCATCATTCCGCTGCGAACAATAGGCGGGGCCTGAAATCTATCTGTATTTCTTCTGTACCGATGCTGTTTGCGGCGCCGTCGTTCACGGTGTAGGCTGGAGCCAAAGAACTTAGTCTGTTTCCTTTGGCCTGACCTCCGTAGCGAAGAATGGGCCCCATGCCAACCCGTTCAATCTTGAAGTTCGGACCCTTTGAGGTGGACACCTCTCTGGGAGAGCTGCGCAAGGAAGGCGTCCGCATCCCGATCCAGGAAAAGCCCCTGCGAGTTCTCATAGCTCTCGTGGAGCGGCAGGGAGATTTAGTCACGCGGGCTGAGTTGCACCAGCAATTGTGGCAAGGCGAGACCTTCGTCGACTTCGACACCGGCCTGAATACAGCTGTGCGCAAGCTGCGCTCCGCTCTCGGCGACGAGTCTGAGTCACCCCGCTACATCGAGACGTTTCCCAAGCGCGGCTATCGCTTCTTGGCGACGGTGGAATCTGTCAACGGGACGGCGGGCACGCTCAAGGGCATCTCGCCAAGCGCGCCAACGCTACCGGTTCCCGTGCAGGGTGTGCAAAACGGGGCGGCTGGAATCATGGTGTCGGGACCAAGCAGCCTCGCGCAACGCATGCGGCACTGGCTTGGGCGGGTCGCTCTTCTGGTCGCGGCCATGCTGATCACCGTAAGCGGAGTGGTCGCATGGCTTACCTACACCCGGCCTGTCTACTCCTTTAACTCCCACGATTCCGTGCTGATTGCCGATTTTGAGAATCAGACCGGCGACCCGAGATTCGATCAGGCTTTGGAAACTGCTTTTACCGTCAGCATGGAGCAATCGCGCCATGCCAACGTCTTTCCCAGAGCCAGAATTGCCTCGGTGCTGGCGCTGATGGGCAAGGCTCCGGACGAAAGAATTACGCCGGCACTGGGCCGCGAAATCTGCCAGCGGGAGAATATTCGCGGGCTGATTACTTCAAGCATCACGCGCACCGGCGAGGAGTATGCTCTTTCGGCCGAATTGGTCGATCCGCAATCGGGTGACACGGTGCGCTCCTACTCAGAGCGTTCTTATGGCGAGGGCCACATCCTTGACGCGCTCGATGTGATCGCCGGCGATGTCCGCCGCGATCTGGGTGAGTCGCTTTACCAGATCCACGAGAATTCGAAGCCGCTGCCGCAAGTCACCACCTCGTCGCTGGATGCATTGCGGGAGTATGCGGACGGCGTCGCGTTGTGGCACCAGGGGAGATACAAGGACGCTGTTACGCTGCTTCGCGATGCGGTTCAGACCGACCCCAACTTCGCCATGGCCCATGCGGCCCTCGGAAACGCGTACTACAGCTTTATCTACTACGATTCGCAAAGAGGGGAAGAGGAATACCAGAAGGCCCTGGCGCTGGGGTCCAGAACCACCGAACGCGAACGGATGAATATCCAGGTCAACTATGTTGACAGCGAGGGGCATTTCGACGAAGCTGACGGGCTCTATCGGGAATATCTGACTCGTTATCCGGACGATTGGGTCATGCTCGGAAACTATGCACGCCTTTTGCGCACTCACGGGCATGCCGATGAAGCGGTTGTCCAATACAAAGAAATGCTGCGCGTGGTTCCCGA
>JBAVGI010000595.1:0-2595 GCA_049684755.1 Candidatus Sulfotelmatobacter sp.
CTCAACGGCAGCGGCCATGTGACGTTGACCGATAATACCCACAACAGCATCGTCAGCGACGGGTTGGCGCTGGCAACGCTCACCAATTCCAACACCATTACCGGGGCCGGCACGATCGGCGACACACAACTAACGCTGATCAATAGCGGCACCATCGATGCTACCGGGACCAATGCGTTGATCATCGATACCGGCACCAATACGAGCACTGCCGTCGGGTCTGTGGGCAGTCTTACGGTTAGGAACAATGCCGGAGGCATCTTGGAAGCCTCAGCCGGCCACACACTGCAGATCGATGACAATGTCTTAAACAACGGGCTAATCGAAGCTGGCAACGCTGGCAACACCAATAGCAGTCCGATCGCGATGGTGAACGTTACCGGCAATATTACTGGGACGGGATCGATCGAGATCTTCAACAACGCAAAGGTCGAGATTGGTGGCTCGGTGTCCTCTGGCCAGACCGTGAACTTCGAAGTCGCGAACGGACACGGCGAACTGATCCTCGATAATTCGCACGTTTTTAACGGACTGATCATAGGCCTCGTGGAGAGTCCTTCCGAGAGCTCTGAAAATTACATCGATCTAAAGGATTTCCATTACGTACAGGGGCATATGTCGGTGACCTGCCAATACCATTTGAATGGCAACACCACTACCGTTACCTTTGCCGACCGCGGAAGCTCAGCTCCTGTCACGATTTTACTCTCTGGAAATTTCACGAATTCATCATTTGAGTTTGCGAATGACGGAGCCGGCGGGACGCTGGTGGACGATCCGCCGGCGAATTCCGGCATTGTAACGATCGACAGCGGCACAACGCTGGATATCCCGGCGGCAAGCACGGCAACGGTGATTTTTTCTAACAGCAACGGTAATACCGGCGAGCTCGTGCTCAATGATTCAAGGGATTTCACTGGTCAGATCGTCGGTTTTGCGGGCGACGGGACGATCGCGCATTCGGATCTGATCGACCTCGCCGACGTCAACATTGCCGACGTAGCAATGGATAAGACCACCTATACCGACAACGGGAACGGTATCGGGACGCTGACCCTATACAATGCTCAGGGCCAAGCGCTTGACGGCATCACCTTCGCGGGAAGTTACCATCTGGCGAATTTTACTATCGAGAGTGACGGTAGCGGGCACACGTTGATAGTCGATCCGCCCACGTCGACAGCGCTCGAAAGCGCCAACACACCCCTCACTACGGGCATCGATACCCTGACTTTCGACAATAGCACGCATCAGGTGTCCGGTACCGACCAAACCGTCAACAACGGCGATACGCTTGCCGGCGGCACGGGCGCCAATACGCTGACCATCAACAGCGGAAATGGGGATCATAGCTACACATTCGGCGACGGCAATCATGCCGACGTCGGGCTGACCAACTTCGAGAAGCTGACGCTCACCGACGATAGTGCGGCGAGCGACCATGCCGTAGCGGTCACATTCGATTCCAGTTTCCACAACAATGGGACCCTCACGGTCAATGGTTCCGGACTGACGCATTTGGACGGCACCAACCTGACGGTCGATGCCCACCTTGCCGCATCTGACTCCTTTGTCATCATCGGTAGCGCCAGTGCCGATACGCTCATCGGCGGATCGAACGGCAACAACACGATCACCGGCGGCGGCGGCGGCGACTTCCTGACCGGCGGCGGCGCCAACAATACATTTGTCTATAAAGCCATCACCGATTCGCAGCCGGGCGCGGGTAACTTTGATACCGTCACCAACTTCACGCATAATTCGGATCATTTCGATTTTACGGCAATCAATGGGCTAAACAGCGCTGTTCAGCCCGTCGCTTTCAACTCGCTTACGGCGGCCCCAGACTCCCTCGCCGCACATACCATCGATATCGTGACGAGTGGGGGCAATACGGTCATCTACGCCAACGCAAGCGGGGCGCAAGAAACGGTGGCCCATGTCGACATGGAGATCCATCTGAACAACGTGACGAATGTGCACTCGACTGACTTCATCCTCCACGCCTGAGGAAACAGGGACAGTCCATAAAATATGTCGGATACGCTGGAAGGACGAAACGGTCGCGCAGGCTATGACGTTTGGACGACAAACCGACATTATCGAAACTATAGCGCGTGAACCTGGGTCGATTATGCGGCACTTTCGCCATTAACCTTGCCGCTATTGCCCAGAAAGAGGTTGCGGCCGTTTGCCATAATCTAAATCAAGGCACCAATATTCGAATCGATTGGCTTCTAATGAGCCCTACGGCCTTGAGCCGTATCAAGCGCTGACGCATGATCCAAATTGGCTGGGAACCGGTCTCCCGTCTTCGCGAAGCCCGCTTCGGCCGGCAACGGAAAGCCAGGATAGACCAAAGAGCGGTGAAAAACGGCAGGGAAGCACAATGATTCAACCCGAACGGATCGTGCCCTAGCTCATGCAGCATCCCCAATCGCGTCCCGGTCATCGTCCGCCGCGCTCCGATCTTGCGGCCGCGCTGGTTGCCTGCCGCGGCGCCTTCATCGGCACTGCGGCGATCAGCGGCATGAGCAATACTCTCATGCTTACCGGCGCCATGTTCATGCTGGAAGTCTACGATCGCGTGCTGCC
>JBAVGI010000596.1:0-32414 GCA_049684755.1 Candidatus Sulfotelmatobacter sp.
CCTTCTTCATCGCCGCGAATCAAACCGAATTTCTTTAGCTTGTAGCGCAGCGCGTCGCGGCTGATATCGAGCAGCTTGGCGGCGTGAGTTTGATTGCCGTTGGCTTGCCGCATGGCCAGTTCGACCATGGCGTGCTCCACCTCCTCCAGCGACGTTCCACCTTCAGGAATATACAAACGCGGAAGCGTGCGGCCATTGGGCAACGGCTGTCCACCATCCGCGGGAGTAGTTCGTTCGAAGACGGTTCGGCCGCCAGACTCCCCAACCGAGAATGGCAGATACACAGGGCGCAAAAGCGGTTCATCCTCGAGGATCATCCCGCGCTCGATCGTGTTCTTCAGCTCGCGAACGTTGCCCGGCCAATTGTGGGTGAGAATAAGACGTCGCGTTTCCTCCGTTATGCCCCGAATCGACTTTTTGAATCTGCGGTTGTATCGGTCGATAAAAAAATCCACCAGCGGTATGATGTCTTCTTTGCGATCGCGCAGCGCGGGGATGAAGATCGCGATAATCGCTAAGCGGTAATAAAGATCCTGGCGGAACTGGCCTTCGCGCACCGCCTTCTCGAGGTCTCGATTCGAGGCCGCGATCACACGCACATCGACTTGCATGTCCTTGATACCACCGACCCGGCGGATCACCTGGTCTTCGAGCACGCGCAAAAGTTTGGCTTGCAGCAGAGGAGACAGTTCACCGATTTCGTCGAGGAACAACGTACCGCCATCGGCCGCCTCGAACAGCCCTTTCTTCATCTGCTTGGCGTCAGTGAACGCGCCTTTCTCGTGGCCAAACAGTTCAGCTTCCATCAGCGTTTCCGGTATGGCAGAACAGTTGATGGCCACGAAAGGCTTCTGCTGGCGGGAACTCTCGTAGTGGATGGCTTTGGCGATCAGGTCTTTGCCCGTACCGCTCTCGCCCTGAATCAGAATCGTCGTAGCTTCGCTGGCGGCAACTTTGCGGACGAAGTTCATCAGCTCCGTCATCTTGGAAGAAACGCTTACCACACTTTCATATCCCGCTCCGCGGCGCACTTCACTTCGCAGAGTTTGAACCTCGGTGCGCAGGCCAGTGGCCTCGAGCGCGTTCTTGATGGTGACGTGAAGCTCATCGAAATCAACCGGCTTGCCCACGAAATCGTAAGCGCCCAACTTGAGCGCGGCTTTCACGTCGTCCAGCTGGGGATCGGCGGTAATCATAATGACGGCGCGGGCGTCGCCGCTTTTCTTCAGCGCGTCGAGGACCTCGATGCCGGTGAGATCGGGCATGCGCACATCGAGAAGCACGAGATCAGGAGTTTCGTGTTGCGCAAGCTTGAGCGCGGGCACGCCAGAATCGGCCTCAATCACGTGGTATCCCCACTCTTCGCACTTCTGGCGCAGCGACCAGCGCACCAGTCGTTCATCATCTACGACCATGATTTTTTCAGCAGGCATTCGTGTTTAATTTACTACGAAATGGTGAGGGACTGCTTTTTTCACGGGCAATGCGGGCTGGATCAAATTTCAGGAAGCTGCGATACGCACGGAGGGCATGTGAAACGGCAGCAGCACAGTGAAGGTACTTCCCTTCCCGACAGCGCTCGTTACTTCAATGCGGCCATGATGTTCTTCGACGATTCGGTGCGCGAGAGAAAGACCGAGCCCGGTGCCGCCGCCTTTGGTGGTATAGAAAGGCCGGAAGATATTCGGCAAGTTTTGCGGAGAGATGCCACGGCCGGTATCGCTGACCAAAACGGCGGCGCAATTGTCTCGCGCGCCGATCTCCACCCGCACTGTGCCTGCGCCTTCCATCGCCTGAACTGCATTCAGCAGCAGATTCAGCAGCACCTGGTGCACCTGATCGCTGTCATGTTCGACTTCAGGCAGATCGGGAGCTTTCTGTAATTCGATCTTGATCGGTCTGGAAAGCACTTGCTGTCGAGCCAGCATCACCGCGTGTTCCACTGTCGTGTTGAGATTGCTTAGTCGAACCTCTGGCCGGCGGGGACGCGCCGTTTCCAGAAGGTCGGTTAGCGTGCGGCTGATGCGCCCGATCTCCAACCGAACATCTTTCACCACCGCCCGCGCGGGACTGGTGGCAGGCAAATCGCGACCCACGATTTCGATGACTCCGGCGATTCCGGCCAGTGGGTTGCGAATCTCGTGCGCCAAACCTGTGGCCAATTCGCCGAGCGTTGCCAGGTGCTCGGCGCGAGAAATCTGCGTGCGATGCAATCGCTCAATTTCTTCCCGACTCTCGCGCAATTGCTGCATCATGTGGTTAAAGTTGCGGCCCAGATCGCCAATCTCGTCGTTGCGGCGGGAGAAGCTAACTGCGACATCCAGGTTGCCTTTACTCACTTGCTCGATTTTCTCCTGCAGTTCAACCATGGGCCGTTGCACAAGATAGGCGAGCACAAACATGGATACCGCGCAGATTATGACGGCTCCCGCTCCAGCGACGATCAGCACGGCATGGCGCTCGGGATCGCGCAGAGATAGTGTCGCCAAAGTGAAGAGCAGGAGGCCGGCCAGAAGCACGAAACCAATCGGCAGGATTGCTTTAAGCTGCCAATTGACGCGCACTGAGCTCAAGCGGAAATCCTCTTTCTGCATTGACTCGTCGTGCGGCGAATCCGTGAGCACAGTGTGCCCGTTTCTTCCAGAATCCCGAGGCGATACTGTCGAATCCGATATGTGCGTTGATCCTCCGGCTGCTGCGGCCTGATGATGGCTAAGCATAAGCATGCATTCCTGGCAGCAAATAAGTAACTCCGAAGAAAGTAAACATCACTACGGCAAAGCCCAGAATGGCAAAGTACGCAGCGCGCCGGCCGCGCCATCCCCGGGTAATGCGCATGTGCAGGTATCCTGCATACACCAACCAGGTAATCGCAGCCCAGGTTTCTTTCGGATCCCAGCTCCAATAAGAACCCCAGGTGCGATTAGCCCAGTAGGCGCCCGCCGCGATCATCAGGGTGAGTAATGGAAATGCGATCGCGATGGTTTTATAAGTGATGCGGTCGAGTTCGTCGGCGCTGGGCAGCATGCGCTCCAGATCCTGACGTCGCCACAGCAGCAAGAGATACAGCAACGAGACAAAAATTCCGCCCACCATGCCGGAAAGAATAAATGGACTCGCCGCCAGGCTTGTCGGGAACAGACCGTCAGCGTCGATCGAAGAATAGTGGCCGTCCCGTGCGCGTATAACGAAGAAGACAACTGCGAGTACTTGCAGAAGAATGCTTAAGAACACAGTGCGGTTGGCTATGTCGAGAACAGCCTCATTCTGAGTCTTGCGCCACACCAGATAAAGAACCAGAGGCGCAGCCACCGCCGCCAGCACCAGAAGCAACAACCAGCCGAGATCGGGAATGACCACGAAGAGCCTGACGCCCTTCGATAGAAACGCCTCCGATTTTTCTTCCGGATTCCACGCGACAACGCTCAGCCCTCCCCATTTTTCAAATCTGGTTAGAACGCCTAGATAAGTTGTCACGCCAAACAAACTAGTGGCTGCCAGAAATGTTTCGGTCTTGGTGTTGTCTTTAATCAGGAACATCATGGCCAGAGCAAAGCTCAGTGCACACGCGGCGTAAGCCAGCATGGCGAGCGTGACGTGCACATGCAGCCAGGTCGATTGCAATGCCGGCACCAGCGGATGAACCTCCGTCCGCAGCAACTGCATCAGAACAACACCGACAATCGCCAGCGGCATGGTCACAGTCCCGATCACCTTCACTCCGAATTTTTTCTCGGCGATCAGGGTGAGGACGGCGAGCGTCCATACGAACATAAGCAGCATCTCGTAGATGCTGGCAAACGGTGGATGTCCTGCCTCAAACCAGCGGTGCGCCACCGCGCCCGTATTGGCAATCAATCCCGCCCATGTGGCCAGCGATGCAAAACGGATATAAGCAGGAGTTCCGGTGATGCCGAAACCCAGATAAAGCGTTCCCGCTGCCGAATAAAAGATGAGCGTTGCGTAGAGCAGGTTCGATTCGTTGAGCAGACTGCCGCTCTTGACCACGTTGAGGAATGCCATGAACAGCAGGAACGCAACTCCCAATCCCACGCCGACCACCAGACCGGTGCCAGTGGCTGCGGGTTGCTGTTCGACAGTTGCACGTGCCATAACCATCCTCCGTTGCCGGCGTTACCTTCCGGCGAGTACGGCTGCAGGCGCTTCAGCGGCTGCCCCGACTGGAATTTTTACTTCGGATTCGATTTTTTCCACAATGTCGTGGAACCGCTGTTCAAACGCATCTTTGTTCTTGTTCGCGATTCCGCCAATCCAAAGTTGCAGTTGACCGCGCGCATCGCGCACCGGCACAACCCACAACCGCATGTGAACCAGATAGAACACCACGACCAGGCCGAAGCCCATCACGATCACGCCTGCCCAAACCGCCCATTGGCCGGGCTCATGCGAAACCTCGAGCCCGGTGAAATAGGCCATCTGGATATCCTTTCCTTCGAATGCATACGGCGATGATGCGTTTTGCTCGAGGCCGGGGATGGGCGGCAGCCAAACGTTTACAGTCTGTCCGGATTTCTTCGACTGCACTATCAAATGTGCCGCTGGATTTTCCAGATCGTTCGAGCGGGCATAAACTTGGCCATCGCTCACCACATAGTCGGGAATGAAATCGGCGAGGCGAACTGTTGTATCCGCATCCAAAGGCAGTGTCTCGTCCAAACCAATCGTAATGTCTTTCGAGGCGCTTCCATCACGAGGGGCAGCCGTGAGCATCCACTTGTCGACCTTCGCTGTCTTTCCGTAACTCGCCTGATAAAAACGTACCCCGCCATAAACTAAAGGTTCGTTCACCACAATCTGTTTGCGCAGAACGACCTGACCATCCTTCACAACCGCCAGATCAGACCACCATCGTTTAGGGGAGCCATCGGCGTAATTCTCTTGCCCGGCGCCGTCGCAGCGTACGGCAAACGAAAGTTCCCGGGCGCGTCCATTTTGCGGCTTCACTTCGCTCGATTGTTGCCCCCGGGTGAGGGTGACAAACCCACGCCACCCGAACAAGGCATCGATGTTGCCGCCGAGCAGAATCAGCAGCAGGCTGGCATGGACGATATAAACTGCCATTTCAGAAATGCGATTGCGTTCCCCGAACAGCGAAAAACTGCTCTCGCGCACGATTCGTTCCGGATGGAAACCGGCTTTTCGCAATACCGTTTCTGTAGCGCTTAAGGCTGCTTCTTCGTTTTGAATCGGAATTAAGGCGTGGAGCGGCACCGCTTTGCGAAAAGTCTCATCCGGACTCTTATAGGGACGGGAATAAAATCTCCAGGCATTGGGGAAGCGCTGAATCGAGGCCGCGATGATGCTGAGGCTGACCAGGCTCAACAGCAACACGAACCACCAGGCGTGGAATACGTCGGTCAAACCAAATCCATCCAGCAGGCGCAGCACTTGTGGTGAATAAGCCCGCTGCATCTCGTCGGGATCAGTGGCGGGACGCTGCAGAATCACTGTTCCAGCGGCCGACAGGATGACCACAAGAATGAGCAAAACGACTCCGGTCTTGATAGCGCCGAGCGTCTGCCAGATTTTCCTAGGTACGGATGCGGCCATGTCATTCCCCTTCCGCACTTCAGGAAAAGCACGCGGCACTCCATTACGGAGAAGTCGTTCAAGTTGTTGAATTGAAAGAGTGGAATCTGTGCGGTTCGGCTTCAGGGACGAACGATTGTGAGGCATATCACACAGCGATTTCGAGTTACGCTGAAATTTAACGCAGCGCCAGAGAAGCCCTATCCCGCAGGCAAGTGGCGGCTGCGCCGATCCAATGAACTAGGTGTTCAAAGAACTTTGCGCGATTTTGACCATTTCACTGTGGGATAACCCCCCAAACTGATGTAGCTTTCAACAGGGCTCAATTCTCGTCTACATCGCCGTTCCGTCCAACTCGCTATGTTGCAGTCTTTTACAGGGAAGGTCCCAAACTCCGGCGGGAGCGAGCACTAAGGCAAGTTGCGTGCAAAAGAATGCATGGAGAATTAGGAGTGGCGCTGCAGTCATTCAATTCGAGGCCGGGAATCCGTTACGCGCTCTGTTCGCTGGGATGTTTTCTGTCAGTCCTCATGTTTGTCGGGCGCGTATCGGCCGCCAAGCATCCGGTAACCCTTGATCCCAAAGCCGATCCTTCCACCTGTCTCACCTGCCACGAGGACAAGACCAAAGGCAAGTCGGTACATTCTGCGATGGCAATGGGCTGCACCGCTTGCCACGAGATTCGCACGAATAAAGATGTTACTCACGTAAAACTGATCACGACCTCTTCTCACACACTCTGTTTGACCTGCCACGCAGACAAGAATGCTGACGACATAAAAGGTACGGTTCATCCGCCAGCCGTGCGCGATTGCGTGAAGTGTCACGATCCGCACGAGTCAGATAACAGATTTCAGTTGTTGAAACCGGAGTCAGGTGATCAGAAGGAAAACCTCTGCCTAAGGTGCCACAATACCGGCCTGAACGTTCCCGAGAAAGGCAGCCGCCACGCCGCTCTCGATATGGGCTGCAACACCTGCCACACCACGCACAAAACCGGCGAGGTAGGTAAGGCGGAGTTCGATTATCACCTGACCAAAACTCCCCCGGCGCTCTGTATCGACTGCCATGATGTGAAGAGTGCTGACCTGCAAAAGGCGCACCAGAATCAGCCCTTCGAAACTGCGAACTGCGTGAGCTGTCACGATCCGCACCAGTCCGCGGCTCGCAGGCTGATGGCCAAGTTTACCCACCCACCTTTCGCCGACAAGCAGTGCGAGATCTGCCACGCTCCAGCCAAGGACGGGAAAGTCGTTCTCACGCAGCCCGACGTCAAAGCTTTGTGCGTGACCTGCCATGACGATAAAGCCAAGCTGATCGACACAGCCAAGGTTCAGCATCCCGGCGCGGCGGGCGACTGCACGGATTGTCACAGCCCGCACGCCAGCCGTCAGCCCGGACTTCCCAAGACAAATGCCGTCGATATCTGCCTGGGCTGCCACACGGATATCGCAGACGCAGGCAAGAAACCGTATCGCCACCAGCCGGCATTCAAGCAGGGATGCGCCACTTGTCACACTCCGCACGGCGGAGACAACGATCACCTGCTGCGGGCCAGTACTCCGAACGCCCTCTGCCTCGAATGCCATGGGCCGGAGAGGGATCCGAAAAAGCTTGAGGCCGAGCACCTGGTTACGATCTTCAACGGAAGCGTGAAACTTCCCGAAGACTACTTCACGAAGAACAGAGTAGTAGCGTTGCCCCTGAAATTTGGCATGGGACACCCGGTGGATGGTCACCCGGTTTCTGATCTGATGGATCCCTCGACTCCGGGCAAGGTATTGACTCCAATGAATTGTCTGACTTGTCACCAGCCGCATTCCTCGGCTCAACCCAATCTGCTGGTGAAGGACCAAGCCAACGACATGGCGTTCTGCCGAACGTGCCACAAGGACCTGAATACGCGATAGCTGCAGTGGAGAGTGACTACGATGTTTACAACCCGATGGAATCACACTCGTAGGCGAGAAACCGGCTACAACTTTACCGGCCATAGGTTCGTGACATTGTTCGCGCTTTTGACCCTGGGACTGGCAATGCCATTGTCGGTTTTTGCCGGAAAGAAAAAGAAAGATACACCGCAAAAGCCGCCACCGGTGATCGACTACTCAAACATCGTCTGGCCAAATCCGCCAGCCATCGCGCGAATCCGCTACCAGGCCTTCTACGCCGCCGAAAAACTCTCTCAGGTCGACACTCCCAAGACCAAGAAAGATTCGTGGATGGACCGCCTCGCGGGAACAACCCCCCAGGCCGAGAGCGGAAAGGTTCTCTGGCAACTGGCCGAGCCTTATGGCATGGCGATCGATTCCAAGGGCAACCTTTATGTTGCCGATCAGAAGGTTGGCGCCATCTTTATCTTCAACACCGAGACTCGCGAAGTTGACCTGATCAAGAATAAAACCCATGGCCACTTCGTCCGCATCATTGGCCTAGCCATGGACGACAATGATCGTCTCTTTGTCTCCGATCCCGGTCTCAGCCATATCCTGGTATTCAACGCAAAACACGAAGCCGAGGACGTAATCACGGAAGGCTTGGTGAGGCCCGGTGCGATGGCGATCGATACCGAGAACCGGCTGCTGTATGTTTCCGACGTCGATCAGGACCAGGTTCTGGTCTACGACGCTGACTCGCTAAAGCTGAAGCGCAAAATGGGCACTGGCGGGCAAAAGCACGCCCTCACATCTCCCGGAGACTTCGCCCGTCCCGGGGGACTGGCAATCGATAGCGACGGCAATCTCTATGTTGCCGACACGCTCAACGATCGTATCGAAATCTTCGACGGCGACGGGAAATTCATTCGTACTTTCGGGAAGGCTGGTGACGGGCCAGGTTATTTTGCGCGGCCCAAAGGCGTTGCCATCGACAGCGACGGCCACATCTGGGTTGCCGACGGAATGCAGGACCGGGTTCAGGTCTTTAATCAGGAAGCGCAGCTGCTCATCAGTTTCGGCGGCCACGGGCTTCTTCCCGGCATGTTTCAAGGCATAGTCGATATCTTGATCGACAAGCAAAATCGAGTCTTCACCTCGGAGATATTTCCCGGCCGGGTGCAGCAGTTCCGTTATGTAACTGACGCCGAAGCCGAACAACTGCGCAAGGACAAAGAAGCAGCACGCGAGAAAAGGATTGGCGCCTCCGGGAACAGTCCTGCGGTCGTTCCGATTACGCCACCCGCACCTCTGGTTCAGGCAGCTGCTCCCATCAAGTAGACGCCGACCCCGTGGGACAGACAGGCCGGCTGTCCCAACATAGTTGTTGCATATCGCAACATAAGCATTCTTCGACAAATCCCCCCGCGCATTCATTCAAGCCACTGCGGAATTTCACCACAAGGCCACGAAGGGTTGGTTCTTTTCCCTCACCCTGGCTGCCTTGCGGACCGCAGAGCACCATACTGGGGTCACATTAAGTCCTTCACATTACTGGAGTTATACCGAGTCGCTCTTGCCGTTGATTTCATTGGAGCTTCGGTGAGGCAGTTGCTTCACTACAAGTGGAATGGGGGCAGCTGTGACAGTAAGTTGCAGCCCGGGCCTAAAGCCTCCAGAGGTGTAACGCGGTGCTAATACAGGAGGTTTTACCTTTTATGAAGAAAGTCATCGTACTAATGCTCTTCGTCCTCGCCGTCTCGGGACTGATGATGGCCCAGAACTGGTCGTCAACAGTGGACGTACTCGGCGCGCATAACAATCAAGGCCGCGGCTGCGCTGGCTGCCACGCCCCTCACAGCGGTTCGTTCGGTTCCGGTCACGGCGGAGGAACAGACGCCGGCAGTTACGCATTGTGGGGACAGGACGCCAGCCCACTCTATGGCAAGACCATCGCCTTCGGCGACAGCGGGAAGTACAGCGAAACTCTGCCCACCAGCATCACCAGCGGTAGCACTGAAGTAGGCGGCATCCTGCTCTGCCTGAGCTGCCATGACGGAAATCTCACTGCTTCCAACATGATGACCGGTCAGTCGTACGAGCAATCGATCGGCTTGCTGACCAACACCGCATATGGCAGCAAACCGATTCCAACATTGCTCGGGAATGACGGCAGCACGGCCGGCAACTACACCAACGATCACCCGGTTGGCATCAATGCCAACATCAGCACCAGCGCTGCCACGGCGGCTCAGGGGCTGGTATGGAACGGAACCGCCTTCACCGTTACCCCCGCCAGCCAATACGCACAGTTCGTTACGAATTACGGCTGGCCGGCACTGGCGCCAGGGAAATATTCGTCTCCCTACGGCGTAAACACCGCTGGCAAGCCCTATGTGGTCTGCACCACTTGCCACAACCAGCACGTGATGACGGTCTATTCGTCCAGCACGACAAGCCCGATCGCCGGAGATGGCGGCGGCAAGTACTATGCCACCTACTTCTTCGTCAACGGTCCGTACAATCCGAACCTACAAACCTATGCCAAAACCAGTGCGCCTTCGACGACTCAGTTCTGCCGTCAGTGTCACTTTGGCGAATCCAACGAGGCCAACAACACGACCACCATTACCACGCAATTCCAATAAGAATGGTTTGTCCAGGGGAGAGAGATTTCTCTCCCCTTTTTTTTCTGAGCAAATGTGAGGAATTTTATGAAATACAAACTCTCCAGCTGCATCCTTCTAATGACAGCCATAGCGGCGATGGGTCAGGTGGCTTCGCATGCTCCGAGTGCCATAGGAACAGCTCCAGCCATTGCGCCGTTATCTCCCGTCTCGCAAATCAGCGACAAGCCTGTGGCCCGGGTCAATGGAGCCGTCCTCACAGACCGCGACCTACTGCGCGAGATGTTTGCCATCTTTCCCTATGCCAGGCAGCATAATGGCTTTCCCAAAGCGCAGGAAGCGTCGATTCGCCAGGGCGCGCTGGAGATGATCATCTTTGAAGAACTCGTTTACCAGGAAGCAGAGCGGCGAAAATTAACCATTTCCGCCGACCGTCTGAATCGATCCGAGGCCGAGTTCCGCAAGCAGTTCCACGGCCCGGACGAGTACGAGCATTATATGCAGGCAGAGATGCACGGCTCCCGCCATCTGCTGCGGAAGCAAATCGAACGTTCGCTGCTGATCGAGCAAATCCTGAAAGCTGAAGTGGAAGACAAATCGGCAGTCTCGCTTTCTGAAATTCGAGCTTATTACGACAAGAATCCGGCGCGATTCCAGCAAGCGGAGTCATTCAACATACAGAGCATTTCTATTCTGCCTCCGCAAAAACCCAGCTCCGAGGCAATCAATCAAAACCGGCGGCGCGCGGAAGATGCTCTGCGACAGGCACAGGCGACGAAGACCTACGATGAGTTTGGCTTGCTGGCGGAAAAACTCTCCGACGATGACTTCCGCGTGAATATGGGCGACCATCGAGCCGTCGGCCGCGACAAACTACCACCGCAAATCGTGAAAGCCGCCGCATCGATGCAAGCCGGACAGGTTAGCGGACTGATCCAGATCGAAAATGCGTTCACGATTTTTCGCTTGAACGCCCACAATCCCGCGCGCAAACAACCCCTCGCAGAAGTGAAAGCTGACTTGCGCACTGAATTGAGCAAAAGCAAGTACGAACGATTGCGCTCGAACTTCGCCAAGCAACTTCGAGCCAAAGCGAAGATCGAAATCGTCTGAGAATAAGCGGACGGTGAGTCAGATTTCCCCGTCACTGAACCATTTCCCCTGCCTGCTTTTCCTGTTGTGGAATTCAACTCGCCGCGCGTGGCATATGGCGCAGGCACCCTCGTCAAACTTCTTTTCCCCCTCGGCTAAGCCTGCTTAACTTCTTTATTTCCTTCACTTGTCGCGCTGAGGCAGTCCTTCAAGAGTGGCAAACGTTGTGCCTTCAGAAAGGTATCTGGCCGCATTTTGGGAGTTCTAGGGGACTCGTGAAAGACGTTAGCATCAGGAAACGATTTTCAGCCGGAATGGCGGGTCTGTTGCTCCTCCTCACCGCTACGACGGCCGTCGCCCAATTACAGTTGGGCGAAACCAAAATGAAAGTTGGCGGCTTGTTCACCGCTGGTTATTCCGGCGACTACGGAAACTCGGCGGAGATAGAATCGGATCACGGCTTGAACTTCGGATTCAACGGCACCATTAACGGCTCTTACTATAATCCCAACTTTCTATCGTTCAGTGTGATTCCTTACTACAATCAATCGCGAAACGACTCCAGCTTTCAATCGCTGACCGGCGCCAGCGGAGTGACGGCAAGCGCGAATCTGTTCACCGGCAGCCATTTCCCCGGGTCGATCTCTTTTCAGGATAACTACAACTCCACTGGAACCCTCGGGCTCACCGGCCAGCCCAACTTTACTACCCATGGCCGCGGGGATGGATTCGGTGTGGGATGGAGCGCGCTCCTGCCAGGACTTCCCACTCTCTCAGTCGGCTACTCCCAGGGCAGCGGATCGGGCACGGTGTATGGTACGAATGAAGAAAGCGGAACCGACACCAAGTTATTTAACTTGAGATCCACTTATGCGATCGAAGGTTTTCACTTGAACGGTTTCTTCGATCACAATACTCTGGACGCCACTTTCCCGGCATTCCTTTCTGGCGAGCAGGAATCGGTATCGAATACCAGCGGTCACGATTTCGGTTTCGGAGCAAACCGAACCTTGCCGGTCAACGGTTCGTTCTACGCCAATTACAACCGCTCCTCGGCCGCCACTGATTTTACTGGTGAGGAAGAAAACACAACCAGTTACACCACCAGCACCGAGACTACCGGCGCCGTCTTCCACCCGACGCAAAAATTCAGTGTGTTTGTGAACCAGGGCTACACTGATAATCTCTCGGGATACCTTAGCCAGAATCTGGTCAACAGCTCAACTGTAACCACTCCGTTCGATCTCGGTTCCGGTTCGCACTCCATGCAATTCGGCGGAGGCGCTACTTATCAATTCACGAATTTTCTGTCCACCCAGGCCCAGGCCACTTATTACGATCAGTATTACTACGACAAGAGCTATACGGGAACTTACATTAGTGGCACGCTGAATTACTCGCGCCGGCTTTGGGATTTGTTCAGCTTTTCCGCAGGGGTGGTGGAAAGTTCGAATGGCCAGGGCAGCAACGCGTTGGGCTTCATCGGCAACCTGAATTATTTTCACCGCTTCAAGGGCTGGGAAACCTCGGGAAATTTCAGCTACGCGCAAAATGTGCAGTCCGTCCTGATCACCTACACGACCTCTTACTACAACTACACGGCCAGGGTGCGTCGCCGTCTCGGATATGGGCTGGCATGGCTGGCAGCTTACAATGGAAGCGAATCTGGTCTGACGCAGCAAGCCGGAACCGAAAATCGCAGCGAAGATTTTTCGACTTCCTTTAGCTCCCGGCAGCTCGCGCTAACTGCCAACTACTCGAAGTCTACGGGACAATCGGTTCTCACCAGTGCGGGGCTGGTGGCGCTTCCTCCCACGCCCGGAGTACCGGCAAGCAATCTGATCCTCTTCAATGGAGACAGCTACGGGGGCGGACTTTCCGCGACGCCGGTTCGCCGCTTGACCATTTCCGGAACCTTCAGCCGCGCCATAAGCAGTACCCTCAACGACGTAGTCAATTCGCGCAATAACACAGAAATCTTTAACGCCCAACTGCAGTACCATTTCAGAAGAATTGGCGTACTGGCTGGGTATACGATGTTCACCCAGGGCATTAGCGCAAGCGGCGTTCCGCCGGGAACTGCAAATTCGTATTTTATTGGTGTGTCGAGATGGTTCGATTTTTTCTGATCGGACGGGGCATGGGTTCGTCGCGCTTGGATTCGTCGCGCTATGGTTCGTGGCGAAAAGCCTCGGCGATTGCCTGCTTAGTGGTATCGCTCGCCATAACCGCTGTGGCCGCGAGACACCCGAAGGCATCGATCAAGCAAGCCGTCCCGCCGGAGCTGCTTTTGGACGGTGGCCGCAAACTGACATTCGAGCGCAGCTTCAGCCTGGAGCGCGAGGTGAAACCGAAACGCAGCTTCTGGACTCGCGTAGTCGATGTGATCGCAGGCCTGCCGGACTTCCACTTTCTGGTGAACCCTTACAGCATCACCACGGATTCTCACGGACGAGTGATTGTCACCGATCCCGGGGCTGACGGGATTCACATTTTCGACTTCACCGAAAAGAAATATAAATTCCTTTCCCGCAAAGATAGCGGCAAGAATCCCATGCTCGCGCCCCAGTGCGTTGCGGTGGACGCGCAGGACAATATTTATGTAACTGATTCCTTGGCGGGAAAAGCTTTCGTTTTTGATGCGAGCGGCAAATTTCGCCGCATGATCGGCGCGCTGAAAGGCGGTGAAGGGCTCTTCAAACGGCCCACGGGAATTGCAGTTGATTCCGCGGAACAGCGCATCTACATCACCGACACTCTTCGTAACAAAATTTTCGTGATGGATATGCAAGGCACCGTGATGGCCACGATCGGAAAACCGGGCAGCGGGGATGCCGAATTTAACTATCCAACCGAGCTGCGGCTGAATGGCCCCGAGTTGTTCGTGGTCGACGCCATGAATTTCCGCGTGCAGGTCCTCGATCGCTCCGGCGCCTTTCATTACGCAATCGGCAAACTCGGCGATTCCACCGGATCGATGTTTCGCCCCAAAGGCATCAGCTTCGATTCCGAAGGTCATCTCTACGTGGTCGACGGCTTGTGGGGCATGGTGCAGGTCTTCGACCGCGAAGGGCGGCTGCTCTATTACTTCGGCCAGCGCGGAACCGGCTTCGGAGATTTTCAATTGCCGACTGGATTACAGATCGATAACAACGATCGCGTCTATGTTGTGGATTCCTTCAATCACCGCATCGAGGTTTTTCACTATTACGCGGCAGCAAAATCAGCCGGGGGGAGCAAGCCGTGAGTCGCGTAATCACCAGATGCCTTGCTGTGAGATGGACGCTGTCATCAGCTTGCGCATTATTTCTGGCGCATGGCGTCGCCGCCGCGCAGGTGGTCCAGGGTGACGTATTGGGAATGCACAATCTCTCCGCTGCAAGCGGCTCGTCGGTGACCGCTCAAGGAAGTTTAGGCTGCACCTTCTGCCACGCTCCGCACAGCGGACTAGGCGGCGTAACCCCCTTATGGAACCAGACGCTGTCCAAAGCAACCTACACTCCCTATTCGAGCACGACCTACGTCGAGCAAGGAAATACCCAGCCCACGCTGGGAGTTACCAGCAGTCTGTGCCTGAGTTGCCATGACGGAACGGTGGCTGTGGGGCAATCTGCCGCCTACGGCTCGATCCCGACGACCGGATCGATGAACAGCGCCGATTCTTTTGGAATGAATCTCAGTGGATCGCATCCTTTTAGTTTGGTTTTGCCCATGAAGGATGCGTCAAACCTGGTGGCTTCGTTGGTCTCTCAAGGTAAGACTGCTGACCCGACCGGCGCAGTAACGTTAATTAAAGGAAACGTGGAATGCACCAGTTGCCACAGTCCGCACGTGCAGGGGATCGATACGGTCGCGCAGAAGTTTCTGGTACGCGACAGTTCGAGCGGTCAACTTTGTTTGGCCTGCCACGATCCTAACCGGGTGATGACGGGGCAGCCAAACCCGCTCGCCGGTTGGACCGGTAGTATTCATGCGACTGCCATAAATCAGCCCGCAGCCATGGCAAATGTCGGCCTCTACAACACCGTGGCTCTCAATGCTTGCGGCTCCTGCCACATGGATCACGATGCCACGGCGCCGCAACGTTTGTTGCGACCAGCCTCGCCTGCGGCCCCCAGTATCGATCCAGCAACGCAGGCTTGCATGACGTGTCACAACGGCGGAACCCTGCTCTCGCCGGGGGCCCCAAATATTATGTCCGAGACGGCGAAGACGGGTCATCCGCTCCCGGCGGGCGTCAACTATCATGACGCCGCTGAAACTCCGGTGCTCAACAATAATCGCCACGCCACCTGTGTCGATTGTCATAGCCCTCACGGCTCGAACCAGGTGTCCACTTTCCCGGCTCCGCCTACGATTCGCCCCTCGCAGGCCAATGTCGCCGGGATCAGTGCGCTCGACGGAACTACCGTTCTAACTCCTGCCATCAACCAATATGAAAACTGTCTCCGCTGCCACGGATCCAGCATCGGTAAGCAGAGATTGCTGATTTACGGCTATGCCCCGACAAGGTTGGTTTCAGCGCCGGACCCGCTGAACGTAATCGCCGAGTTCAGCGCCACTGCGACCTCCAGCCATCCCGTGACCCACACCAGCACCAGCGCACTGCCGCAGCCCAGCTTGCTCACCAACATGCTGAATCAGAACGGCACGGCCGGACGGTTGATGGGAGTCCAACTCTTATGCACCGATTGCCACAACAGTGATGACAACCGCGAGTTTGGTGGCATTGGACCGAATGGCCCGCACGGTTCCGTAAACTCGCACATCCTTGAGCACAACTATCAATTCAGCCAGAGCGCTTCGCCCGGCGGATTAGTTACGAACCTGTTTCCCAATCCCGACCTCACTCTCAACGGCCCCTATGGCATGTGCGCGAAATGCCATAACCTCACCAACGTGGTGAGTAATGCCAGCTTCCAGCAGCACAGCAATCACATCTCGAATGACGGCTTTTCCTGTTCTGTCTGCCACTCGGCGCACGGCATGGGTTCGCTATCCCCCGGCGTTTCAGGCGAGCGCCTGGTGAACTTTGACGCCAACGTAGTCGGACAAAACAACGGCGCTCCAATTTCTTATAACCGATCGAGCAACAGTTGCGTCCTCACCTGCCACCAGGTCGCTCACAATGCCGATGGCTCCGTCTCGAGCGCTTTGAAGGCAGGTCCCCGTACCAAAGCGAAGTGATTTAGACGCACCGTAAATGCAGCGGCAAAACGCGCCGCCCTTGGGGAGAATGACCCGATAATCCACCCAGATTTAAGTGAGGTGCGGGAATTTCTGCTCGTAACTGCATGAAATAAAGGGTCAAATAACCGTCAGAGTGTCATTGCCCTTGGCACGTTCGGTGCACACAGAGAGGATAGCGGCGCGTTTCGTCTTTGCACGAACACGTCGCGGGGAACGAGGATTTCGCCAATGGTCGACGAATCGAACGCAACCGCCAATCCCAAACCGAATTGGCCGCCAACTCCTCCCCTGGTGATGTGTGTCGTCTGCCTGTTATTCGGTTTCCTGGCTGGCTATTTACTGCGCGGCTCCGCATCCAGCTCGGTGCATGCGGTGTCAGCCGCGCCCGCCGGATCGGTTCCCTCTGATCAACCTGCGAATGCCGCGGCGAACCGATCACAAGCCACCCAGCCTCCACACAAAATGCCCACCCTGGATGACTTGAAGCGCATGGCAGATAGCAAGGCCGCCCCATTGTTGGAGAGGCTGAAATCCGATCCGCAGAACTCGCAACTTGAGAATCAAATCGGCCTCATCTACGAGAATGCTCATCAGTTCAAGCAAGCGGCCGGATATTTCGAAAAATCACTGCGGCAGAATCCCCGGAACATCGGGGTTCGCGCGGACTATGCTTCTTGTCTTTATTACACCGGCGATGTGGATGGGGCTCTCGCGCAACTCAACCAGTCTCTGACGTACGATCCAAAACACGCGGGCACGCTGCTGAATATCGGCATCATCCGATGGAAGGGGAAGAACGACGTGGACGGAGCCGTCGCCTCATGGGAAAAACTGCTGCGCTACCATCCTGACTTCCCGCAAAAAGAAGCGCTGCAGCAGATGATCACTCAGGCAAAACAAACTAAGACTGCGGGGCCGCACGAAAAGGGTTAAACCGCGTGCAGTCGAGCCAGGAGAATCGCGCAAATTCGATTCATAACCCGCGGCAGTTGAATTTCGGATTCCTCGGCGTGACCAGCGTGCTCTTTTCCGAGCGCGCACCTGAGGACCGCCAGGGCTGGATGGTCACGGGTCTGGCGCCGAGGTTAGGCCCACGGAGTCCGATCCAGTCCAGCCCTGATCGAATTCTTCGCATCGTGTAGCGAATCTATTCAATCTCGGGCTTTCATTGCCGTTTGATCTTCTGCGATTCTCATTTGTTCATCCATGTGCCGCTGCATGCGATCCCAATCCGATCGAATTACCATTTCCCTGATCGTAAACTTAAAATCGTGTTTCGCATCGTCCACCCGGACCGCAAGTTCGTTCTTTCGTATGCAGAAGTCGATTGTTTCAGCTAGCGGGATCATTTGAGTCGACGACTTTCCCACAATGATATAGACCACCTGGCTCGAAACCAGCGTGTACTCGGGACAAGACTCCTGGGGAGCGGCAATGCCAGGGCCCCCGAACGCCGTTACGAAACCATGGTGAGAGAGAATACAGTCCCCCATGTGCATCCGGACCACTGAGCCATGTTGATACATTCCAAATTGAGCCGACACCGAAGACAGCAGAACACCCCACAAAAGAATCAGTGAGAACGCGCGTTTCATGGATTCTCCTCCGGATTGCGGCTGTCCGCACGGTAGTAATAACCCTGGCGGCAGCGGAAATGCAGTTTGAGATTGTGAGTTGGCAAGATTCGGGTTGAGTGAAAATCGGAACTAGAGCTCGGCAGCTGATAAATTACCAGGCGAGCAGAACGCAAATCATCGATAACATCATTGAAGATTTTGGCTGGTCCTTCGTTCAACAGGAAATAGCGCCCGCCAGATTCGGCCGCGAGTCTCTGCATGGTCGCGGCTCCATTGGAAGGCTGCCTCGAATTACTGACGTCGATGGCATAAATTCGCGTGTCGTCATTCAGGATCGTCTCCCGAAGCTGGCTGAATGTTGCCTCGCTGATCGTGTCGTCACCGTCGGAGAAAAGTAAGATGACCGGCCAAACATCTGTCTGCTTGCGCTTCATCAGCATCGTCGTCGCAACCTTCAGGGCATCCAGCAAGGGCGTAGCTCCGCCCTGAGGAACCAATCGATCGGCAGCGAATGAATCGCTACAGTCTTCATCGCAGATAACATGCGTTTCCATCCCGCCGAATGTTAGAACGGAAAGCCTGTCCCCGGGACTCCACGGGGAATGCGAAATCAGTTTTGCCACGACCGCACGCTCCTCCTGGAAGCCAGACAGAACGGACTCGCTCGAATCGATCAGCATAATGACGTCCAGATTCATGGAAATCGAGCGCGTCAAGCTGCGGAACTTGCGGATCACCTGCTCATCGTCAACGATGGCGAAGTCATCCTTACCAAGTTCCTGAACATTCTGACTGTGTTCGTCGGTCGCGAAAAAGACCAGGCGCACTTCGGAAACGGCCCTGCGATACGTGACCCTCTGGGATTCCTCAAAACCGATCGGATAGCCCTTGGGATCGGCGCTCTGAGCGTATAGCGTACTGACCATGAACAGAGAAAGAAGTAGAAGACTGAGTCGACTTTTCCGCATGCCGGCGCTTATAAATTTCCATACCACAGAAGGGCGGAGCCTTTTTCTACGATCAGATACTGCGAATAGCAGCGCCGGAATATATCTAGCGTTCATAAATCCTGCAAAGAGAAACCCTAATCCTTGGCGCCGCTGCTAAGACGTGTCGCTTCCCACTCCTCTGCACCCTGCAACGTCCAGAAAGAGGCGCGTGGATGTGCAAAATGGCTACGGTTGCTATCGGCAGGCTCCGCTGATACTTGAGTCTTTTCTGTGTTTGCGCGAAGAGTATTGAAGGTCGGCTGCTCGGTTTTATGTGGACAAATCCCGGACTAAGTTAACTGAGGTGGAGAAAACTCGCTGCACCTCGCCAAACCGGCGCTGATACCGCTCTAAGAAATAAAGCCCCAGGATTCCCCGGGGCTTTCTGCAGACTTTCATTGCTCAGGCAGCAAGCGCCTCGACGAAGTGCTCGCACACCGCAGTCTCCAGTTTGTAATAGTTCACATGGACGGGAGTGGTCAGGAACGGCTTCAAGATTTCAAGAGCCTTGGGATACAGCTCTCGCTCATAGCGCTCGGCGTCCGACTTGGTGGTCCACAGGCTGATGGAAACCACCTTTTCCTCCTTCATCCTCTCGGGAAAAAAGGGCAGGATTTCCAGAAAGCCAGTCTGCTTCTTGAGGATGGGGACGATTTCATTCTTTACTACTCTCACAAACTCATCTTTCTTTTCCGGCTTCACTTCAAAATTCAGAATACGTGCAAACATGGGAGTTCTCCTTCAGTGTGAGGATATAAACGTTTCCAGGCGGGGGCTCTCGGTGTGGCGGAGCTGAAGCGCTTCCCGGAATCCGGGAACTCGAGCCGCGTGAAATCTAGCACAATCGATTCCAGCAATGCGGTGACGAATGAGCGTCTGTGATGTGTATTAAGTCACAGTGGGCGCCTTTCAACACTGCGGCCCTCCCGGTGGTGTCCTAATAGTGCGTTGCCGGATTTCCACAGGAGAATGTGCCGAAGGTTAGCCAAAATGCCGATGTATCGGCAAAAAGCCTGCCGCTCTAGTAGCAGCCGTGAGACTTGGCGCATTGCTTGTCGATACCCAAGTGTCGCACCATCTTCCGAATGTGTCCTATCAGAATATCGTCGAATTTAGGGAGATCAGGAAACGAACTATTGTTCCATTTTACGATGTATCCGTGAGTCGTTCTGCGAATCTCGAAGCCCGTGGCGCAGTGCTCAAGCATACGCAGAACGTCGGCATGGGAAACCGAAACGGACATCCAGATTTATGCGGCTCTTGGTAGGGTGTAAGCGTACACGTCAGGCACATTTTCGCTTGGCGTGAGGCGTATATTGTCGGCTTTGGAATCGACTCGTTCCACTCGTATGAACGAGGGATTTTGTTCCGGAGAACGACGCGGCAACTTGGAGAACGGCGCGGGTGGTTCACACGCTACACCGCGAACAGCCGATAGAGCAGCTTCCCACAGCCGCTCGTCTTCATTGTCTGCATCATTTTCTTCGAAGAAGCGTCTCACCTGTGCGGCGAAATGTTCGAAAGACGTGCTTTCCTGTGCCATATCAGCTAGGATTTGCCAATATGCGGTGCGGAAATTACGGAATGCTTCGTCTACGTTATCGCCGGACGCAGCGATAGCAGCAGGCTGGACACCATACATCCACCATAGGCCATCTTCATGACGCACGAGAGTACGCCCAGACATGGTGATCCGTGCCAAGAAACCAATCCCAGAGATGGAATCTTGCAGCGTCAGCATTATCGGATGCTCTTTCAAATCGACGGCGGGCGCAATCAATGTAGCCATTCACTCTCCCAAGGAATCCATCGGCACAAACTGATTTTGCGATCAATAGGCCGACTGTTCAACATTACCGGCAGTGCTCGGGAGCAGACGCGAGGTCCGGTACTTCGGTAACCCATATGCAATTTAGAGTCCACGATGGGGGAAAGGTTGCTTTGTTTACTGGCCGGAATGGTATATCAGTCCCACTCTGGGAAGCAAGAAGAACTTCCGCAGTTTTGGTCAATTTTATGCGAGCTCGTTTGCAGTGAGGAGTTCCGAAATTCCCCAAACACGGCTTGCAATTCGAGATTCCATCGCCGGGGTGACACGCAATGTTTTGTGTACTCTACAAAAATTATACCACGCAAATGCAGGCTAACAGCGCCTTTCAGATGCGATAGCTTTTTGCTGAAAGCATTTGTGAGGCGCGTAAAACGGCGGAGTTGCGTCCGCATCGCTAAATTCTGTCTCTCAACAAAGCTAGTAGAAATGTGGTCAGGGTCGGGTCGCCTTGTCGAACCTTGGATATAACCCCCGAGACGTGGTCGGGAATACCTCGCATCGGGAGTGTCGAACCGCCCGTAGTCGCCAAACATCTTCGTAAGCCGCGCGAAGTCTACGTCTGTCCCGCAGCATTCAGGAACGCTCACGGTGCAGTGATTGAAGCCGTCCGTAGTGAGTTGCACGCTAATAGGACACTGCGGCGCTCCCCCGCAGCTTTACAAGCCAGCACCTTCCGGCTAGATTCTAGGGACGTCAGTATGAGCCTGGAGTTACCTATGCCGTCTCGCCCGGATCACGGTGACAGTACTTCTTCGCTCTCTGTCACAACCATGTCTGATGCTGTTCTTTCCCCCGACCTGCTTGAAGCGTTGCCTGACGCCATTGTTGCCGTTGATCGCGACGGAATCATTGCGCAGGTAAATTCCCAGGCGCAAGAGCTTTTTGGTTACAGCCGGGAAGAATTAATTGGGCAGAAAGTTGAAATGCTGGTGCCGGAGGGCTATCGCGCCCGGCATCACCGTCATCGTCAGACTTTCGCAGATACTCCTAAGACGCGGCGAATGGGTGCAGACCTGGATCTCTACGCCAGACGACGCAATGGATCAGAATTTCCCGTCGAAATCGCCCTAAGTCCAGTCTCCACCGAGAAGGGATCATTCGTGCTGAGCGCGATCCGCGATATCAGCGATCGCAAACGCATCGCGGAAGAACTCCGACGGGCCAACGAAGAACTGTATCGCAAGACAGTTGAACAAATCGGGGAATACCGCTCCCGGCTGGCTTCCATTATCGACTCTTCCGAAGACGCGATTCTCAGTAAGAATCTCGATGGCACCATTACCAGTTGGAATCGCGGCGCTGAGCGTATGTACGGTTACACTCTCGAAGAAGTCCTCGGGAAGCACATTTCCGTCCTTGCTCCGCCCGATCGAGCAGACGAAATCACAAAGATCCTGCAGGAAATTATTGCCGGAGAAAGCGTCGAGCATCGTGAGTCAATACGAGTCACCAAAGATGGCCGGCACTTGAACGTATCGATCTCCGTTTCCCCTTTGCGCAATGCCATCGGCGAAGTCGTCGGAGCTTCGGTGATCGCGCGCGACATTACCGCCCAAAAGCGGACTGAGAGCCAGCTTCGTCAATCTCAGAAAATGGAAGCCATCGGCCGATTGGCGGGCGGAGTCGCGCACGATTTTAACAACATCCTCGGCATCATCAACGCCTGCACGGAATTTCTGCGCGACCGCCTCGATCCGGCCTCCGATACTTCGACCTATGTTGAGAACATCAGGAAGGCGATTGACCGCGGCAAGGCGCTGACCCGCCAGCTACTTACTTTCAGCCGAACCTCAGCAGTGCAGCCGCAGCTCCTGGACCTGAACGATCGCTTGAAGGACATCGGCAAGCTGCTACGACCGCTGCTGGGAGACGATGTCGAAGTTCTGATTGTCTCCAGATCATCCTCTTCGGTAATCGAGGCGGACCCTGGCCAACTGGACCAGATCGTGGTCAATCTGGCGGTGAATGCCCGCGATGCAATGCCCCGCGGTGGAAAGCTTATTCTGGAAGTCGGCCAGATGAAATTTGAAGAAACCTACACGGACCGCCGGCAAGCCCTGGCAGCGGGAAAATATATCCTTCTCACAGTAAGCGATACTGGCACCGGCATGGACGAAGCCACGGTATCGCGTATCTTCGAGCCCTTTTTTACCACCAAGGAATCGGGCAAAGGGACTGGTCTGGGATTGGCGACGGTATACGGCATCGTCAAACAAAGTGGTGGCCAGATTCTGGTTTACAGCGAGCCCGGCCAAGGAACCACCTTTAAACTCTATTTTCCCAGTGCGGATCACAAAATTGGTCTTCGATCCAAACCGGTTGCCGAAACGGTCGCTCCCGAATCGCACGGGAAAACCATCCTGCTGGTCGAAGACGACGAAATCATGCGCGGCCTGACTCGACAGCTCCTGGAGCAACACGGCTACACAGTGTTCGAGGCAAATGACGGCCAGTCCGCCCTCGACTGGATCCGCTCTCATCCCGATCCAATCGACCTGCTGTTAACCGATGTCGTGATGCGGCACATGAGTGGTCCAGAACTGGCCGAGCAACTCAAACCCTCTCACCCAACGCTGAAGGTTGTGTTCATGTCAGGTTATACCGGCGAATTGATGGCGAACCGCGAAGTCCTCAAGCCGGGAGTTCCGCTGCTTGAAAAGCCTTTCAGTCGGGCCACCCTGTTGAATACCGTTCATAGCTCGCTGGGCTGAACCGGTTGAACTTCAGGGTTGAAGGTCACGCCCAAACCCCTTCGGTAACCCACCAACAGGTGATGGGGATCACACATTACTGTGGGAAAGGACCCAGTTTTTCGGCACCACCCCACCCCCCCAATGCCACACGATCCACGCAAAAATCCCGTAACTATATTGTTATATTGCAATTACATAGATTTCGCTTTATCCGGTTCACTCTCATCTGGAGTGGCACAAAACCTGCCCTTAATGTAGTGAACGGAGGCAATACAAATGGCCGCTCACATCGTAAACCACACTGAAAGACCTGGATCGTCGGATAAAGCCTTCTGCGATTTGTCTCCCGCAGTAGCCGAAGCTCTGGAGCATGAATCCCTCACCACCACTTACCCCACGGGGGCGGTGCTGTTCGCCGAAGGCCAGTCTCCGCGCGGAGTGTTTATCGTGCGTCGCGGCAAAGTAAAGCTTTCCATTTGCGGCAGTGACGGGCGAACCCTGATTCTGCGGATGGTCGACCCGGGCTGCCTGCTGGGAGTGGCCGCTGTGGTTTCCGGATGCACCTATGAAGCTACGGCCGAGACTCAGGAGCCCAGCGAAATCAGCTTCCTGCGCCACAGCGACTTGCTGCGCCTTATGCGTCTTCACGGCGAACTGGCCCTGTGGGTGACGCAGCAGATCAGCGCGGATTACGCCTCCACTTGCCGCGAAATCCGCGACTTAATCCTCTCCGATTCGGCCAGTGAAAAACTGGCTCGTCTCTTAGTCGGTTGGCTCGATCAGAATAGCGATGCCAGAAATCCCAGCCAGATGAAGCTGGCTCTCACTCACGAAGAGATCGGTCAGATGATCGGGACTTCCCGCGAGACCGTCAGCCGGCTGTTCGCCGGATTCAAGAAGCAGCATCTCATCCTCCAAACTGGCTCGACTCTGGTCATCCCGAGCCGCGTGGCTCTGGAGTCACTGATCACGGCATAAAACTATGACGAGACCGAAGGGGCCGCTCCTCCTTCGAAGACTCGCACTTCTCAGCTAAGAACTATCTCCGGCAATTCGGCGAGGCTAGTTATCTGGGCGTCAGGCGTCTCAGGAATCCTCTCCGGCTCCTGTCTGAAACGATTGCACCACAAGACGCGGAAACCAAACGCCTTCCCAGAGTATGCATCCCAGCCATTCGAAGACAGAAAGCATATCTGGTCCGCCGCAACATTCAGACGATCACAGGCCAGCTGATAAACGGAAGGATGCGGCTTGTAGACTTTCACTTCTTCCACCGACAGGATCGCGTCGAAAAACTCAGCAATGCCACCCGTAGCGGCCGCCGCTTCCAACATGGCGGGCGTTCCGTTCGAGAGAATCGCAAGCTTCATTCCCGCAGCCTTCAGTCGCTTTAGAGTGTCCGGCACCTCCGTATAGGTGTCCAGAACCAGGTACAGGTTCATCAGCCGCGAACGGAGCACCTTATCGTCGACCTGCAACGTCGACATGGCGAAGTCCAGTGCATCGCCGGTGACCTGCCAAAAATCCGCATGATGGCCGGAGAGCCCGCGCAGCCAGGTGTATTGCAACTGCTTGAGCCGCCACAATTCCGCCAGCGGCTGCCATTTCTCTCCCAGCGAATCCTGAGCCGCGCGCGCCGCGCTGTTTACGTCGAACAGCGTGCCGTAGGCGTCGAACACGCAGGCCGCAATCCCGTTCAGCTTGGGTGTCATGGGCATACTCCCGGTTGAGCTTAGATCAAATCAGCTTAACTCAGGGAGATGCTGTTCAGTTTTTCACGACTGGATCCTCGATTGGAGAAACAGACGCACCCTCCCCCGGATCCGTCGGCACCTTGGGCAGTTCGATCAAGTTCGCCCGCTCTAGAGCGCGGTAATAGGCCGGACGGGCGTGCCGGTAATGATCGGCGGGAACTTTGCCGTTGAACCACGCCGTATCCATGGGATAGACCAGCGGGTCAAAGATCACCATGTAGAAATGCCAGATCAGGATGGAAAACGTCGCCAGCAGCGCTTCGTAATAATGCACTGCAGTAGCGGCGTCCGATACCCACTTCGGGAAGTGGCGCAACGTGAAATTGTTGAACCAAAGCAGAAGGCCGGAGACAGTCATCACCAGCGTGCCCCACATGAAAGCCCAGTATTCCATCTTCTCCGCATAATTGAATTTCGCGAAGCGTGGCTCGATTTTCGTCAGCCCGAGATTATAAGAAAAGACCCGCAGCAAATCGGTGGCGTCCTTCACGTCCGGCAGCATCGCTTTCAGGAATAATCGGTCTCGCTTGTTTATGGCCAGATGAATCACGTGATACAGCGTGGCAACGACCAGCACCACGGCTGCAGCACGATGCACAGCGCCCCGAAATGCAAAGTGGCCCTCCAGCAATAACATCGGCCGCGCCCACCACGCCTCTGGATATCTCAACGCGAACCCGGTGTAAACCAGCGTCGGAAAACTGAGGATCACGCCGGTATGAGCGATGCGGAAGTTCAGATTCATCCGCGATACTTTTGCGCCGCTTTCATGACGCGCCTGCCGCCGGATCAGCTTGGCAAAAAAATCCAGCAGGTTGTGGATGAACATGAAACCCAGGGTCAGCGGGATCAAAACTAGATAAGTCCAACGGATCCACTCCACGACCGGGTGCGCCGGGCCGGTCGAAATTCTCACGTGCACTGGCCCGATCACGAAATGATCACCCGCCCCGGCGTGACAATTCCCGCACGTCTTCGCAAGATTCGCGGCGTTCACCGTCGAGCGCGCGTCTTTCGAAGGAAAGATATTATGCACACCGTGACAGGAAGCGCAGTTGGCCACACTCTGCGATCCGCCCCTCATGGCGAGACCGTGATAACTGTCGGCGAAAGATGGAACACGGTCGGTGGGCAGGTTGTAGCGCAACGCCAGCCGCTCATCATTGTGACAACGTCCGCAGGTGACCATCGATACACGAGAGGCATTCACCAGCGATCCTTGTTCCTTGGGCGCCAGAATCAAATGCTCGCCATGGCAATCGACGCATACCGGAGCCCCAGACACACCATTTTTCATGGCTTGTCCATGCACACTTGCCAGATACGTTTTGGCGATGTCGCCATGACACTGTCCGCAAGTTGCCGCAATATTGAAGTGGTTGATTTTCGAACGTGCATCCTGTGAGGGCAAGATTCCGTGACTGCCGTGACAATCCGAGCAGGTTGCCGCAGCGCCGTCTCCGTCAGCCACCGCGCGCCCGTGAACGCTTTGCCGGTACAATTCCACCGGGTGCGCAAACGGGATGTTATGCCGCGCCAGAAACTGCTGATTGCTGTGACAGGATGCGCAAGTATCGGCAAGATTCTTTTTGGCTACCAGCGAGGTCGCATCGCTCGAGGTTTGGATCTGGTGGATCGGTCCGTGGCAGGAGATGCAATTGGGTGCGTCCGGATCGCCGGAAGCCGCTGCTTTTCCGTGAATACTCTGCTTGAATTCCTTCACTTCATCGGCGTGGCACTGGGCGCACTTCGCCGGAGTCAACTGTGCCGCACTCGCAACTTCGTGGTGCTCGCCGTGGCAAGATTCGCACGCTGCCTCACCCAGCGCGCTATGCACGCTATTGGGCACATGCGACGCTTCGTCGCCGTGGCAAGGTGAGCATTCAACCTTGACCACTTTGACCGGGTGAGGGTAGTCCTTAATTGTGGAGTGGCAGTCTCTGCAGCTTAAAATCCCGTGAACACTGGCGGCATGTTTCGCGGGATCGATCGAGATGCTCTTGCCTTTTTCCGAGGTCATCCCCGGCTGGCCGTGACAGGTCAGGCAACTCTCATCCTGTTTCAGCGGATGCGGTGCTTTGGCTTGCGCGCGCGCCCGCGCATCTGTCGACGTAACAATAATAAGAACGCAAAATGTAATCAGCCCGACCGAAATGATCAACCGTAATCGTCTAACTCCATCTGCCGCCCATTGCGTTCTGCTCGACACCCGCTGCTACTCCTTACTTCATTCCCAAATCCGTTAACACCTTGGGATGCTCTTCTCCCGCCGCCAACACCTCATGGCAGGCGGAACAATCGTTTGTAATCGTCTGGCCATCCGCGCTGGTATGGCTTCCGTCGTGACAGCGGAAGCAGCCCGGCGAATCATTGTGCCCCAGATTATTTGGGTGCACTCCCCAGGTCACGCGCATGTCGGGGAAAATATTGCGCAAATAGATATTCGCCACTTCGTCGCCCGCTTGTTGCACTAGCGCGCGGCGCGTTTCATAGATCTGTGGATAATTCGTCCGGTAGAAATTGTTAAGCTCGTCAAGGATTCGTTGCTTGGCCACATCGCGCGCCGGATAATCCACTTTCAGAACCTCGACCGCTTTTTTCTTAATGAACGGCAGATCCGGACTGATGCGTCCCAACGACATCTGCTTGTCCACTGCGTTGTCGGGCAATTCGAAAACGTGCGTGGGCCGGTTGTGGCAGTCCACGCAATCCATCACGCGATGTTCCCCCTTATCCAATTGTTGTTGAGTCGGCTTCGCATCGGTGGAAATGAATTCGGTGGTCTTCCCGCTGTCGTCGGTGTAATACACAGCCGGAATCGTCTGCCGCTCGGGATCAGTCGAAATATAGCGGATCCGCGCTCCCTCAGCGAGATGGTGACCGTGGATGCCGACCGATCCCTGCCACGTTCGTCCACCGACTTTCAGCAATAAGACATCGGTCTGCGGCGTGTTTTTCTCGTCATCTTTGTAGCTGGTATTCACCAGGAATTTGTCGCCGGTAAAACGCTGCGGCCAATGGCACTGCTCACAGGTCTCACGCGCCGGGCGCAGGTACTTTACCGGCGAAGGAATGGGTCGCGAATACGTATGGAGCGTTACGGCCACGACTTGCCGCAACCCGGAAAGCTTCGATCGCACAAACCATCCCGCTCCCGGCCCGATATGGCATTCGACGCATTCCACACGCGAGTGCGGAGAATTTTCGTAGGTCGTATACTCAGGAGCCATCACCGTGTGACAGGTCGTGCCGCAAAAATTTGCCGAATCCATGTACTCCACCCCGCGGTACGAGGCGGTCCCCAGAATCAGAAGATTCACCACTGTCGCCAACGCCACCCACTCGAACGTGCGCCGCACCACCGGCAGGCGCAGATCGATGGCAGGGAAGATTTCCGGCAGATGTCCGCTGTGCCGAAGGCTACGTCGTCTCAACCAGATTCCCATCGGAATCAGCAGTAGCCCAAGGATAAAAATTCCGGGTAGGATCAAGTAAACCAGCAGGCCAATATAAGGATGCGGCGGCCCCGGCAGGAAGAAGTCATAAAACCAGAAGGCAATCGTAGTAAGCGCCGTGCTCGTCGCGATCACCGCACCAGTAAGCGTAATCGGATTTTGGCCCAGAAAGTAGATCGGCTGTGCCCAGTCTCGGATGCGTTCTCGCATAGTCATGGCAAACCGGCGCTCCTGTGTTCCATCCTCAATCTTCAATCAGCGACGCGAAGATACACTTAGCACTCAGCAGCGAATGCCCCGCCACTTTGGTAAATCATGCTGTACCGGAGGCGAAAACTATTTCTTCAGCGTTCGGATGTAAGTTACCAATCCCTTGACCTGGTCGGGGGTCAAAGAGCTGTATTTCGGCATCTTCCCTTTGCCGTTCGTAATGGTGTCGGTGAGCTGTGCATCCGTCATACCCTGTACGTCGGCGCTGGTGAAATCGTGGGCTCCCATCTTCTTGCCCATTGCCGAGCCCGTCCCGTCTGCGCCGTGACAGCCGGCGCATTTCGACTTAAACAGTGTCGCCGCGTCTTGCCCATGCGCCGGCATGGAAAAGCTAAGAGCTACTCCCAACGCTGTTGCAACCGTAAACAGTTTCAGGTCGATTCTCTTCATCATTAGCTCCATCGAATCGGATTCGTCAAGCGTAGCAACGAGAATACTCCAAACATGTTGCAATATTGAACTCTTTCGCGCGCGAGGTGCTGTGACCCATATCACAGACTGATGTAATCGATTCCCGGAAGAGACCAGAGAGAGTGCAGGATTCGCCCGGCGAAGTCATGGGTGATTACTCTCACCATATCCTGTGACCGGCGTCACGGCGTCACTAAAGAAGAGCGCCCACACTAGCAATTGAGGATAGGATTATGCCGACAGATAAGCGGAACCTGCTGGAGGTTCTCAAATTCGAGTTGGAGTTTCTTGAGCAAGGCGGTTACGGACGTCTGCCCCGCGAAGCCTGGCGCCCGCGATTTGTCTTTGAGGATTCTCCTACCTGCATGAACTTTAACTCCAAGGATAAGGAGCCGTGCAGCGAGTGCCTCCTGATGCAATTCGTCCCTGAAGAAGCGCGCAAGGCACAAACCCCTTGCATTCACATTCCCCTGTCGCTGAGCGGAGAGACGCTCGAGTCTCTGTACCGCACCGGAACGCAACAGGAAATTGAGGCCACCCTCGGCGCCTGGCTGCGCACGACGATTCACCGGCTGGAAGCAGAAAAAGCAAAACGAGAGGCGCCCAGCGCTTCACCTCGCAACTGATTTTCTGAACGGCGAATCCTCCGGCCAAGTCCCGAACCATTCGCCGCCGAAAGATCGGAGGGAACATGTCCACACTCTCCCAGATGCACAATCCAGAAGCGAAAGTTCACTTCAAAAAGATTCTAATTGCCACTGACTTCTCGGCTTCGTCACGATGCGCGCTGACTTATGCGCTTTCGCTGGCACGGCGTTATGGCTCCACTCTTTCCGTCGTACACGCCATGGCTCCGCAACCGAGAGAACCGATTCCCCTGGAACGCTTGCCCGGAGAACTAAACGTGCCCAGGCTGGACGCGGAACGCGAGATGAACCAACTCACCGAGAAGGCGCGACTGGATGATGTCAACCATCACCTCATCATTAAGCAGGGCCCGGTTTGGGATGTTCTTTCTTCGGTAATTGCAGGCGAGAACGTTGACTTGTTGGTTCTGGGCACGCGAGGACGAGGCGGATTGAAGAAGGTTGCTCTTGGGTCGATCGCAGAGCGGGTGTTGCGTCTGGCACCCTGCCCGGTGCTTACAATCGGTCCGCATGTCCCGCCCCCTGCCTCGGGACCGATCCAGTTTAGAGGCATCCTTTTCCCTACCGATTTTGGTCGGGCCGCCGATGCGGCGTTTCCTTATGCCTTGTCTATTGCCGAAGAGCATCAGGCAAGGTTGGTCCTGTTGCACATGCTGCCGCCGGCGCCTCTTAATGACGTCGGCCCTGCTGCTTACTGTCCGTCACCTTACGCCGCCGAGCAATTTGTGAAGTGGCAGCACAGCATGCGAGAAGAGAGCAGGATAAAACTGATGAGACTGCTTCCATCCAGCGCGAAGCTCGCTGTGGAACCGGAATATATAGCCAGTACAGATTTTCTTCCCGAAGGCATCCTCGAGACTGCCGCAATACGCAGAATCGACCTGATTGTCATGGGTGCAAACCGCACGTCGTCGCCACGAGTATCCGCGCACATCCCGTGGGCCCTCACTCACGAGGTCATATGCCGTTCCAGTTGCCCCGTGTTGACGTGTGTAGCCTGAATGGCAAGACGCGGCAACTCAATTACTTCCACCCCTGCTGCCCTTCGTGAATCGTGATGTAACGGTCGATCGGAAGCTCGGTGAGTCGTTGCTTCAATCCGCTGGGCTGGGGCCAATCGATCTCGAGCCAGTCGATTTTCGCAAGCTTCCCGATTCCCAACACCATGCGCGGATCATGCGAGGAAAGATAACTGCCTCCACCGACTTTCATACGGCTCCGCTTCAGATCGCCCGCCTGGTAAGTCACGCGGGCTCCGATGGCATCGATGTTTGCTTTCTTTCCCACCAGCTTCAAACCCAGCCAGTGATTCCCGCCTGCAGCATTATTCCGCAGCAGCACAGGCTCTTCGTCGTTATTCGAGATCAGGACGTCAACCGCTCCGTCATTATTGAAATCTCCCAGAGCCAAGCCTCGCGCCGACATCGGTGTGGCGAATGCCGGCCCACTCTCGCCGCTAACATTCTTCAATCCGCTCCCCGAATTATGAAAGAGCAGCAGCGGCTCCCGATACTTCACATTGTCGTGGATCTTTTCGATCAGATCGTCGGGATGCCCGTTGGCTAGAATCAGATCCAGATTGCCATCGTTGTCATAATCGAAAAATTTCAACCCCCACCCGCTCATCAGCTTCGTCGCGCTCGCAACCCCGATGGCCGGCGCGATATCGTCAAACGTTTCGTCGTGATTGTTCTTGTAGAGCGAATACGCTTCATGGTCGATGTTCGCGACAAACAGATCCATCCATCCATCCTGGTTGAAGTCGGCGGAATCCACGCCCATTCCCGAACGCGGGCGCCCGGCATCGGAGTAGGCGATGCCCGCCTGCTGCCCAATTTCTTCAAACGTTCCCTGCCCGCGATTTACATACAGAAAGTTAGCCACCGTGTCATTCGAAACAAACAAATCCATGCGGCCATCATTATTAATATCCGTGGCCACCACTCCCCAGCCCTTACCTAGGTATTTCCCGATGCCCGATGTTTTGGAAACGTCAGTGAATGTCCCGTCGCCGTTGTTGTGAAAGAGCCAGCTGGCCATCGGTTTGTAGAGATGAGGAATACAGTACCCAACTTTGTTGTCGGAGGTACACGGCAGATTCTTGGATTTGTCGAAATCCACGAAGCGGCAGACAAATAAATCCAGACGGCCATCATTGTCGTAATCGAACCACACCGCGCTCGAAGACCACCCCGGCGCGGCTACTCCGGCCTTCTCCGTCACATCGGTAAATGTGCCGTCCCCGTTGTTGTGATAAAGGATGCTTCTCCCGTATTGCGTAACATAAATATCCGCAAACCCGTCGCCGTCGTAATCGCCGACCGCCGCCCCCTGGCCATAGCCGCCCGCGGCCACTCCCGCCTTCTCGGTTACGTCCGTAAAAGTTCCATCGCGATTGTTGCGGTAAAGCGCATTGCGCAGCGGCGGACTGGGATCGTAAAAATCGCATTTTCC
>JBAVGI010000597.1:0-4883 GCA_049684755.1 Candidatus Sulfotelmatobacter sp.
CCGGGAATGCGGATACGATTTCCGCTTGCTCGACGAGGTCATGCGCATCAACGAAGATCAGCGCGACCGTTTCCTGCGCAAAGTCCGCAGCGCCTTGTGGACGCTGCGCGGCAAGCATCTGGGCGTGGTCGGCCTCGCCTTCAAAGGGGGAACAGACGACATCCGCGAATCTCCCGCTATCATGATCGTGCAGGCGCTCATGCAGGAAGGTTGCAAAATCACCGCGTATGATCCGGCCGCGATGGACCGCACCCAGGAATTAATGACCTCGGGTATCAAGTTTGCGAATTCAGCGTACGAGGCAGCTACCGGCGCCGACGCTCTGCTGATCCTTACCGAGTGGGAGGAATTTGCCAACCTCGATCTCCGCCGTCTCAACCATGAACTCAAGTATCCCATCGTCATCGACGGCCGCAACTTGTATGATCCCGAAGTGATGGCGGCCAATGGCTTCACCTATTACTCGGTAGGACGCGCAGCCTCTCATCCGGACGGCGTTCCCGCCGCTCTGCGCAATGGCGCCAAGAAAGCATGAACCAACAACGCGCTCTGGTCACCGGTGGCGCCGGTTTTCTGGGATCCCATCTCTGCGACGCTCTGCTTGGCGAAGGCTGGAACGTAGTGGTCGTCGACAATCTGCTCACCGGCCGCCAGGCAAACATTGACCATCTCCGAAATGACTCGCGCTTTGAATTTATCAATAAAGACATCTGCGAGCCTTTCGACGTAGGAAAAGTCGACTTCGTCTTTCACTTTGCCAGCCCTGCCAGTCCGGTGGATTACACCATCCACGGAATCCCCACGCTGAAAGTGGGGTCGCTCGGAACCTTCCACGCTCTCGACGTCGCTCTTAAGTACGGCGCCAAGTATCTCGTGTCGTCCACTTCCGAGTGTTATGGCGATCCGCTCGAGCATCCTCAAAAAGAAACGTATTGGGGCAATGTGAATTCCATCGGTCCGCGCTCCGTCTATGACGAAGCCAAGCGCTTCACCGAAGCTGTCACCATGGCTTATCACCGCTATCACAAAGTGGATACGCGCATTGTGCGGATCTTCAACACCTACGGCCCGCGCCTGCAGTTGAACGACGGCCGTGTGGTTTCGAATTTCATGAAACAGGCAATTCGCGGCGAATACCTCACGGTCTACGGCGACGGCGGCCAGACCCGCAGCTTCTGCTACGTCAGCGACGAAATTGATGGCTTCATTCGGCTGGCAAAATCTGCGGAACATCTACCGGTCAACATCGGCAATCCGAACGAATTCACCATCCTCGAATGCGCGAAACATGTAATTAAAGTCACGGGATCGAAGAGCAAAATCAGCTACGAGCCGCTACCTCCGGATGATCCCAAGCAGCGCCGTCCCGATATCACCAAAGCGCGGCAGTTGCTCGGCTGGGAACCGAAGATCGACCTCGAAACCGGGCTCCGCATGTCGCTGGATTATTTTCGGAAGGCTGTCGCCGAAGAAGTCGCCGCAAAGTAGCAGAAGTCCCAAGGGGCGCGGCTTCAGCCGCGCAAGTTCTTCTTTCCCGATCTGTAACGGTGGGTGCCCCGTTCTTGCGTTTTTTGCAAGGGCGGCTAGTGATGCTGCCTACACAACGTTTGTCCTTCTGCACTATCCCCGTTGCGTATGGCTTCGTCGTTCCCGCCCTTCGCAAACTGCGCGAAGGACGGGGCACCCTCTGTGTTGTTGATGCCAGCGATCAAAAGCCTGGGCCACCCGCCGTCACTGAAGGCGATTCACGATAACGTGGCGGCGTTCATCCTGAAGAGCGAGAATTCGAAAGCGAAGTAAAACTCGGAAGCCGCAGATCCCCTGGCGCCTTGTCATCCTTCGGATTGCGCACTTCGTACCCGAAGGGGCTGTTCAGGCAAAACCCCGCCCGGACAGACGATGAGTGAAGTGGCGATTTATCACCAATTGACCAGTTCTTGGCCGATTACTTCTTTGTCTCCGAAATCAAATGAGGGATGACTGGTTGCTGATTGAACAAACTGTCCAAGAATGGTGGCAGCTTCAAGATGATCTTTCCTTCTTCGTTGTTCTTGCACCGCTGCGCTGCTTCCTTATTGGGCAGCACGCTCAATGCCCACTCGGGAAAGGTGGGACAGCGGGTCGCATTGGAATACGGCCCGCCAAAACCTACGTATTCCAATGACTCAAAGATGCCATCACCATCAGCATCGAAGTAGCGCAGCCTTGTCCAGCCGCAGCCAAGCACTCCACCGAGAACCCCGTTGGTCTTGGTTCGCGCTCGAATCTTCCGCCACATAGGTGGATCAGCTTTCCCCGTGCTGACAGTTGAAACGTCGTAGGCGTAAACCTTGCCGTTTACGCGGTATTCCCGGATGGTTTCCACCCACTGGGCATAGCCGGGAACAAAGCGCATGGACTTCCCGTCAGCAGACAATTCAAATCCTTGCAAGTCGACAAACGCATCTTGAGTAGGCTTGTACATGGTCACATCGCTCCCGGTCTCGTCTCGGTATCGACGTACTACCGAAGCACCACTGAGACCGGGAATATCCCATCCCTTCTCGAAGGTGAACGTTTTTGGTATCTGTGTGTTGGAGGCTAGTTCAGGTGGTCCGCAAGCTGCGACACGAGAACTGCACAGGGCTAACAACAAGATTGTCAAGAATGCATATCGCATAGGGCTGACCTATACTCAGACTAGCCTTGTTGTCCGCAGCTTGGAACATTACGGTCGTGACCTCGATGCAGTGCGAAGCGCTCTTGAAGCAGACTGTTGTAACCAGGCGTTTTACACTCATTGAACCCGACAACTAATGTAAGCGCGATGTTACGTCAACCATCCGATACCTATTGAGAACATGCACAGATCGGCCACAGTAGCCGCTACGAATGCGCCTGCGCGATTCCAGGTCTATGCGGATAATCGACAATAATCGCCCTGCCATCGGTGAAGGCTTTGACCGAATGACGAGCATTGCTCGGCACCACCGCGACCACGCCCGGTTTCATGATCTGGGCCATGCCTTCGATTGTCACTTCGAGTTCGCCCTCGATGACCTCGTAGACTTCTTCCTGAGGATGGAAGTGCTCGTGAATGGTCGAGCCGCGTTTGAAATCGTAGTGCGCAAACGTCATGTTTTCCGAGTGGAAATACCGTCCGTACCAACCCGGCAAACGCTCGATGACGTTGAGGCTGTGGGTGTCAATAAAGGGCATAGGACCTCTCCCGCGAGCGATTTTAGCAGTGATTAAGGGCTTCGCAGAAGTGGCTGCATTCAGGAATGGTGCGGACGAAATGTTCTATGTTCCCCGGAAAAGGCTCTTTGTGTTTGAGGCAGGCCGTCGCTTGATACGAATCCAGCGCTCGCGGCGGGAGAGATTCAGGGGAACGCCGAAACCAAGGCGCACCATCCGCCACAATCAGATCAATGATTTTGCCGAGGAATTTACAACAAACAGGAGCGACCGGCGGTCGCACCTAGCGGCAATTAAGACCTCTGCGCCGTGGCTGCCACAAAATCAATCAACTGCTGCACACCGCGCCGTTCGTCTTTGGTGTTCAGATGAAACAACACCCCCATCCCATAGCTGGGATGGGAAGCTTTCACGACTCCGCTCAAGCGCAATTTTATTTCGTAGGTTCGCACCAGAATCTCAACCGTGGTGTCCACGGCGAAAGCCAGCGGCATTTCAAGATAACAACCTCTCTCGCTCAGGTCGCTGAGATGGCAGTAGTGCCGTACCGAACTTCCCTTCTGGTAAACCTCCGCTCCCAGGCGGCAGGCATAACGGGTTTGCCCGCGGCGATTGTCCGTTCCGTCACGCAGCCGCGCGGCTGCTTCGCCGTCGCTCCCGGCGGCATCCTGCTTCTTCCCGCGCGCGTTCGTCAGCACGCCATCTTCGTCAGGACGGATGGAAGACTCCACTTTCAATTTCTCGGAGGCCAGTTGCCCTTTTGCAGCGTCTTGCGTGTTCATTTTCAGCCAGTCCTGCAGAACCCGCCTCGAAGTTTGTGGCACATCCACAAACTGAATACCGGCGCGTCCATTCCAGTCCTGCCAAACTACCTGACCGGAGAGCCGCACGTTTGCCGTCTGTCCCGGCAATTGAAATTGAAAATAAACTTTACAGGTGGGCGGCAGCCGCTTGCCGAAATTTACCGCCATGCCTTCTTCCGCCAGATTCACCAGCGTCGCTTTGGCTTGTTCTCCGCCAGCGTAATCGATGGTAGCGTGCGTATGCACCGGAGCGCGCGTTTTTCGGCGCTTGTCGCGGTGCAACACGCTTTGGGCTGCGCGCAGGCTGCTCAATGCGCGCTCGTAGGAAACAGGTTTGTACAGCACAAAGTTCACGCCCAGAGAAAATATCTCGCGGATGTTCTCCTGTCCGGATACCACGGCAACTGCCAGACTCGCATCGTTCAGCCGCGAAGAGCGGCTTTCATGCAATAAGGAAGTGACATCCGCCTGGGTTGGGCAATCGAGAATGATCAGGTCGAAGCGCTGCTGCGCCAGTCTTACGGCAGCGCGTGCAACCTCTACACACAACTCCACCTGGATGCCGAGTTCCTCGAGCACACGATTCAGTACCTCGACCGAAGCTTCGTCCGCGCAAACCAGGAGCGATGAGAGAGTCATACCTCCATGCATCGTAGGGTCACCGCGGTTCATCCGACAAGTTACCGGAGTCATTCCAGAAGCCACCGCCATTCCGAGCGAGTCAGCTAACTGCCATAGCCTCAAGCAGGTGACATCAGTCACCATGGTGATTACAAAAGACCAATGCTCTGGCGTTACACCGTAGTGCTTTGACGCTGCCCGCCCCCCTCCCTAGTATGAAGATCGACTAGCCATATCGAGATGCGACCAGTGCGCTTTGCGAACGGTGGCGCTTCTCTCGAC
>JBAVGI010000598.1:0-4129 GCA_049684755.1 Candidatus Sulfotelmatobacter sp.
GAGCGTACCGCCGAACAAGTGGTAAACCACCTCGACGAGCGCGAGCTTGCCGATGTGATTTACGAATTCGGAGAGGAAAGGAGGTCGCGGAGAATCGCCAGAGCCATTGTCCGGTCGCGGCCGATACGATCTACCGCACATCTTGCGGATGTCATATCAGCTGCGGCCCGGCCAATGAACCAGGCTGAACGCAGAATTCATCCCGCGACGCGAACTTTTCAAGCTCTTCGAATCTTCGTAAACCGCGAACTGGACGATCTCAAGGCGCTGCTCGAAGCGGCGCCGCCGATTCTGAAGCCAGGCGGACGCGTGGTAGTGATCAGTTTTCATTCGTTGGAAGATCGCATCGTAAAGGATGCCTTCCGCGACGGAGGAATTAAGGACAAGTACTTCCGGGTGTTGACCAGAAAACCGGTGACAGCATCCGAAGAAGAACAAGATCGCAACCCGCGGGCACGCAGCGCGAAATTGCGGGCGGCGGAAAAAGTTTAGATTCCGGAAAACCTGCCGGAGTCCCCGGCACAGCTGTAATGGCGTGCCGGGCGTTCAGATTCTAGTGAAACAGGTTCTGAAAAAGGCGGACGAAGATCCGCCGATGTGGAAAGGCTTCCGGTTCGAAGCCAGGCTCTGGGTAGGAATTCGAGTTGGAAGGTGCGAGATGTACACGGGAACTTTGATCAGGGATTTGATGGCAGCAGTGGAACGCGCTGAACAAAGCGCTCAACAGAAGCGCATGTCCGAGGAACACGTGTCCGAAGAAATGGACCTGCGGCGGCTTTTCGATTTACCGAGTTCGCAGCAGACAGAACCCATCTTTGCGGGAGCAGCCTAATGGCAACAGCAGCAGCAATGCGGATGGCAGTCCCAGCGGCCCGGCGGAACACATTTTTTACCGGCACGCCTGAGATTTACTTCGCCAAAGCGATCGACAATTCGCGTTTGGTGAAGGCCGAAGATCCGGGACACAATCGCGAGATGAAACAATTTGGCACCGCTCTCGCTCTCCTGTTCCTGCTGGTGTTCACTTACGCCTGGCAGCACTTCCGCGCAATTGAGTACGGCTATCAGATCGAATCATCCAAGCGCGAGCTCAACAATCTGACGGAGATGAACCGCGCCCTGCGCCTGGAAGATGCCAGCCTGCGCGATCCCGAACGCATCGATGTGATGGCGCGGCGCATGGGTCTGGTGCCGCCGGAGCCGGGTCAGGTAATTCGCATGGACGGTCCTGTGTTGGATCACAGCAATGGTCCGGTAATGGCGAGCGCGGCCCCGATCACAGTGCTGGCGGGACAGTAGCGCGCATAGAGCGGGAGCCGAGCTTGGCTCGGCGGACACCTGAGTGCGAGCTCTGAGCTTGCCGTAGGGGTTGTCCCCACATGAATTTATTGGCGGTCCGCCTGGATGGTGGTCCGCCATGTTTGTCTATGGACGGCTCCACCAATGCTACCTGTCATTCCGAGGAGCGAATGCGACGAGGAACCTGCTGCTTGCCGGCAGGACCACAAAGCAGGTTCCTCTCCTCACTACGTGAGGTTCGGAGTGACAAATCTTGAGAGTGTGATGTTTGGAAATGACAAAGCTTGAGAGCGGCGATTATGAGCGCTGGTAGCTCCGACCTCGGCAAAAACTCTCGGCTCTACCTGCTGGGCGGAATGCTCCTGTTCTGGTGTGTTTTGATCTGCGCTCGCCTGGTCTTTCTGCAAGTCTTTCAATATGGCAGTTTTGTGAAGCAAGCAGAGCACCAGCAGCAGCGCGAGATTCCACTCTCCGCCAAACGCGGAGTCATCTACGACCGCGCCGGCCACGAACTGGCAATGTCCGTGCTCGTGGATTCTGCATTCGCTGTTCCCTCCGAAGTGAAAGACCTTCCGACCGCGGTCTCTCTGATTACTCGCATTACTGGCGAAGATCACAATGTTGTCCTCGCCGATTGCCGAAGCCACAAAACCTTCTGCTGGGTGGCGCGAAAAGCGGACGACGAAACCATCGAGCGCATCAAGTCACTGAACCTGCAAGGCATCCATTTTCAGAAAGAGCCCAAACGTTTTTATCCGGCGCGCGATCTGGCAGCACAGGTGGTTGGAACCGTCGGCATGGAAGATGCGGGCCAGAGCGGTATCGAGCACGAATTTGACGATGAACTGCGCGGCCGAGCAGGGAAGATGTTTATCTCCGTCGATGCCCGTCGCCAGTGGTTCTCCGACGTAGAGAAACAGCCGGAGCCCGGCGAAAATGTCGTTCTTACGATTGACAAAAACATTCAATACATCGCCGAGAAGGAACTGGACCAGGCGATACACGATACACAAGCCATTGCCGGCACTGTGATTGTGGAAAATCCGCACACCGGAGAAATTCTGGCGCTGGCTAATCGGCCAACTTTTAATCCGAATCTGCGCAAGCAGATAACTCCCAGCGCGCTAACCAACCGCGCCGTCAGCTACATCTACGAGCCGGGATCGACTTTCAAGCTGGTAACAATCTCGGCCGCGCTGGAAGAGAAGTTGACCAACCCCGACGAAATCTTCGACTGCCAGATGGGATCGATCGTCTACAACGGCATGCGCATCCGCGACTCGAGGCCGCATGGATTGCTGCCAGTGTGGGGCGTATTAGCCGAATCGAGCGATGTGGGCGCGATCAAGATTGCCCTGCGCCTCGGCGAAGACCGCTTCTACAAATACATTCGCGCATACGGATTCGGACAGCAGACCGGAATCGAGTTACCCGGCGAAACCCGCGGCCTTACGAAGCCGGTTAGCCGCTGGTCGAAAGTTTCCATCGCGGCGATCTCCATGGGACAGGAAATCGGCATCTCAGCCGTTCAGCTTTCGGCTCTGATTTCCACGTTCGCCAACGACGGCGTTTGGATCGCACCGCGTATCGTGGCGGGAACGCTGGATCCGCAGACCTCGCCCGGAAAAACTTCACCGCAGACCGTGGCATTTCATCCTGGAACTTCGCGACGCGTTATTTCCAGCTACACCGCAGCCGAGATGCGCTCGATGATGCAAAAAGTAGTGCTCGAAGGCACGGGCCGCAAGGCAATTCTCGAAGGCTACACATCGGCGGGAAAGACCGGCACGGCGCAGAAAGTCGATCCGGCCACTGGCGCGTATTCGAAGACAAAGTATGTCGGATCGTTCGCGGGATTCGCACCGGTAAATAATCCGGAGATAGTAGTAGCCGTGATTCTGGATTCCGCTGTAGGTCTGCACCAGGGAGGCCAAGTTTCAGCCCCGGTGTTTCGCCGCGTGACACAGCAAGTGCTCGAATATCTGCACACGCCACACGACTTGCCGCTGGCGCCAAATCATCAGTTGCTGCTGGCGCAGGCGAAGACAAAGGATAAAGACCTGGAAGAAGGAACCCCAGACCATCCTGGCGAGCCCCTGGAGACGGCGGATGTAAACGGCTCTGCTCAGGAACTTACAGCTGCCAAGGCCAGTGTGGCGCGGGCGCCCTCGCCCGCGACTGCCGGCAGCGATGGACAGGTAGTCCAAGCCGCAATGCGGCAGAATGACGCCTCGCCAGCGGTTTCTGAGCAACCTGTCCCGACGAGTGCATCGTCCCCTAATGATCCGGCGGCAGGCACGAAAACTCCAGCCACTGGAACCGTTGTCCTGGACATCGAGCAGGGCGGAATCGAAGTTCCATCTTTCGTAGGAAAAACCGTCCGCGGTGCCGTGGAATCCGCTGAGGACGCAGGCCTCGAACTGGAAGCCGTCGGCAGCGGAGTGGCCCGCGAGCAGTCTCCGCAAGCCGGCACGCACGTAGCCGCCGGAGCCCACGTCACCGTGCAGTTCGGAAGATAGACGTAGGGGTCTACCCTGTGTTCTCCGTGTCCTCTGTGGTTAATCCTTCCGTTTGACCCGCCGAAAAACCACGTGATACGGTAATCACTCAAGTTTTCCGCAGGTCAGCATGTGTGCCTTGAGGTTTCGATTTTGTCCTCGGTAGAATCTACGCCAGTCAGCACCGTTCCTGCCGTCCGCAAGACCGCGCTCAATGCGGTCCATCGACAGATGGGCGCAAAGATGGTCGACTTCAACGGCTGGGACATGCCGGTCGAATACCCTGCGTCGATCGGTGGCGGAGTCATCAATGAGCACATTGCAGTGCGCAC
>JBAVGI010000599.1:0-1516 GCA_049684755.1 Candidatus Sulfotelmatobacter sp.
TCCCGTCGGCTCACCCCCGCCAGAGGACCTCGTAGGCGAAGGAATATCGTGACATGACTTCCGCGATCCGCGCCTCGATCGCACTCGGATCGAGGTCCGAGTCTCGCCCGAGCGAGATCGTGACCAGGGTGCCGTGAACGGAGTGCGCACCGACTTCGACGTCCCAGGCTTCCGTTGCCAGACTGCCTTCGAGCGCGTGATTCAGCGCGATCCGGAATACCCGTCGCGCCGCGTCCTGGCGCAAGGCGACCTTCGCAGGCTTGCCGGCATCCGTCAGCGGAATCCGGTCGATGACGTAGATTTCCTTCGGGATGGCCGCGCGCTCGGCGATGTGCTGGCTCGCGAGCGCGATCAGCTCGACATCGGTGACGCGGGAGCCGGGAACGAGCTGAACGTAGGCAACCGGCAGTTCCCCGGCGTAGCTGTCGGGCTTGCCAACGGCGGCCGCGTGGAGAACCTGCGGCGAGCGCAGCAGGGCATCCTCGATGCTTCCAGGATCGATGTTGTGACCGCCCCGGATGATGATGTCCTTGGCGCGGCCGGTAACGTAGAGAACACCGTCGGAATCGAGACGTCCCAGGTCTCCGGTGGTGAGCCACCCGTCGGCGGTGTGGGCCGAGGGTACGTTTCCGACATAGCCCAGTGAGACTCCGGGCCCCTTGACCTGCAGCATGCCGATCTCATCCGGTGGGCATGCGCGCCAATCGTCCTCGGCGGCGCCGAAGCGGGCCGCGCGCACGCGAGTGTAGGGCAGCGGGACGCCCGAGCTGCCTGGCTTCGAATCCCCGTCGCGCAGCTCGATGGCGACGCTCGCCGTATTCTCGGTGAGGCCATAAGAATTGAGGATCCGCACGCCGGAGACCCGCTCGAACTCCCGGCGGACCGAGATTGGCAGTGCCGTGGAGCCGGTGACGAAGTTGGGCCTGAGACAGGAGAGGTCCTCGCCCTGGGGCGGCAGCCGGGCGAGCGCCGACAGGGTGGTGGGCACGCCGGACAGGCGCGTCACGCGAAACCGCTCGACGAACTTCCAGTAGTTGGCGACATAGCGCTTGTCGCGAGCGCCCATCAGACTCGGGATCACGAGGCTCGCTCCGCAGGCGAGCATCGGAAGGCAGCGGCCGGCGATGCCACCGACGTGAAAGATCGGCGTGTCTTGGAGTACGACCTCTCCGAGTGACAGCTGCATCGCAAGCTGCAACGTCCAGTGTCGGTAGGAGATGTTTCCGTGCGAGAGTTTGACGATCTTGGGAAGGCCCGAGGTGCCGCCAGAGTGCACGTAGGCGGCGACTTCCTCCGCGTGTACCGACGGCCGTGCGCTCGCGCAACTAGCGGCCTTCTCCATCCGCTCTAGATGGCGGTCGAAGTCGAACTCCGCCAGCGGCTCGGCGCCAGGCGCCGCGACTGACCAGATCGGGAGGCCCGGTCGCAGGTGCTCCCGGATGGAGAGCACCGACTCCCAGATCTTGAAGCCCGGCGTCGGACCGAGTGCTATGAGCGCTTTCGCATCGGCCTGCTG
>JBAVGI010000600.1:0-1726 GCA_049684755.1 Candidatus Sulfotelmatobacter sp.
CAATTTCCTGATTTCCAAAGATCACTCGTCGTTGATCCGAATGAACAAGTTCGATCTGAACAAAGATCCGTACGCGGCCACGATGAGCAAGATCAATACGGCCGGACGGCCTGCGCGGGGAGCGAAGGCATCCAAGGTGGTCGTAGTCAACTTTGACGATTTCGAGTGCCCGTTCTGCTCGCGCATGCATCAGGAGCTGTTCCCGGAAATTCTTAAGGAGTATGGCGACCGCATCACTTTTATTTACAAAGATTATCCGCTGGTGGAAATTCATCCCTGGGCGACGCACGCCGCGGTAGACGCGAATTGCCTGGCGGCGCAAAATAACGATGCCTACTGGGATTTCGCCGATTACATCCACGCTAACCAGCACGAGGTGAGCAACGAAAAAACTCCGGCGGCGCGGCTGGATGCGCTCGATAAGCTCGCGATGTTGCAGGGGCAGAAGCACAGCCTGGATACGGTGAAGCTGCAGTCTTGTATTAAGGCACAAGATGATAGTGCGGTGAAGGCTTCGATGAAAGAGGCAGAATCGGTGGGCGTGGAAGCGACTCCGACCATGTTCATCAACGGCGAGAAAATCGATGGTGCGGTGCCTCCGAGTGAACTGCGTGCTGCCCTGGATCGTGCGTTAAGAGGCGCGAATCTGCCGGTACCGGATCACGCGGTGGCAACGACCGCGCCAGTCGCGAAGTGATTGTTGGTCGGATGCGGCGATATTTGCCAATGTGAATCAGGAGAACAACTCTTTTGAAAAGAAATCTAGGACTTCCACGGCTGGCAGTGTTATTCGCTGCCGCCGTCGTGCTGGCAGCGATGCTGGGCTGCAAGTCTCAAGTGAGTGGAGACGTGATGGCCACGGTGGATGGCCGCAAAATCTTCCGCTCCGATGTCGATAAGTATTACGACAATCAAATTGCCAGCGCACAGCAGGCACCCGTAGGGGAACAAGCCACAATTCTTCGCCTCAATATTCTCCGCCAACTGATCGACGACGAAATGGTAATGCGCCGCGCCGAGAAGTTAGGCTTGCTGGCCACCGAAGAAGAAGTAGATCGCAAGCTGAATGAGAACAAGTCTCCGTACACGCAGGAGGAATTCGATCAGCGGCTGAAGGAAAAAAAGATCACCCTGGAGGACTTCAAGCGCGACATCCGTCGCTCCATCACCGTCGATAAAGTGATGAATAAAGAAGTGTCCTCGAAAATCAACGTGACCGATCAGGACATCAACGACTACTTTGCCGCGCACAAATCGGAATTCAACCTGATTGAACCGCAATACCATCTGGCCCAGATATTTGTTACTCCAACGCCGAATCCGCAAGTACACAACCAGAACAATAAGGCGCAGAACGAGGCCGATGCGCGCAAGAAAATCCAGATGATTTCCAATCGCCTGGACAGCGGCGATGACTTCGCAACGCTGGCGATGAACTATTCGGAGGATCCGGAAACATCGGGCAATGGCGGGGATCTGGGAACGGTTCCAGAGTCGTCACTGCGCAATACTGACCCCTTCACGCGCGATGCGGTGATGAAACTGAAGCCGGGTCAGTACAGCCCGATCATCATCGTGTCGAACCCGGCAACCAAGCAACCGCTCGGCTTTCGCATTGTGAAATTGGTTTCGAAGGAACCCGCGGGACAGCGCGATCTATCTGATCCGCGCGTGCAGCAGGCTATTCGCTCGCAACTGCATGACCGCCGCGAGCAGCTGTTGAAGG
>JBAVGI010000601.1:0-1527 GCA_049684755.1 Candidatus Sulfotelmatobacter sp.
CCCCTGGGCCTCTCACTTACTTGCTATTGATCGCGGATCAGTCGCGGACGCCCGGCACCTCCGGTGAGATCGAGACGAAAATCGGCTTCGTGCCCGCCGGGAACGGGCCCGTCATGGCGGTCAGCTCGCCCGTGGTCGCGTTGATCGTGAACCCCGATATATTCGCCGTGCCCTCATTGGCGGTGTAGCCGAATCTGCCGCTCGGGTCGATCGTGATGAACTGCGGCAGACTGCCGGCGCCGGTGCTGAAGGGGCTCTGCGCAAGCGCCGTGAGCGCGCCCGTCGTCGAATTGATCGAGTACCCGAACACTTCGGCGCCCTTGCTGCTCGAGACATAGGCGTACGGCCCGGTCGGATCGATTGCCAGATAGATAGGAGCAACACCCGCAGGAGTGCTGCCGCCCGACGTGAGCGTCCCGTTGGCATTGATCGTGTAGTACTGGACCGCGCCGGCGGTCGACCCGTTGGCCACGGGGGCGTAAAGGTGCGTGCCGCTCGCATCTATCGTCAGATCCTGGGGATGCTCATCCGCAGCGAATGTAGGTGTTGACAATGGAGTCAGCACGCCGGAGCTCACCGAGTAAGCGGAAATCGTGTCCACGCCGCTGTCGGCCACGTAGGCGTACTTGCCGTTCGGCGTGAAGACGATCCAGTCCGGAGTCGTTCCCGTCGCGGGGGCGGGGCCGGCAAGCGCAGTCAGAGCGCCGGTGGTCGGACTGATCGAGTAGCCGGACACGGTATTGGCGGTCTGATTCATTACATAGAGGTAATTGCCGTCGGGGCTGAAAGCCGGGATTGCGCCCGCACCCGCACCGGCTGCGTAGGGGCTTCCCGTCAAGGCGGTGAGCACGCCTGTCGTCGCGTTGATTGCAAAACCCGCAACCTCCGTGTCGCCGGCGCTTGCGAGATAGAGATGGGCACTGTGCGCATCCACGGCGATGTCGGGATAGGGCGAGCCCGTTACGAACCCGGTGCTGAACGGGCTGCCGGCGACCGCAGTGAGCTGGCCCGAGGTCTGATCGATGGTGTAGGCGTAGATCTGCTTCCCGTCATTGCTCGCGGAGAACGCGAACAGGCCATTCGGCGACAGGGAGACCGCCGCCGGCGACGTACCGTCCGGATATGGGCCTCCGGTAACCGCCGCGAGGGCACCGCTGGTCGGATTTATCGTGTAACCATCGATCGTCCCGTCGGTATTGTTGGCCGTATACGCGAACTGGGCGCACATGACCGTCACGCTCGTGACGTTGGAGCTGCCTGTAGTGCCGCTACCGTTCTCTACCACACAGTACTGCGTGGGTGAGCTGGGCTGGGTCGACACGGTCACCGCGTAGGCCTTGCCCGTGGCGAGCGAGGTCTTGAAGGTGAACGTGCCGCCGGCCGTGACCGTCAGATTGTCACCGCCGTTGTCCTGCAGCACGAGGCCGGAGCCGGCGAGCCTCGAGACCGTTCCGCCGATCGTCACGCCCGAGCTGGAGCTCGTGCAGGAGACGGCGACATTGGTCACATTCGCGCTCGCCGTGCCAG
>JBAVGI010000602.1:0-1523 GCA_049684755.1 Candidatus Sulfotelmatobacter sp.
GGCCGACATTCTGGAACTCGGGACACTCGGCCGCAGTTTCGATCTGATCGAAGCCGCCGGCGTATTGCATCATCTCGCCGACCCGGAAATGGGCTGGCGAATTCTTCTCTCGCTGTTGCGATCGGAAAGCGAGATGCGCATCGGTCTATACAGTGAAGCAGCACGCCGCGAGCTTGTAGGCGTTCACGCCTTCATATCGGAACGCGGCTACCGCGCGACGCTGGAAGACATCCGTCAATGCCGACAAGAGATATTTCGCGATGCCGACCAGCGGTGCTGGACCGTCGTCACCCGGGCCAGAGACTTTTATAGCGCAAGCGGCTGCCGCGACCTCCTGTTCAACGTGATGGAGCAGACGTTCACCATCCCGCGCATCAAGGCATTTCTGGACGCGCAACGGCTTACGTTTCTGGGATTCGATCTCGATCACAACGCAATGGAGCAGTTTCAGCGGCGGTTTCCCGGCGAGGACGCCCTGATGGACCTTGATCGGTGGGACGCCTTCGAGGCTGAGAATCCGCAGACCTTTCGGCACATGTACCAGTTCATGATGCGCAATGAATAGCTACACGGCCAGCCCGCGGCCCGCCCGGATCGCACCCGAGGACACCGCTGAGCGACAGCCCCGCACTCGCGCTGGCCGATGAAATAAACAATTCTCCGAGCAACTAGTCCGCTAGCCGCATCGTGATTTGAGGAAGCCGCGCGATTGCAGACTCCGGAATAGCGCCTGAAGTCTGTGCTGACGTGAAGCGTAGCTCAAATCTTCAACAGCCGCTTGGCGTTGCCGGCATAAACCTTGGCCTCGTCGGCGGGCGACAGCGCGATCTTCTTGATAACTTCGACGCCCTGCTTCTTGAGCACCTTGAGCGGCGGCGCGTCGGTGCCGAAGATGAAATGATCGGCGCCGACCGTCTCGAAGGCGCAGCGCGCCGCCGGCGGATGATAGCAGGTCGACTCCAGATACATCATCTTCAGGTAGTGGCTCGGCGGGTGCTTGATCAGCATCGGCTCGTAGGAGCCGAGGAAATACGCCTCGTCCTGTAGATTGTAGGCGTAGTCCATGCGTCCGATCATTTCGCAGATGCCGCCGCCGAGATGCGTGCCGACGAGTTTCAGCGTCGGAAATTTCTCGAAGATGCCGCGCACAATCAGCCGTGCCAGCGCCAGCGCATTGTCCATCGGCCGTCCGACGCTCGATGCAAGACGATAGTCCTTCAGCCGCTCCTCGCCGAAGCCGACCGACGGCGGATGAATGACCACTGGGACGTCGAGTTCGGTGGCGAGCTGAAAGAATGGCAGGCACTCGTCGTCGTCGGGATAATGGCCGGGCAGGCTGGAAAGGATCCAGGCACCGCGCAGGCCATCCTGTTTGACCGCGCGTTCCCACTCGCGCAGGAACGCGTCGTCGCCGTGCGGGATGGTGGTGCCGATGCCGTAGATCGTCGGGTATTTATCCTGCAGCGAGGCGATGTAGCGGTTCACCTTTCTGATCGTGTCGAGCTGCTGATCGCGGTCCATAT
>JBAVGI010000603.1:0-2669 GCA_049684755.1 Candidatus Sulfotelmatobacter sp.
ACTTCTGTCGATTCCCACCTGCGAACACTTCAACCTTTGTGCCGATCGCGCTCTTGTTATCGGCCAGCCCTTTAAGCGATAAGCGCAGCCAATGATTCTGATTGCCGCCTTCGTTGCGCAGCAGAACGGCTGGTCCGTGATTCTGCGTGATCAGCAGATCGGTCGCGCCATCGTTGTCGAAATCTCCGGTGATGATGGCACGCGGCTCTTTGAGCTGAATTTTGTCGAGGCCAACGTCGACGGTAACATCTTTGAAACCATCGGCTCCGAGATTGCGGAAGAGTCGCACCTCGCCCTTCCCTTCTTTCGTTTCACCGACCGCAACCAAGTCGACCCAGCTGTCGTTGTCGTAGTCGAAAGCGGCGACGCCGTAGGCGCGAACCCAGTTCGTCTCAGGAAGCTTCACTTGCTCGAATGTCTTACCATGATTGTTTCGCCAGAGTGTGAGACCGGGTGCATTCGTGTGCGTAAAGGCCAGATCCATCCAGCCATCATGATTGAAATCAAGAACAGAAACGCCGACGGCTGGGTTCGCGGGGATTGGGTGGATCGCATCATAGCGAACAAATCGTCCCTCTCGCGGATTAGGGAAAATCGTGGTCGAACTCGGCGAGCCTATGCCAACCCCACCGGCGGCCACAACGATATCGACCGCCCGGTCATTGTTATAGTCTGTGCCGACCGCACCGTAACCGCCGATAACTCCGTCGCTTAATCCCGTCTCACGCGTAACGTTGGTGAACGTCCCATTTCCGTTGTTACGCCACATGTTATTAGCCGTACCGACGGACTGGCACAAAGCAGGCGAGCATGTCGTGAAGAGGTCCAGGTCGCCATCGTGGTCATAGTCGATGAAAGTTAAGGCGCTCGCCCTTGTGCCGAACGAGCGCCCCATGATCTCACCCATCGTATCAATTGCCGAAAGTCCGGCGGTCGCGGTGACTTCCTTAAATGTTCCGTTCTTCTCATTATGGAAAAGTCTTACCTGCGCGTTGACGGTGACTGCGATGTCGGTAAAGCCATCATTATCGTAGTCCCCGGTCGTGCAACCCCCTCCCCGCATCGTGGGACTCAACCCGGCCTGCTTGGTCACATCTTCAAACTTTCCGTTTCCTAGATTGTGGTACAGCGACACGCCTCCCTGTGCTCCGTTGTCTGACAGGAAGAGATCAATCTTGCCGTCGTTGTCATAGTCGAGGAAGCACGCTCCGGCTTCTGCGGCATTCGTGGGATCACTAACGGATTTGGACATCAGTCCCGCCTGCACCGTCGCATCCACAAACCGCACCTTGATCTGCGCGGGCGCTTTCAACACCGCCGACGGCGACTCCACTGCGCGCGAATATTTTCCTTGCTCGCCATAAGCCAGGCTCATAGGCGCGCCGATTTTATTTTGCGTGATGTATTGAAATTTCTTCAGGTGCTCGCGCGCCTGGTCGAGATCGGCCGATTGTTGATAGGCACGCGACAATCCGAACTCGGCAGAGGCGTGCAGTGGATTTATCTTAAGTGCGTGCTGGAAAGCATCGATGGCCTGCGGAAACTGTTTGGCTTGCACGTAGGCTGCGCCCAGGAAATACCACGTGTCAGCGTCGCTTGGATCGATCTCCACTACATGATGAAACGCGTCAATCGCGGCTTGAGCGTCCCCAGTATTTTTCGCGAACAACCCCAGGTTGTACCAGGCATAGGGATTCTTGGGATCCTGTTTGAGTGCATCTTCCAGCAGCGCCTTGGCGTCGTCGATCTTCTGCAGATTCAAGAGCGCGATGCCTTCATTTAGTTTTGCGATCGTGAGCTTGGGGTCGAGATCGACGGCCTGCTGAAACGATTTCAACGCCTTCTCGAAAAGCTGCTGGTTCATATAGGCTGCGCCCAGGTTGTTCAATCGCGCGGCCTCGGCTGGATTCGCTTTTGGTTGAGTTTGCGGCGCAGTCGCGAAAAGGCCAAACGCAGCTAGGAATACGCCCGCAATAGCAACTGAAATTCTGGATGTCATCTGACCAAAGATTTAAACACAGAGGACACAGGGAACACAGGGTAAACTGCCAGCCCGATGGCATACGCGATCAATGGCCCGGCTTCGTCGAAGTCCCGTACGGGCGCGCTGATACAACTCCCTTCCCCTCCTGCACCGTGACGGTTTGTCCGGCATCGATGTTCGATAGTTCTTCTACCTGACCGCTGGGCCATTGAACCTCAATGTTGTCTGCTTTGGTTTGCGCGCCCAAACCAAACGTGAGCACGAGTTCACTCTGTGAGAGATAGCTGGATCCGGAGCGCAACATCTTCCACTGTCTATCTTTAGAGTTGTCGGAAGTCACGCGCACCACCGCGCCGATTCCGTCGCGATTCGATTTCGTTCCCACCAATTTCAACCGCAAGCTGTGATTTAATCCGCCTTCGTTATGAAATAAATAAGCGTGGCCTGAGTTCGTAGTGACCAAAACATCCAGGTATCCGTCATTGTCGATATCTGCGTAAGCCGCGCCCCGCGCCACTCTTGGAGCGACAAAAGCCTCCCCCATCTGTGCCGTCACTTCCTGGAACTTGCCGCTGCCCAGATTGCGGAAAAGATGCGAGGGCTCGGCATAGCTGACCCGCTTTTGCACGCGCTCGATCTGATCTTCGATATGGCCATCGGCGACGAAGATGTCGGGCCAGCCGTC
>JBAVGI010000604.1:0-26047 GCA_049684755.1 Candidatus Sulfotelmatobacter sp.
CGATTCCGCGGTTCGCATCTATCGGAGCAAGGTGAAATGGCGATCCATAGAAGGCGTCTTGAGCGAGGAAATCTTCCGTACGCGCCCACCAGATCGCACCGGTCGGACAGAATGTTCGCGGGAGATCCTGGCTCCTCACCACGTAACGGTCGTCGCCCAAAAGCCACCGTCCGATTTGCTCATCATCCGCGACTACCGCCCAGTGCGGATACACGCCACGATAAGGGACAACCGAAATCTGGAAACGACGCTCTCCACTCTCGAAAATTTTCCAATGCTCGAGAATATCTTCGCTGCGAACCAGCGGACAGTTGGGCATGCATTGGCAAATCGCATCCGGTTCCATTCCCCGGGCTCGCAACACATCCAGGACATGTCGAGCCACGTCCACAAGCTGCGCGGAATCGCCGGCTAATTCCGACGGACGCAATATGAAAACCGCGCCGTAGGATTCAGCGATCCGGCCGATGGCAAGATCATCCGAGGATACGACCACTTCGGCAAATAGCCCACTGTGTAAGGCTGCCGAAACGGCATACGCCAGCATGGGATGTCCGAAGAATGACCGCACGTTTTTCCCTGGAAGTCGCTTTGAACCCCCGCGCGCAGGAATGATGGCGATTAACTTACTGCTCAAATGTCACCCACTTTTGCTCGGCGGCCGAAGTCAGTGCAGCCAATGCAACCTTCAACGTCAATTCCGATTCAGCCAGACTCCGGTTGGCCGTTTCCCGTTCGTGCACGCTGGAAAAAAACTTCTGCACTTCGGCTACATACATCTGATTGCTATCGAACTCGTAATTGATAACTTCAGTGGCACCGCTGGGCGGCCGGATGATGCGGACCTGATTCTTGGCGTGCTCCCATTCCAGTCTCGCTTGCTCTCCGGCTAACACACAGCAGCGCGACGGGGTTCGCTGCACAAAATCCATATGTATATCGGCTTGAGCGCCCGAGTTCAAACGAATCAGTATGGTTGCGCAATCTTCCACATTTACTTCCAATCTGCTGACCTGTCCCGCCATACAAGTAAGTTCGCGGGGTGGGCCCAGCAGCCATAGCATGTAATCGATCTCATGTGATGCATCCAGAATGATGCCCCCTCCCAGCTCGCGGCATGCAGTGTAACTCTGGCGGTAATCTTGCCAGGGACGCCAATCAGGCAAATATTGAGCCACTTCCCCGCGCGCCCACAGTATTCGCCCGGCGACCTCCTCCTCCACCAGACGCTTGAGCGTTTGTATGCCAGGATTGAAGCGCAAGTTATATCCCACTTGAGCCACGCGCCCGAGTCTTTCTGCCTCGGCTCTAAGCTCAGCCACACCATCGAGCCGATGACTGAGCGGCTTCTCAAAGAAAATGTCCGCACCGCTCCGCAGCGCACAGGATGCCTGTTCAATATGAAAGGCCGGCGGCGTGCAGATAAAAACTACATTCGGGTGAAAAATCCGCAGCGCTTCATCTAAATCCGCAAATCCTGAAACACCCAACTCGTCGATCACCGGCTGTAGTCTGGCTGCGTCGGGGTCGGTGGCCGCTAACTTCTGAATGCCCAGGTGCCGTAGGTTAGCCATGTGACGACGCCCGATTGAACCCGCGCCGGCTACCAGCACTGAATACCGCGCAAAGGGGACAGACTCCGAGTTCATAGCCCGAGCGCCAGAATCACTTTTCTTACCGCCGTGATCACATCTTCCACGTCCCCGTCACTCATGCCATGAAACATTGGCAGGCTAATCAGCCGCGCATAAGCATCTTCCGCGATCGGATATTCTCCCGCGTGATCTCCGAAACGATCCCGATAATAGGGATGCAGGTGGACCGGAATGTAATGCACATTGACTCCGATATTTTCCGCGCGCAGGGCGCGAAAAATCTTGCCTCTGTCTGCACCCAGCTTTTCGAGATTGAGCCGGATCGGATACAGATGCCAGGCTGGATTCGCATTGGCCCGCACTGCGGGCAAGGTGACGGCCTCAAGATCGCCGAATGCAGCCGCATAGCGAGCCGCAATGTCGCGCCTTCGAAACAAATTTCTTTCCAGCTTCTTCAACTGAGATAAACCCAGCGCGCAGGCGACATCGGTAAGGCGGTAGTTGAAACCCAGCAAGACCATTTCGTATTGCCACAGCCCCATGCTCTGCCTCTGCCGCGCGTCACTCGATATTCCATGATTTCGAAATCGTCGCAAAGTCTTGGCAAAATCGGCTCGGTCTGTGGTCACCATGCCGCCTTCGCCCGTAGCCAGATGTTTCACCGGATGAAAGCTGAAAACCGTCATGTCAGCAATGCTGCCTGCGCGACGTCCCTTATATTCAGCTCCCAATGCGTGCGAAGCATCTTCGATCACGATCAGCCCGTTCTTAGCGGCAAGTTTTTGGATTGCTTCCAACTCCGCGGGATGCCCCGCGTAATCGACGGGAAGCACTACTTTTGTTCGAGGCGTGATTCGTACCGCGACTTGCTTTGGATCTAGATTAAGCGTGTCTGCGCATACGTCAGCAAAAATCGGAGTCGCTCCCTGATACAACACGCAGTTCGCCGTGGCCGCAAAAGTCATCGGCGTGGTGATAGCTTCATCCCCGGCCTTTAGCCCGGCCGCGAAAGCCGCGCCGTGCAAAGCTGCCGTGCCGGAACTGAAGCTCACCGCGTGTTTCGCGCCCACCCAAGACGCGAAGGCTTCTTCAAATTCCGAAACCTTGGGACCGGTGGTAAGCCAGTCGGAGCGCAGCACGTCGACCACGGCCTGGATATCTTGTTCTCCAATCGACTGGCGTCCGTACGGAAGCAGAGTTTTCCGCACCGGAGTTCCTCCGTCGATGGCAAGTATTTCGCGGGTCATGGGCAGCACGGGCATGGCACAGTTCTAAGGGGACTTTCGTTGGCCGCGTTTTCGGTTAACGATATTGATTTAGTATGGCATCTACGCCGGAATCGCGGCTTTGAAGGCCGTTCCCGGCTCAATCAGTTCGTGTAATTGCTCGTTCGTAAGCCACTCCGCATTGCTGTCGCTGGTGTAGCGAAAACCTTGCGGCAATTCCCGGGCATGAATCCAGTTTGCCCGTTTCCACCAGGGATGCGAAGGTTGAATGACGTACATATCATCCAGTTCCACGGCATTTGGTGCTTCATCTTCCGAGAGCAACACTTCGTGCAATTTCTCTCCCGGCCGGATGCCGATATATTCCACGTCACACCCCGGAGCGACCGCTTCCGCAAGATCCACCAGCCGCATGCTGGGGATCTTCGGCACAAAGATTTCTCCACCAAACATTTGCTCGATGGAGCGAATCACAAACCGTACGCCATGTTCCAAGGTCAGCCAGAAACGAGTCATGCGCGGGTCTGTGATCGTGATTTTGCCGCGCTTGCGCTGTTCCAGAAAAACCGGGATCACGCTGCCCCGGCTCCCCACGACATTTCCATATCTCGCGCAACTGAACCGCGTCTCCTGCGCTCCCGCGTAAGCGTTCGCTTGCACAAAGACCTTCTCCGCGCAAAGCTTCGTAGCACCGTAAAGGTTGACCGGATTCACGGCCTTGTCGGTGCTCAAAGCCAGCACGCGCTTTACGCCCCGGTCGATGGCCGCATCGATGACATTGCGCCCGCCCATAATGTTGGTCTGAATCGCCTCGAACGGATTGTATTCACACGCTGGAACCTGCTTCAGCGCGGCCGCATGAACCACCACAGTCACCCCCGCGAAGGCACGCAACAACCGGGCCGGATCCCTCACATCGCCGATGAAGTAGCGCAAGCTGGAATGGTCAAAGCCGGCTGTCCGCATGTCGTGCTGCTTCAGTTCATCGCGGCTCAGGATCACCAACCGCTTGGGGTGATATTCCCGCAGCATGATGTCCACAAATTTCTTCCCGAATGAGCCCGTGCCCCCGGTGACCAGTACTTCCTGCTCCGACCAGTTCATCGCGCCTGCCTCAGCCATTTGTAGTTTGTTTGCCGCGCCACTCACGTGCCAGCGTCGTCACCTGTAAGGCTGTTGATTGCAAGGTAGTATAGCGGAGTTGCATCTCGGCGTGAACCGTGCACATGGAATCGTGCTTTTTATTTCGTGCGGCACAAGGTACGCGAATGAAGTCTGGAGAGATTCTCCCCTTTGTGAAACTTCGCGTCCTTCGTGGTTCAGGAATTTGTGTTTAGGAATTTATTGCACCAGTAGCGCTGCATCACGAATCACCGATTGTTTTCCGCAAAAGCAATGCTAGAATATGCGCGAAACCAACATTAACATTCTGAAAGAATTCGCGGGCGATGAACCAGCCATCGAGTCGCCGAATTTTGGGGTTGCGTGGGATTGCTTCCACTCCGCCCTTAAGCGCAATCGAACGTGATTCAGGGAGAAGTACATGGAACCGGGACCGCTGGTACAGGCCAATACCCCGATCATTCGCGAGTTGCAGCCGGCACAGAGCGATTTCGGGAAGTCCGCCGGACCGCGCGTCTATCCCGAACTTCTCTCGCAGGAGTCGGCACTCGGGGAATACGTCCGAGTTCTAGTAAAGCGCAAGTGGACGGTTCTGGCCTGCCTAGTCACAATTTTTTCCGTAGTCGCCATCGCCAGCCTCAAAATGACCCCAATCTATGAGGCTAGAGGCAGCATCGCCATTAACAAGCCTGATTCCGGCCTCGTCAACTTCAACAACTCTCCTACTTTCAACGTGGACTATTACGATCCAACGGAGATGGAAACTGAAGTGAAAATTCTGCAAAGCGATCTGCTCGCCCTGCAGATCGTGAAGGAACTGGGTCTTGATCGCCGTCCGGAATTCGGCGGAAAGACCGCCCCTCTGCCTTCTTCGCTTGATCTTGCTCCCGATCCCTTGCAGGCCGATAGTGGGCGCACCACTTCCCTTCTTTCTTCCTTCCGCTCGAATTTGAGAGTAGCGCTGGCTCCAAACACCCATATCATCGAAGTTCATTATCGAAGCCCCGACAAGGACTTGGCCGCGAACGTAGTCAATACCTTGATGACTACTTACACGGAAAACAATTTCAAGTCGCGCTTCGACTCCACCATGCAAGCCTCCGATTGGCTCTCCAAGCAACTGGTCGACCTGCAGATGAAAGTGGAAACATCCCAGGAAAAGCTGGTTCACTACCAGAAAGAACACGAAATTCTGGGTATCGACGATAAACAAAACATCACTACCGCAAAGCTCGACGAACTCAATAAAGAATTGACTTCCGCGGAATCCGAGCGCATGGATAAGGAATCCATATACCGCCTGGTACAGGCAGGCGACACCGATACCATCGCCTCCGCCGCCAGCGTTTTGGATTCCGCCGGCATTAATTCGCAATCCGCCGGAGGCTTGCTGGAAAGCCTCCGCACTAAAGCCGCCGATCTGAAAATTCAAGCTGCCGAGTTGAACACGCAGTTCGGCCCCGCCTACCCAAAGCTCGCGCAAATCAATAACCAACTCAAAGAGATCGACGCTCAACTGCTGGCCGAGACCAGAAAGCTCAGCGGCAAGATAAAGGGTCAGTACATGGCTGCCCTGCAGCGCGAAAACATGCTGCATGAAGCTCTGGAACAACAGAAGCAGGAAGCCAACAAGCTCAACGAGAGCGCCATCGAGTACAGCCTGCTCAAGCGCGACCTCGACACCAACCGGCAACTCTACGAAGGATTGCTGGAAAAACTGAAAGAGGCGGGAGTCTCAGCCGGTCTCCGTTCGAACAATTTCCGCATCGTCGACGTAGCCCGCGTGCCAACCGGCCCCATCGAACCGAATATTCCCCGCAATCTTTCCTTCGCCTTCATGCTCGGTCTCACCTCGGGAGTAGGGCTTGCCTTCCTGCTCGAGGGATTAGACAACACCGTTCGCACCACCGAACAGGCGCAAATGATTTCCGGCTTGCCGCCTCTCGGCATGATTCCTCTGGGTTCGAGGACGGCACGCGAAGGGGCAAACGCAAAACGCCTCGTAATCGCCAGCTCGAAAGAAGTCGTCGAACTCATCACTCAGGTCAGGCCACAATCGCAAATGGCCGAGTCTTACCGCGCGCTGCGAACCTCGTTGCTGCTTTCCAACCTCGGCGCGCCGCCCAAGGTGATTATGGTGACCAGCGCGCTTCCGCAGGAAGGCAAGACGACCACCAGCATTAACTGCGCGGTGGTTCTGGCGCAAAAAGGAATTCGTGTTCTGCTCATCGATGCCGACCTTCGCCGGCCCAGCATCCACAAAACTCTTGGCATGGGCCCGCGCAGCGGCCTGAGCAATGTTCTGACCGGCAGTGCCACTTTGGAGAGCGCCATCACGCATTCTCCTATCCTTCCCAATCTCGACGTGCTGCCCGCGGGCACGCCTCCGCCGAATCCAGCCGAGTTGCTCGCTTCCGCCAATATGCGTGACGTATTACAGGAGCTGCGCGGTCAATACGATCACATTGTGGTGGACACTCCTCCCACGCTCTCGGTGACGGATGCCGTCGTGCTCTCTCCCCGAGCCGATGCCATTGTGCTGGTGATTCGCTCTGGGCAGACCACCAAGCAAGCATTGCGCCGCTCCCGCGATATTCTGATGCAGGTTAACGCAAAAGTTTCCGGCGTCTTATTGAACGCCGTCGACCTGAGTTCGCCGGATTACTACTATTACTACGAATATCAAGGTAAGTACGCCGGCTATTACCACGACCATAGCTCTCGTGACGATGACGATGGCGACGGCGACATAGAAGACGCGGTCGAGGCATCACCCAACAGCGCCTGATTCACCTTTGGCTTTTTGCTACGTTTCTCGTTGCACCACTCTTAGAACACATGGAAATACCCCTCAATTCTGCTTTGTGGAAGAGAGTCATCATCGGCGCTGCGGTAATGTTGTGTCTACTTTATGTGCTGTTGGCAGGGCGAATTTTTCTTGGATCGTTGTTCGACGAGAGAGCGGAAGTCGGGAGCCTGCAACGAGCTATTGCTCTTGATCCCTGGAACGCCGATTATCGCAATCATCTCGGCCGGTATTTCAGTCTGGTTGCAAGAGATCCCGGCGCGGCCATCCAGCCTTTCCGCGCCGCTGTGCAGCTCGATCCTCACGCTGCCCGCTACTGGTTCGATCTGGCCTCCGCGTATCAGGTTCTCGGCGACGTTTCCCATCAGACGGAGGCGCTCGAGCACGCTATTCAATCCGACCCCACCACGCCAGACGTCGCCTGGGAAGCCGCCAATTTCTATCTCGTTCAGGGCGATGAAGCGAAGGCCCTCCGCGAATTTCGCGTTGTGCTGCAGAACGAGCCGACGCTGGCCGATCCCGCCATCCAATTCTGCTGGCGCATCAAACCGGACGTTGATGCGCTTCTGCGGGACGTTGTCCCTCCGCGCTCCGAGGCCTACCTTGCATTTCTAAACCTGCTGATGCGCAAACAGGAACCTGCCGCCACCGCCAAAGTTTGGGCGGCGATGATGGCAACGCCACAGACTTTCGAACTCCGCTACGTCAACGAGTACCTGCAGTACCTCTTAAACCATAAAGACGTGGATCAAGCCCGGCTGGTGTGGCAGCAAGCCGCTCCGCGCTTCGGCCTTTCCGCCTACGTTCCTTCGGGACGTAATTTAATCGTGAACGGAGATTTCAGCCTGGATGTTCTCAACGGAGGCTTCGACTGGCAATACGATAAACAGCAGAGCGTCACTCTAACCTTGGATCCCAGCGATTTTCACTCCGGCCATCGTTCTCTTCTGATTACGTTTGACGGTCCCGGAGTGAGCGACGCCGGCATCCGACAATTCGTCGCCGTTCAGCCGAACACTACTTACGATTTTTCCGCCTATTACAAAAATGGAGAGATCGAGGGCGCAGGCGCGCCTCATTTCACCATTCAAGATGTTTATACTCGCGAGGTTTTGTACGACAGCGACGAATTGAAAGAAGCCGGATTCTGGAAATCCGCTGCCGGGGATTTCACCACCGGAGCCGATACCAAGCTTGTGATATTGCACATTCGGCGCTTGCCGGAAGGGAGTCCGATCCGTGGTAAGCTCTGGGTCGACGATTTCCGCCTGACGCCCAAACGCCAATAACATCTCGGCCCAGATGCATTCATTCTCATGAACTCACGCGCCGACATTCATCGCCGCGAACTCTCGGCGCAAGCCGAGAAGGCGCTGTTATACGGCGTCTTCGGCCTGCTCCTGTTTGGTCCGCTCGCCTTCGGCGGGGTCGAACCCTGGTCTGTCTTCGTAGTCGAGCTGGGTTCCACGATCTTGTTTCTGTTTTGGATCGGCAAACAGGTTCTTCTCGACGGACAGATGAACGTCCGGTGGAATCCTCTTTTTCTTCCGATGGGCGTATTCGCCGCGCTTATTCTTACTCAGCTCATCTTCCGCATGACGGCGTATCCCCACGACACCGCGGCACTCGCGTTGCAATATAGTGCCTATGCCCTGCTGTGTTTTCTTGCCGGACAAACCCTGCTTCGCGGAGCCCAGGCGCGCAGCCTGGCTATGATCTTCTCCGTCTACGGAGCCGCACTCGCCGGCTTCGCATTGCTGCAAGGCATCTCTTCGAATGGCAAACTCTACTGGCTGCGGCAACCGCGCAACGGCGGATGGATCTATGGTCCCTACGTAAATCACAACCACTACGCCGGCCTGATGGAAATGCTTATCCCCATTCCGTTGATCGTCTCACTCACCCGGCTTGCCCCTCCGAAAGTCCGCGCCGTGGCCGCAGCTGCGGCGGCTGTGATGGTAGGCACAATCTTTCTTTCCGGCTCGCGCGGCGGCATGCTCGCGATCGTCGCCGAACTCGTCATCCTGTCATCACTACTGGTCAAACAAAAGCGCGGACTGCGCACCGCCATCGGCATCGGCGTTTTTCTCGCCATCGTCGCCGGGTTGCTGGTGTGGATCGGTGGCAGCGATCTCAGCCAGCGCATCGCCACAGCCAGCCCCGGACACTCCGAGCTTTCCAGCGATATTCGCACCTACATCAATCGCGACGGCCTGCGCATGTTCCTGAAGAAGCCGATTTTCGGTTGGGGCTTGGGAACCTTCCCTATCGTGTATCCGGAGTTCCGCACGTTCTATACCAACTTCTTCGTCAATGAAGCCCACAACGACTACCTGCAACTGCTCGTGGAAATGGGCCTGCTTGGCTTCGCGACCATGCTCTGGTTTGTGGTGATGGTTTATGCCCGAGCCATCAAGAAATTGGGACACTGGCCAAGCGAAATGAGCGGGGCAATGACTCTCGCCTGCATGCTTGGCGTGAGCGGCATCCTGGTCCACAGCGCTGTCGACTTCAACCTGCAAATTCCTGCCAACGCTGCGCTGTTTTACGTGCTGTGTACGATCGCAAGCTCCGAACCCTTCGCCAAGCCCGCCCGCAAACGCCGCGCCATACGCTGCGAGGCAGCCGAAGAATCTTTGGATCCACGAGAATCCCTGCACCAGTCCGCCACAAATTTCTGAAATCGCCAAGTCCGCATAGTGGCGGCAACCTCCGCGGGCTCTGCGGATTTCTCTCCGTGTGCTCAGCGCTTTACGGGTTCATAAAGCCACAATCACCCAAGCTCGGGACTGCTTCTGGTACCTAACACCCTTGCGCATCTGCGCGTCTTGTTTTCAAGAACAATCGAGCCGTCCACCTTCGCTGGACGGCTCAAAATATTTGCATACGATTTGAATCCAGGCCACTAAGGCGTCGACGGACTCACCGGATTATCGCTCTGCAATAGGACCCACGTGGTGACGCCGACAATGGCCGCTCCGCCGATGCCAATGGCCAGCGGAGAATTCAACGTTCCTCCGCTGGCTGCCGGAGCCGCACTTGCAGCCCGCTTCTTTTTCTTTTTGTCTTTGTTATTTGTATCTGCCGATTGATCGGACTGCTCATCGCGCGTCGTTTCCTGGCCCTGCGCCAAGGTGACCGTGCCGCTGTCGTCGGTGATATTCAAATCGCCCTTACGCGCCGCGATCCTTATCGTCCCATCCACGTCCGTTAGGTTGAATTCAGTCCACGCATTAGACGCCGGAGCTACATGCACATCGCCAGCAGTGGCCGCGACACCCTTTGACGTGGCCACGGCTACGCCGCCGTGTTCCACGTTTAGCGAGGAGCCCTCAAACTTCACCAACGAGTCGCTGAGAACTGTAATGCTGGAACCCGGCGCAGTGATGTTCGCTCCGGAATCAGAACGCGTCTGGACCAGGTCGCCGCTGAAAACTGCCGAAGACGCGGGAACGTGAGCGCCGTTCACCCAAGCCGCTCCGTGTGCATAGAGCATAGCCGCGCCAGAATCGGCGGCCAAGATTGAAGCGGGAAAACCCATCAGCAGCACGCAACTTACCATTCTGCGGAAAGCAGACATGCCCATCCCACGCTCCGTTATTAACTATTTTGGTGACTGTCAACGCATCGTACCCTCCGAAGTTCTTGGCAGTCAACGCCTTTTGTGCTTGCAAATTCACTTAACGGTGGAAAACTTTTTGGTGCCATCGAGGGGAATTGACGAATGAGGCTTGCTTTTTACCACAGAGGCACAGGGTAAAAAGAAAAAGACGGAACGACCGGATAGATTTCTCTGTGTCTCTGTGCCTCTGTGGTGAAAACTCTTTCTTGCCCTCTTCATCTCCACTGATCAATTGCCTTCCACCAAATCAATCGCAGCCATTCATCGACAAACGTCTTCGCCCATTGGCGATGCGTCCACCATCTGCTTCCGAATCCCTCGTCGTTCCGCGCCGCCGCGACCGAGAATTCACGTCCCGGGAACTCTCGGCGAAAAATCTGCAGCGCTCTCCTGGTATGAAAATCCGACGTCACGATAAGTACGCTTTTCGCATCTTGCCGCTGCAAACATCTTTCCGCTTCTTTGGCTTCATCCTTGGTCGACAGGCCCTCAATGGCACAGATGCTGATCGCCGCCGCCTGCGGAAGATCATGAATGTACTTCTGGGCTAACTCAATTTGCGTGAATTCATAAAGCTTTGCGTTGTTCGGAACATCCAGCACAACCCGCCGTCCGTATCCCTCAGAGAGAAGTTCCAGGGCGCGCTGCGGACGCCGGTCCGTTTCCCCAGCCAGCACCAGGATCGCTTCCGAGCGGCGCGGCGCATCGACAACCAGGAAGCTACCCGCCTGCGCCGCCAATCCAGCCAGCAGCACGGCGACGAAAATGAAGATCACAATCCACAGGTATTTGCGCACGCCAGGTCTTGTCACAAGTTCCCCAATTTGGGCCATGGAATCAAATTCAACAGCCGTTCAGTGGCTTCTACCGCATCGTTTCGCAAGCGCTACATGCTAGAATCGAAACGAAATTCACCACTCGCAGATATCCTGAGAAGATATCCTGATCGGGGATTCCTGTCACAACAATGAGCACTCATTCCGCCACCACTCGCACCGTCGATTCCACCAAGAACAAGATTAAGCAGCGCCAGGCCCGCGTTGGAATTATCGGCTTGGGCTATGTCGGCCTGCCCTTGGCCCTGCTCTTCACCGACCAGAAATTTGCTGTCACCGGTTTCGACATCGACCAGCGCAAAGTCGATACCCTAGCGAAAGGCGAATCGTATATCTACCGCATCGCCGCTAAGGAAATCCAGGACGCGAAGGCTAAGGGTTTTTCCGCCACCTCGGATTATGCAAATATCGAAGAGATGGACGCCATAATCATTTGCGTCCCAACGCCGCTGAATCAGTACCACGAGCCCGATCTCAGCTATATCACCGACACTACCCACGCCATCGCCCCGCATCTGCAGCCGGGACAGTTGGTAGTTCTGGAGAGTACGACTTACCCCGGCACCACAGAAGAAGTGATGGTTCCGATCCTTGAAAAGGAAAACAAGCTTGGACTCAAAGCCGCCCGCAGCGACTCCGACGCGAAGAAAGAATTCTTCGTGGCCTTCTCTCCTGAGCGCGAAGATCCCGGCAATACCACGGTGGCTCGCCGCGACATCCCCAAGGTCGTAGGCGGAGTCAACCCGCAAGCCTCCGAGTTGGCCGGAGCCCTTTACGGCTCAATCTTCCAGCGCACCGTCCCCGTCTCATCACCTGCCGCAGCGGAGATGACCAAGTTGCTGGAGAATATCTATCGCTGCGTCAACATTGCGTTGGTCAACGAACTGAAACTGCTCTGCCTGCGCATGGGCCTCGACATCTGGGAAGTCATCGAAGCCGCTTCCACAAAGCCTTTTGGCTTTCATCCTTTCTATCCCGGGCCTGGATTGGGCGGGCACTGCATTCCGGTCGATCCTTTCTATCTTTCATGGAAGGCAAAGGAGTGGGACTTCCGCACTCGTTTCATTGAACTGGCGGGAGAAATCAATACCAACATGCCGTATCACGTGCTCTCCTCGATCGGCGGCGCACTGAACGGTCATAAGAAATCGCTCAACGGATCGCGCATCCTGATCCTCGGCGTGGCTTACAAGAAGGACATTGACGATCTGCGCGAGTCTCCAGCGCTTACCATCATTGAGTTGTTGCAGAAAGAGGGAGCGGAGGTCAGCTATCACGATCCGTATTTCCCATTCATCGGCAAGGGACGCAAGTACGACTTGCAGATGAAGCGCTCGGAACTCGATAAACTCGGCGACTACGACTGCATTGTGATCGTCACCGACCACTCTGATTATGACTACCGCAAGATCGTGGGCGAAGCCCAGCTCGTAGTCGACACTCGCAATGCCACCAAGGGCATCGCCAGCCCCAAGGTGGTGCACTGTTGAAGCGGGCTTTGCCGGAGGGAGTAAAAGGCTACATTCGAATGTAAAATGTTTTCCCCGCGGTGATGCGGCTGGCTCGCATTTTCACCGGGCTTGCTGCAAGTCCTTGACCAGTAAATACTTAGAATTACGTTTTCGTTCAATAAAAACGGCCTTTGCCGTGCATAATTTAGCCGTGGGGTAGTCGATTTAAGCATCTCGGCCTCCGCCCGCAAAGGGTGAGTGCCTCTTTAATTACGAAGGCTAATTAAGAAACTTCGATCCCGAACGAGTGTTTCAACATTCGTCGAGTAAATGTGGTCATGGGATATTTCGCTTCGCAACAGACTCCATTCTCGTTACTTCCGAAGACGAGAACTCCCTGGACGGAATTCGTTTTCAGTACCGGGACACAGGCCTGCGTGGTGGCGTTCCTCGTGTGGGTGCGCATGTTGCACCCGGAAATCCTTTCGCCTCCCACACATCCCTATCTTTCCACGCAAGTGGTCAGCGCTCCGGCTCCGGTCAATCACCAGCCACAACCGCGAGTCCAGCTCAAACCCGTCTTCGTCGCGCATCTCGATCCGCCGGAGAATGCATTGCGCCTTCCCGCTCCCCAACCGAGAGTTGCGAAAGTGGAGGAGGCGCCCGCTCCTACTGTCAACGTCACGCCTCGGAAGCTGGACCCACTCCCTGCGAGTTACGCGCCGGTTGTTCCGAAAGTGGTAGCGACGAATGTTTTCTCCACGGGCAGTTCAGCAACTCCCACTATCACACGCCCTGCGTCGCAGGTCCAAACCGGAGGCTTCGGCGATCCCAATGGAATTCCCGCCAAGGGCACTCCAGGAAAAGCGGTTAATATTGCGGCTCTCGGATCCTTCGATCTGCCATCCGGCGGCGGATACGGCAACGGCAGCGGTGGTACCAAAGGCACTCGCGGCGTGGTGGCAAGCACTGGATTTGGCAACGGTACGGCTACGGGCGATAATCATCCGCGCGCCTCGCAGAATATCGTTCAACAAAGCGGCTTCGGTGATGCCGACGTGCCTGCGCCGCCGTCCGTTCATTCTCACTCCGTAGAAGCCTCCGCCGCCTCCGGCGTGCCCGCGGAAATCATTTCCAAACCGGTTCCCGTCTATACTCAAGAAGCACGTAGTCTCAGGATTCAAGGCGAGGTTCTTCTCGAGGTAGTTCTGCAGGCCTCAGGCAATCTGCATGTAGTCCGCGTCGTCCGCGGCCTGGGCCATGGTCTTGATGACAACGCGGTCAAGGCCGCCGAACAGATTCGTTTCAAGCCGGCGACAAAGGATGGCCAACCAGCCGATTCCACCGTCGTCTTGCACATTATTTTTCAGTTGGCATAGGGTAGTCCCCAAGGTTTTTATGCGCATTTTGCAGCTAGGTTTTCTTTCCCTCTGGTGTGTGTTGGTGTCGTCTTTCCCAGCGCTTTCGCAGGACTCTGCTTCTTCACCTCAAATCACCGTCATCGACTCCCCCCGGGAAGCCCAAGCCACGCCTCCTCCCGCCTCATTCAATGACGTCATGGATCGCGTGATCCAGAAAGAGCACCTCTTCGTGGCCCAGATGCGCCACATGCGCCCCATGGTCGAGACCTACCTGCAGGATCTCAAGTCCGACAGCAATGGCGATGCGCAGCCCGTCAAGGACGAATACTTTCTCGGCCGCCTCGACATGAGCGATGGTCCCGAAGACACATCATTCGTAGGCCAACCCGGTTTCGGACGCCGCATGGCAAACCGCCTCACCGGCCTCTACTCCATGCACTTCCTGCCGCTCGGTTTCGCGCAAATGGTCGTGCTCGACGACGATTTTCAAAAGAAGTATTACAACTTCACCTTCGTGCGCCGCGAGTTTCTGGGAGAAGTGCGCTGCCTGGTAATCGATGTTCAGCCCAAAGAAAACGCGCCTCCAGGACGCTTTCTGGGCCGCATCTGGGTCGAAGATCAGGACTACAACGTGGTTCGATTCAATGGCACCTACTATCCTCATCCCAAAACCGCCTTTTACCTGCACTTCGATAGCTGGCGCCTCAACATGCGTCCCGGCGCCTGGTTGCCCGCCTATATCTACAGCGAAGAGTCGGACATGAAGACGTCGCTCGGCCGCTCGCTCCACTTCCGTGCCCAGACTCGTCTTTGGGGATACGACTTGAAAGCGCTGAACAAGAATTCAGAGTTCACCCAAATTCTGGTCGACTCTCCACAATCCGTAAAAGATCAGAGTGACGCGGCCGCTGACGCTAACCCGGTCGTCGCCGAGCGCATGTGGGAGCGTCAGGGCGAAGACAATGCTATCGAGCGGCTGCAGAGAATCGGATTGCTCGCGCCACCGGGCGATGTCGACAAAGTCCTGATGACCGTCGTCAACAATCTTTTAGTCACCAATAACATCGATCTCCAGTCGGATGTTCGTTGCCGCGTCCTGCTCACTTCTCCGCTGGAATCTTTCACCATCGGGCACACCATCGTCGTGAGCCGCGGTCTGCTCGATGTTCTTCCCGACGAAGCTTCCCTCGCCATGGTCCTCGCCCACGAGCTGAGTCATATTGTGTTGGGTCACAAGATTAATACCGAACTCGCCTTCAGCGACCGCATGTTCTTCCCCGATGAAGATTCCTTCCAGCGCCTGGATTTCAAACGCCGCTCGGCAGACGAAGACGCGGCCGATGCAAAAGCTCTGGAGTTGCTGAAGAATTCGCCCTACAAAGACAAGCTTGGAAGTGCGGGACTCTTCTTGAAAGCGTTACAGCAAAGCGCTCCCGATCTTCCCAATCTGATTCGTCCGCATCTGGGCGATAGCATCGCCAGCAACAAGAGCATCCGCATGTCGGTCCTTCTGGCCTCCGCACCGGAATTGAAACCGCAAAGCACCGATCAGATCGCGGCGCTGCCGCTCGGTGGTCGCATCAAGCTCGACCCCTGGACCGACCAGGTGGAATTGGCAAAAGCTAAGCCCGTAGCCCTGACTTCAGCCCGCGAGAAGATGCCATTTGCAATCACGCCGTTCTTCCCGTATCTCACGCGGTTATCCACGCCGGGCAGCGACAAGGTTGCGACCACCGCACCCACGGCGAAATAGATGCCCGCGTACGTTGCGTTTGATTTGATTGGAAAATAACAAATCACGGAATTGCCCAATCACGCGCCGGGCGGCGCGTTGCGAGAAAAAATCCCCCTCGCCAACTTGGCTTTTACTGGATGGAGCTGCCAACGGAAGAGAACACGTTGTTGGCGTTAGATCCGATGAGCCGCACTGTGCCCACAACGATTACTAAAATTACCGCCAGCATCACCGCATACTCAGCGATATCCTGACCGCTCTCGTCGTTCCAAAGATCTTGCCAAACACTTCGTAGAATCTTGGCCACGGGCTCCGTCTCCTTTGATTTTCTCTACCCCAATCGGGGAATATTGAAAGTGACAACACTACCTTTCGACCGGATCAATTCTTGTCCCGAGGCTGGTCTACTGGACATCATAGGTGCGGGAACCGAACCCGCCAATAGCACGTTCGTGCCATCACATCCAACGAGGGAAACTCCCCTAACCCCCATTAAACAAACCAGTTAGACAATGCTTTTCAAAGGCAGAGACTGGTTCACGGCGAACAGAGCCAGCTCTAGACGGGTCGATACCCCCAGCTTGTCGAAGATATTGCTGAGGTGATGCTTCACCGTGTCTTCACTGATTTTGAAGTATTCCGCAACCTCTTTATTGGAATATCCGGCCACCACCGCGGCCACAATCTCCAACTCGCGCGGAGTCAAACCAAATTTCTTCTGTCGCGCTTCATCGCTGGAAGATTGCACCAGAGTCCTTAAATACTGCACCAGGTTTGAAACGCTCTCTCGACCCACCCAGTATTCACCCGCCATCACCGTCTGGATCGCCTTCAGGAGCAGCTGAGTGGCGGAATCTTTCAGCACCACTCCGCGCGCCCCTAACTGCAGTGCCTCGACAATCTGACTTTTTTCCGCCGCCGCCGTCAGCAGAATTACCCGCACCGGGCTCGAACCGCCTCCCGTGCTCAGGTCCCGCAAAGCTTCCAACCCAGGATGCTTGGGCATCGCCAGATCCAGTAATAAAATGTCGGGCTTGAGCTGCCGCGCCATCTTCACGGCCTCTGCCCCATCTGAAGCTTCGCCCAACACCGTCAGATTGGGCTCCGCTTCCAACAGCCGCCGCAAGCCATCCCGGAAGATAGGATGATCATCGGCGATCACAATGCGTATGGGCTGTGACTTCTTAAAATTCATCGCTGACTTCTCCACCTTTCGGGACCTTTATCTCCAGCCGCGTCCCCGTACCGGGACTTGATTCTACCGTGAGTGTACCTGCAATTAAACGCACTCGTTCCTTGATAATCATCGGACCCTTGCCCATCTCTTCCAGTTCATCCTGCGTCACCCGCCCGGAAAACGGAAATCCCTTGCCGTCGTCTTCCATGGTCAGGCTCCACTGGCTGGCGCTCGATCCTAACCGCACCAGCGCATGACGCGCACGGCTGTGCTTTCGTACGTTTACCAAACCCTCCTGCACGATGCGCAACAGTTCCCGGCAGACCTTATCCGGCATTTCCAGATTTTCAATGTCGGTTACGAAACGCGCGGAAATTCCCGTCTCTCTCTCAAATCGCTCCACCGAATCCGTCACCACCCGGAGGAATCTGCGGCAATCCACGTCGATGGATTTCATCTGCTGCATCAACTCCCGCAGCTTCAGCACTTCCTCGCGCAGTAAACCCTGAATGCGTCCCAGTTCTCCGCTCACCACCGCCGGCGTGGTTTCTGCCTGACGCCGCAGAACGTCCACTTGCATCTCCACCGCAATCAGCGATTGCACCGCTCCATCGTGCAGCTCTCTGGCAAACCGCGCGCGCTCCGCCGCTTCCGCCCTGCGCCGCAAGCGGTGTAGCAGATACACGTTGTACACCGCCGGTCCCACTTGATAAACCAAGTCCAGGAGAAAACGCAATTCTTCGTGCGTTTCTCCGCGCCACGACGGTTCGAATATGAAGACTCGCCCCCGCCATTCGCTGCCAAAGACGAAAGCGACTGAGATCAATGACGCGAAGGGATGCCGCTGATTCAATTCAGCCAGCGCTTCGCTCTTCGGATCAGATACCTCATTGCCTTCCTGATTTAGCGCCACTATCGACCAGCGCTTTCCCTCATGAGACGCGTAACAAACATCTCCGGGAAAATCTTCGTGATAGATTCTGGCATCGGGAGAGCGGGAATCCAGCCACTCGAAATCGGAACCCTCTCCGTTAGGGTTTCGCAGCTCACCTAAGAATCTCCGTTTACTGTGGATTTCCTGCGCGGCCAACACCATCCGCGCTGCCCCGTACATCTTCACAACTTCGCGGCTGATCTGTTCCAGCGTCCCGGTCAGCCCGGATTCCACTCGCGCCTTCGAAAGCATGCGTGTCACTCCTGCCTTCTCTGCCCGCAAATGTTTCTGCTGTTCCGCCAAATAGCCCAGCAACAGTCCCATCACCAGCAAATAAACCGACAACATGAATAGCCGCTTAGGCTCAAATTCCGTTGTATTAATCTGCAGGCCAGAGAAAAGATTCCAAGGCAACGTTCCCCGGGTCCAAACGTGCAACAACACGAAGCTTTCCGCCCACAGCAACACCACTTCTGCCGCAGCCGTGCTTAAGGTCTCCCATAACCCCCATCGATAAGCCGCCGCCGTCAGCACAAACACAAAAAATAGAAAGAACGGGCTTCTCGGCCCTTCCGCGAAGAGTGAGATGAAAGCCGGCCAAACAATATCGGCTGCATGCACCAAAAGACGAAACGATGGAGTTGATTCCTGACGCCGCCGAAGCAACATCAACACCAGAATTCCATTCGCGAGATAAAAGACAAAAAGCCCGTAGGCCGCACGGGAGTGGCCCAGTTCCGTCGGGTCCATGCGGATCGCGACCAAAGCCGAAACGGCCAAAAATACCCGAGCGGTCGCGAGCCAACGCTCGGTCCGCCGAACCTCGCTGGGATCGGCCGAAGCCTGTGGCCTGCCAAGAAACCGGTGATTCGTCTGATTCCGCAATCGATTCACTTCCCGCCCGTGGATGAGATTTAATTGAAATTGTCTCGCATGTTATGGTCTCGCATACTATTGATAAGAAAGGTCCGGATCAAGCGATCCTTTAGTCAGCAATGCTCTCTTCCGGGAGCGTGAGCATTCGCAGCGGGACTCTCCTCGTGCACCCACAGATTACTTCAGTAACCCATGTTTTCTCTAATCTAAGTCTAAGATAACAACGAGGACTGTTTTGTTGCGCCCATACTCCAAACTCTGGACCGCAGCTGTCGCAGCCTGTCTGGCGGCTTTAATCCTCGCTGCGCTCATCCTCCACCGCTCCTTTGCTCTCACCGCCTTCAGCGACTGGATTCAGTGCATCTTGCTGCTGTCCGCAGCGCTTTCCCTGGTTCCCAACGCAGTGCGGTCCCACGGCCGCCTAAGGTTGTTTTGGGCGCTCCTGGCCACCGGCATGGCATTCTGGTTTTCTTACCAGCTGATGTGGACCTATTTTGAGGTCTGGCTCCGGACCGATGTGCCCGATTTGTGCGCCGGCGACATTATTCTTTTTCTGCACATCGTTCCCCTGATGGCTGCACTCGCGCTCCGCCCCCACGCTCCCCCGGACGAATATTCCCCGCGCCTGCGCCGTCTCGATTTTGCCCTGATGATGGTTTGGTGGATGTATCTCTACATTTTCGCCGTGATGGCCTGGCAATATGTAGTCCCGAATATCACCGCCTATAACGACAATCTGAATCTGCTGTACCTGATCGAAAAACTTGCGTTTCTGATTGCGCTGCTCGTAGCTTGGATGAACAGCAAAGGCGGCTGGAAAACCCTTTATGCCAACTTGTTCGGCGCTAGCCTCACCTATGCCGCCAGTTCGTATTTTGCCAACTGGGCTCTCGGCCGTCAGGCCTACTACAGCGGAAGCCTTTACGATATTCCGCTGACTGCATCCATGGCCTGGATCACCGTGATCGGCCTCTGGTCGCGCGACGACGCCCCTCATCCCATCCCCCGCACAAATTCTGCCTCGCATGGCGTCTGGCTGGCGCGCGTGGGCATGGTCACGGTTTTTTCTTTGTCTCTGTTTGCCGCCTGGGCTTTGCTGGATTCCGGCATCCCGCCCCGCATCCGTTCCTTCCGCCTGGTTCTCACGCTTGGCGCTGCGCTTTTCATGGGCATCCTGGTTTTTGTGCGCCAGCGTTTGCTTGATCGCGAATTGCTACGCCTGCTCAACCAGTCGCAGGAGTCCATCGTAAATCTGAAGCGTTTGCAGGCGCAGATCACCGAATCCGAAAAGTTGGCCTCCATCGGTCAACTCGTGGGCGGCGCCGCACATGAGCTGAACAATCCTATCGCCGCCATGATGGGTTATTCCGATCTGCTGCTGAATACGTCTCTCGATCCTCACCAGCACGACCTGGTTTCAAAGATCGGACAACATATTCGTCGCACCAAATCACTTGTCGCTAGTCTGATCAGTTTTGCCAAGCCCGGCTACGCCACCATGGGTCCGGTGGATATCAATACCATCCTGCGCACGGCGGTCAAACTATCGCAGCCCCAGTGGAAAACTCAGAACGTTGAACTCCGCACCGCCCTGCAGCCCGAACTGCCAAGCGTGCTGGGAGATTCCAGCCAGCTCCTTCAGATTTCCGTGCAGCTTCTCAACAGCGCGATCCATGCACTCAGCCGTCAAGGCAGAAGCATCCTGATGGTCACCGCGGAACACAAAGAGGGAGTGGTTACGATCCACATCTTCGATGTCGGCGGCCCACTATCTACAGCCGAAGCGCAGACGGCACTCACCGAAAACGGTGTTACGAATTCCACTCAACCGATCTCTGGCCTGGACTTGAGTGCGTGTCAGGGAATTCTGCAACAGCATCGAGGCCGGTTGTCCTGGCAGGACGATGGCAATTCCGCAACCAGCATTCACGTTGAACTTCCGGTTATGGCGCCGGTAACGCGGAAATCCCCTGCATCAGCTGCCTCGCCGGCGTGGGAGCCTCGACCGTTCGCTTAAGCTGGCCGCACGCCGCATAAATATCCCGCCCTCGCGGACGCCGCACAAACGCCGGAATTCCCGCGCCGCGCAGAATATCTTGAAATGCGATCACCCGCTCCGCACTCGGAGTCGTAAAATCAATTCCCGGCCCCGGATTCAGAGCAATCAGATTCACCTTGCAGCGCAGCCCGCGCAACAACTCCGCAACTTCCCGCGCATTCCCCGGTTCATCGTTCTCCCCGCCAAGCAGCACATATTCAAACGTGATCCATTCCCGCGTACGTAAAGGAAACTCGCGCGCTGCCGCAATCAGCATTTCCAGATTCCACTTTTTATTCAGCGGCATCAGCCGCGTGCGCAGCGCGTCGTTCGATGCGTTCAAAGAAATCGCCAGCTTCGGCCGAATCGTCTCCCCGCCAAAGTCATGAATGCGCGGCACAATCCCCGCTGTCGACACCGTCATCCTCCGCTCTGCAATCCCAACGCACTCCACCAACAACCGCGACGCTTTCACGAAATTTTCGTAATTCAGAAATGGCTCGCCCATTCCCATAAAAACCAGGTTGATACGGTCCTCGGGCGGCGAAACGTTTTGATCTTTGAGCACCGCACAAACCTGCCCCACAATCTCGCCCGCCGTCAGATTGCGCTTTACTCCGAGCAGGGCTGTCAGGCAAAACTGGCAATCCACCGCACACCCCACCTGACTGGAAATGCAAATCGTCGATCGCCCAGGATTTTGCCATTTGGATTTTTGCAAGCCGCTGGAATTCATGGCGCCGGTGCGATTTCGGGCGCCGGTGCGATTTTGGGTGGCGCTGCGCTTCAGCGCTGCGATTTGCTCCTCGTTTTCAGAACGGGCTTTAGCCCCTGAGGCAGCTGCAACCTCCGCCTCCTCGCCCGCCTGGCTCCCATCCTCCGCTTCTCCACCATCCCCTTCCGGCATCCAAACCGTCTCCACCGTCTGCCCATCCGCAAATCCAATCAAATACCGCACCGTCCCATCATTCGAAACAAACTTATTCTCAATCCGCGCCGCCCCAACCGTAACCCCGCTCTGCTCCAGCCGCTCTCGAAACTCCAACGGCAATGTGGAAATCTCCGCCAACGATTCCACCCGTTGCCGGTACACCGCATCCATAATTTGCTTGGCTCGATAGCCCGGCTGGCCCGCATCGGTGGCCAAAACAGCCAACTCCTCACGGTCCATCCCCAGCAGCGATGATGTTTCACGTTTAGTCATCGTCATTTAACAGTGCCAATGGTTCATTGTAACCATATGATAATAAGCACGATATCCAATTTAATGGAGTGGCGACATCGGCCCCCGCGATCTATGTAAGAATAGTAAGGTACTTTTGGGGAACTTTTGCACTCTAATTGACTGTTTCCTCCTCTATTTGATTCCTACAGCATCAGAAGATTGGCACTGATATAACCATGGTAAAAGAAGTCCGCAATATTCGTCGTCAAGTGTTGCCCCACGGCCTCACCGTAATCACAGAGCAGATGGAACACATCCGCTCCGCCTCCATCGGCATTTGGCTCGAAACCGGTTCGCGCGACGAAACACCTCAATCGAACGGCATCTCCCATTTCATCGAGCACATGGTTTTCAAAGGCACCAAGCACCGCACTGCGGAGGAGATCGCCCGTCAGGTCGATTCCATCGGCGGCAACATGGACGCCTTCACCTCCAAAGAATGCATCTGCTTCAACGTAAAGGTGCTCGACGAAAATGTTCCCGTCGCACTTGAAATTCTTACCGACCTCGTTTTGCATCCCACGTTCACCGCCGAAGACATCGCCCGCGAGCGTGGCGTAATCCTCGAAGAAATCAAAATGGACGAAGACAATCCCGACTACCTCGTCCATGAAATCTTCACCCAGAATTTCTGGAAAGATCATCCTCTGGGCAAGCCGATCTTAGGCACAAAAGAAACCGTCAAGAAATTTGAGCGTGAATCCGTGCTTGAGACCTATAGTCACCGCTTCGCCCCCGGCAACATCATCGTAGCCGCCGCCGGACATCTCGATCACGACCACTTCGTCGATCTCGTCGTGAAACACTTCGAGCATCTCAAGCCGGCGAAAAACGGATTCCACTCCGCCGAACCAAAAATCGTTCCCCGCATCGTGCTGCGTAACAAGAAAGCGCTCGAACAAGTACAGCTTTGCATCGGCGTCCCCGCCTATCCCATCGCGCATGAAAAGCGCCACGCCGGTTACATTCTCAATACCCTGCTTGGCGGAGGCATGAGTTCACGCCTCTTCCAGAATATCCGCGAGCGCCAAGGCCTCGCCTATTCGATTTACAGCGACCTCAATCCCTACCGCGATACCGGATGCATGGCCGTCTACGCCGGTACTTCGCTTGCCTCGGCCGCAAAAGTCGTGAAGTCGGTGATCAACGAATTTCGCGATCTGAAGAATAAACCAGTCCCGGAAGAAGAATTACGCCGTTCGAAAGATCAGCTCAAAGGCAGCCTGATGCTGTCGCTGGAATCGAGCACGGCCCGCATGTCGAACCTCGCCCGCCAGGAAATGTATTTCGACCACTTCCAGGACCTCGACGAGCTCATCGAAAAAATCGAAGCCGTCACCGCGGAAGACCTGCAAACTCTGGCCCAGGAATTCTTCAAAACCGAATCGATTGCGGTGACGGCATTAGGGAACTTGAACGGTCTTAAGATTTCGCGCGACCAACTCACCTGCTGATCGCAATTCATCGACGACTTGAAATCAAGTTTACAAGCTGCTTTGAAAGGGCGCTCCTTCGGGCGCGCCGTTAAAAGATTCAAAATGAAAAGCGGCTTTAGCAGCTGAGGCGCGTGTAACTTCCGAACGCCCCGCACATCCCATCAAAGCCAGCAGGTAAATCCTGCCGGACGATCAAACTCAATCCTCATCTCAAGGAGAAAACAATGAAAAACATTTTCGGCAGTTTCGCGCTCGCGTGTATTTTGACGGCCTCCCTGTCCGCCTTCGCCCAGGATTCCATGAAGCAGGATTCGATGAGCCAGGACAGCTCCAAGCAAGACACCATGAAAAAAGATGATTCGATGAAAAACGATTCCATGAAGAAAGACGACACCAAGAAAACCAAGAAGACGAAGGCGAAGAAAACCGCAACGAAGACAGACGACAGCATGAAGAAAGACGACAGTATGAAGAACGATCAGATGAAGCAGAACTAGGGTCCGTCCCTGCATAAGGCGCGGACCATCGGGTCCGCGCCTCTCGATCTTCCACGATAAAGCCTTCTCAACTTCTAATGCCCCAGCGCACCAACCACTTCCCCCTGCCCTTCATCCGCCTCAGCACTCGCCTCATCGTCATCGCTCGGCGCCGTGACTCCCGTCTTCAAATACTGCCGCAAGCACCGCGAACACGGCACATACCCATCCTGCATCGCCTGCTTGGCCGTAATGGTCCGCTCCGTAGCCTTGTCGTGAATGTAAGGACATCCCGCCACGTGGAATACCTTCGATCCATCCGAAACCACCACCAGCATGTCTGGAGGAATGTCGCGCCCCGGCTCCGCCAGTATCGACTTCGCAGGCGGCTTGAATGAAAGCTGATCCACCAGCGCCAATGCCCCGGTGAACAAAGCGATCGCAGCCAGCGGAACTAACCACGCAGACAAACTCGACCACCGCGATCCCCTCGAAGCCGCACTCTGCTCCAGCCGTCCCAGCCGCTTTTCCAAGCGCTGGCTGAATCCCGCCGGCACTTCCAACATGCGCTCATCGCCATACAGCGCAACCACATTCCGCGTTCCCGCCAGCACCGACGAACACCGCTTACAAGTACGAAAATGTTCGTCCATCGCCGAGCGCAGCCCCGCGTCCACCTCTCCATCCACGTAATTCGAAATCTCTCTCCACGCCTGTTCGCAGTTCACTGCTTCGCGATTCGTATTTCCTCCATCTACCATGGCTTGTTCCCCTTCTCGAATGGCAGTCGGCTGAACCAGCCCTGCTCCCATCCGGCGGCCAGCAGATCGCGCAGCATCAGCCGCGCCCGCAACAGCCGCGTCTTCACCGAAGCAACCGTAATTCCCAACGCCTCCGCCGTCTCCTGAATATTCAAATGCTCCATATCGCGCAGCACGAATACCTCGCGATACTTTCGGTCCAGCGTGGCCAGGGCTTCCGCCAACCGCTCCCGCACTTCTTTGCGCTCCAGTGCTTCTGACGGAATCTCCCGCCAGTCGGCAAAATCCCTAGGCGCATATTCACTTTCTTCATCTCGGCGATCATCGATGCCTTCCATCTGCACAGTTCGCTCCCTTCGCCGGCGCATCAGGGCCTCGTTCACCGTGATCTGAATCAGCCAGGTACTGAAGCGAGCTTCGGCGCGGAATTGTCCGATATTCTTGAACGCCTTCAGCATCGCCTCCTGCGCCGCATCTTCGGCATCCTGCTCATTGCGCAGAATCGCCAGCGCCGCGGCGTACACCCGCCGTTCATAAGGCCGCACCAACTCATAAAACAATTCCCGCTGCCCGCGCTGCACGCTGGAGATAAGCTCCCGCTCCCGCGCGCCAGTCTGCACCGGACTATTGAACGCCATCTCTGTTTCGGACATTGAGATTGCAATGACCACATTGTTAATTGATGATTGCTGATTGCTGATTAAAAACCAGGGCGGCAGAGTACTTGGGCTTTTCAATCAGAAATCAGCAATCACCAATCATCAATCGCCCTAGTACTCCGGATCTTTTTTCCACCCCGTCACCATGGAAACAAAATTCCCCCACCCGTGAAGAATCACCATCACCAGATGTCCCAGCACAAAAAACAAAATCGCCCACATCACCGCGAAATGCCAGATGCGCGCGTAATGAAACCCTCCCATCACCCACGCCAGCCAGGAAAACTGAATCGGCTTCCATACCACCAGCCCTGTCAGTACTGATAACACTCCCAGCCCAATCGCCGCGGTATAAGCCTGCTTCTGCAGCGGGTTGTAAGCTTCCCGCGCCGGCGGCTTCTCTCCAAATAGAAAGTAATATTTCACCATCGGCCACACCCCCGTGATATCGCGCGGCACGAACAAGACCTGCTTATAGTTCCCGCTGAATAACTGATATCCCAAATACAACGCGCCAGTTCCCATGTAAATCCACATGAAGGTGAGGTGCCACTGCAGCGCGCCGCCCAGCCATCCGCCAATGGCGAACGCTCTCGGCCAGTGCAGCAAATCCTTCTGCGGAATCTTCGCCCCGAAGCTGGGAAATGCCCGAAAGATCTGCAAGCCGCTGCCCACCATCACAAACAGCGCAACCGTGTTCGCCCAATGGCA